>NZ_JAYKZY010000001.1:102500-402500 GCF_035818615.1 Sphingobium sp. CR2-8 | reverse complement strand
AGGACGGGCGCGGCGGCCCAAGGGAGGCGCGGCATGAGCAGGCCCACCCTGCGCATTGCGGTACGGCGGTTCGGGCCGTTCGAGAGCGCCATCGTCAAGCAGTTCGCGGATTTCCGCGCGACCGCCGGGATAGAGGCCGATATCGAGCCGGTCGCGATGGACCTCAATCCGCTGCATGACGCGATCATCGCGCGGCGGGGACTGGCGACCGGCGAATGGGACATCGCCTTCATGGCGACCGACTGGCTGGCGCAGGCGCAAGGCGAAGGGCTGCTGGAGGATCTGACGCCACTCATGGCGCGCGCGCCGATCGCCGATTTTCCCAACGCCTGGTCGCCGTCGTTGACGACGATGCAGCACTTTGCCGGGGGCTATTGGGGGATGCCCTACCATGACGGGCCGGAATGCCTGGTCTATCGCAAGGATCTGCTGGCCGAGGCGGGATTGGCCGTGCCGCAGACATGGGCGGATTTTCATACCGCCGCCCGTGTGCTGCATCGGCCGGAAGAGGAACGCTACGGCACGGTGCTGGCGCAGTTTCCCGATGGGCATAACGGATTCTACGATTTCTGCATCCATATCTGGTCGCGCGGCGGCGAGCCGTTCGATGCAGGGGGACGGCCGGATTTCCTGTCAACGCAGGCCCATGCGGCGCTGGACTATCTGCGGGCGCTGGCGGGGGATGCGCGCGCGGTCGCCCCGGGTGCGCGCGAGACGGACAGCGTGGCGTCGGGCATGTTGTTCGCGCAGGGCAAGGTCGCGATGATGGCGAACTGGTTCGGCTTTGCCGCCTATGCCGATACGGCGGAGGACAGCAAGGTTCGCGGCCTGGTCGACGTTGCCCCCCTGCCCGCCGGCCCCGGCGGGACGAGCGTGTCGCTGAACGTCTTCTGGGTGCTGGGGATCGGGTCGGGATCGCGCAACAAGGCGCTGGCCTGGAATTTCCTGCGCCATCTGGCGAGCGCGCCGATGGACAAGCTGACCACGACGGAGGGCGCTATCGGGGTGCGGCGGTCGAGCTGGAACGATCCGGACATCAATGCGACGATCCCCTATTATCACAAGCTCGACTGGCTGCATGCGCATGCCCGCACGATGCCGCCGACGCCGCATCTGGCCGCGATCAGTCATGTGGTGGACGATATGCTGGGCAAGGCGATGACCAGCGACGTGCCGACCGGCGCATTGCTGGCGCAGGCGCAAACTGCGGCGGAGGCGATCCTGTGAGGGCGCTGCGGCAAAGCTGGGCGATGCCGTCCGCTCCCCGGCCCATCGTCATCATCGGCGCGGGCGGGATCGTGAAGGACGCGCATCTGCCCGCCTATCGCAAGGCGGGTTTTGCCGTGGCCGGGCTGTTCGACACCGATGCAGGGCGGGCGAAGGCGTTGGCGGAGGCGTGGGACATTCCGCGCGTGTTCAGGTCGTTGGACGAGGCCGCCGCGCAGGACGCCGTGTTCGATGTCGCCGCGCCGCCGGTCGCGCATCGGGCGATATTGGCGGCCTTGCCCGAAGGAGCAAGCGTGCTGCTGCAAAAGCCGATGGGGCTGAATTTGGAGGAGGCGAGCGCGATCCGGGCGATGTGCCGGGCACGTGGCCTGATCGCGGCGGTCAATTTCCAATTACGTTATGCGCCGATGATGCTGGCGGTGGCGGACGCCGTGGCGCGCGGCGATCTGGGCGAACTGGTGGAAATCGAGGTGCATCTCAATCTGGTGACGCCCTGGCATCTCTTTCCGCATCTCAACGACAATGCGCGGGTGGAGATCGTGTCCCATTCGATCCATTATCTGGACATGATCCGGGCGCTGGTCGGCGATCCCAAGGGGGTGTTCGCGCGCAGTTATGGGCATCCATCCAGTGTCCTGGCGGATACGCGGACCAGCGCGATACTGGATTATGGGTCGACGTTGCGGGTGACGCTGTCGATCAACCATCATCATGATTTCGGACGGCAGTTTCAGGATGCGTCGTTCCGCGTCGAAGGAACGAAGGGCGCGGCGATGGTGAAGCTGGGCCTGCTGCTCGACTATCCGACCGGCGAGCCGGATGCATTGTGGATCGCGAAGAGCGGGGGTCCGTGGGAACAGGTGCCGCTGACCGGTGCGTGGTTCCCCGACGCGTTCATCGGGCCGATGGCGAATGTGCAGCGCTTCGCGGCGGGGGAGGATGCGCAGCTTGCCACCCATGTCGAGGACGCATGGCGCACCATGGCGCTGGTCGAGGCCTGTTACCAGTCCAACATGCAGCCCGGCACGGCGCTGCCAGGGGTTTAAGGCCAAGGGTTTAAGGAGAAACATATGATCGACCTGTCGGGCAAGACCGCCCTCGTGACCGCCGCCGCCCATGGCATCGGGCGCGCGTCCGTGCTGGCGCTGATGGAGGCCGGGGCGCATGTCATCGCGACGGACATCGATGAAGGCGCGCTGGCCGACCTGGCGGGCGAGCGGGTCGAGACGGCGCGGCTGGACGTGTTGAGCAAGGACGCCATAGATGCGGCGGCCGCCCTGACCGGGCGGGCCGATATCCTCTTCAACTGTGCGGGGGTGGTGCATGGCGGCACGGTGCTGGAGGCGTCGGACGAGGATCTGGACTTCGCCTATGCGCTGAACGTCAAGGCGATGACGCGGATGGTCCGCGCCGTTCTGCCCGGCATGATCGCGCGCGGCGACGGGGCGATCATCAACATGGCGTCGGTCGCATCCAGCGTGAAGGGCGTGCCGAACCGCTTCGTCTATGGCGTGACCAAGGCGGCGGTCATCGGCCTGACCAAGGCGGTGGCGGCGGATCATGTGGCGCAGGGCGTGCGGTGCAACGCCATCTGCCCCGGCACGGTGGATACGCCCTCGCTCAACGCCCGGCTGGCGGCGCAGGGAGATTATGCGGCGACGCGGTCCGCCTTCGTCGCGCGGCAGCCGATCGGGCGGCTGGGGCGCGCCGAGGAGATCGCCGACCTGGTCGTCTATCTGGCGGGCGCGACCTACACGACCGGGCAGATCCACAATATCGACGGCGGCTGGACGATCTGACGATGGCGACTTTTCTGAGCGGGCTGGCGCAACGGGCGTCCGGCCAATGAAGGATGGGGCTGTGAATCGACGGCATTTTATCGGCGCGGCGACGGTGGGACTGGGTGGCCTGGCGACCAAGCGCGCGTTGGCGAAGGGTGTGGGGGAAGACCCGATCGCGCCCTATCGCACACCCTATAAATATCCCCGGCTGGTGCTGGCGGGATCGGGCGTCAAAGGGACGTTCGACGAGAAGCTGGTCGATTGCCCGTTCGTCTTTTTCCACGAGGGCCGGTTCTGCATGACCTATGTCGGCTGGGACGGGACCGGCTATCAGACGGGGCTGGCCGAGTCCGACGATCTGGTCCACTGGCGGCGCAAGGGGATCATCCTGGCGCGCGATCCCGACGATCCGATCACCCGCTACAATATCGCGACGGCGTCGATCCTGCGCGAGAATGACCTGATGTCGCCGGGACGGCTGATCAAGGTGGACGGCCATTATGTGTGCGCCTGGCACGCCTATCCCGGCACCGGGTATGAGGCGGGGCCGGCGGTGATCGGGCTGGCCTATAGCAAGGACTTGATGCACTGGGAAAAGACGCCGCCGATCCTGTTTCCCGATGGCGGCGCGCCGTGGGAGGAAGGGGGGCTTTACAAGCCCTATCTGATGAAGGTCGGACGTACCTATTACCTGTTCTACAACGCCAAGACCAAGGGCGAGCCATGGCATGAGCAGACGGGCCTGGCGACATCCAGCGACTTAAAGACATGGACGCGGCATCCGGCCAGCCCGTTGCTGCGCAATGGAGCGAAGGGGGCGTGGGACGATCGCTTCGCCAGCGATCCGGTGGTGCTGCGGCATGGCGGACAATGGGCGATGTTCTATTTCGGCCTGTCGACCGATGGGAAAGCGCGGGATCTGCTGGCGGTCGGGGACAGCCTGACCGATTTCCGCAAGGTGGACGCCATATTGGTCGACGCCGGGCCGCCGGGATCGGTGGACGAGAAATTCGCGCACAAGCCGTCGATCGTCTATGCCAAGGGCGCGCTGTACCATCATTATTGCGCGGTGAGCGGCACATGGCCCCATGATGTGCGCGGGATCAGCGTGGCGCGGTCGATGCCCTGGTAAGAGAAGCCGCGCTTAACTTCGCACATTTCCCGCTGGTTTTGACATGAACTTGCGGGGGTAGGATATTTTCTGTCTTCGAGAATGGGGGTTGCCGGAAAGAGTGGAAGCGATTGTAGCGGCTGGATGAGGGGTAGGACAGATTGAGCCGGACCCCCACGGCTCCAACGTCGACGCCGGGATCGTGGTGGGTCTGGCGCGTTATGGCCCAAGATCCCAGCCTTCGCTGGGATGACGGATTGAGGCTGTTCAGCGAAGTTCAAACAGCGCCACGCCGTGCGGGGGGATCTGGCCGTTCGCCCATTGCCCTTGCGCCAATGTCGCGCCGGTCGGTGGGGTGAGCGGGCGGGCCTCGCTCCCGTGGTTGATGACGATCATCAGGCGCTTGCCCTTCCCTGCCCGCTCGCTGATTTCGAGGTCGGGATGGGCACCGGGCACCAAGGGCGCGACCTTCGCCTCACCCAGCAGGCGGTCGGCCAGTTGCTGCATCGCGGCGGGATCGAGCCATGCGCCGAGATAGGTGATGCGACCCTTCCCGACTTTGCGCGTCACCAGCGCAGGCTTGCCGTCGAGCCAGCCGTTCGGATTGTCGTAGGTGGCCAGCACGTCGACATCGCGCGCGATCGGCTTGATCTCCTCCGCCCAGACGGAGGCGGTGCCGGTGACGGCGCCCTTCACCCCGACCGCTTCGTCCAGCGCATAATATTGGTCGACCTGTGCGCCCAGCAGGTCGGCCAGCGGTCCCGGCTGGCGTTGGGGCCAGAGCGCGTTGGCGTCGTCCTTCATGCCCGATCGCGCGCCGAGCAGAAGCTGGCCGCCGCCGCGGACATAGGCGGCGAGGCGGTCGGCCTGCTTCTGGGTGATGACATTGAGGTTGGGCGCGACGATGAGCGGATAGGCGGACAGGTCATCGTCCGCCGACAGGATATGCACGCCCTGCGACCCGGTGCGCAGCGGACGATAGGTGTCGGTGAACGCCTTGATCGGGTCGAAATTCCTGTTGTGCCGTTGCAGGTCGATAGCCCAGCGGCTGTCGTAGGAAAAGAGCATGCCGACCTTGCCCACCGGCTGGGTGTCGGCCAGCAGCGGTACGGCGGTGGTCAGTTCCCCGGCGGTCCGGGCGATTTCGTCGCGGATCGGGTTGGGTTGGCCGTCCTGCCCGAGCACCGCGCCATGATAGACTTCCTGCCCGTTGGCAGGCGAGCGCCATTGCCAGTAGAGGACCGCGTCCGCGCCGTGCGACACCGCCTGCCACGCCATTTCGCGCGTCTGCCCCGGATCGAGCGAGCGGTTGACCGACGCCCAGTCGACGCGGCCGGGCTGCGTTTCCATCAGCCAGAAATTGCGCCGCTTGTAGCCGCGCACCAGATCGTGGTTCGCGCCGTTGGCGATCCAGTCGGGCCGCCCTTCCTGAATATAATTGTCCCAGGCGGCGATATCGAGATCGCGATGCATCTGGAAATGGTCGAAGCCTGCGTTCCAGAACATGGTGTTGGTGGTGATGAAGGCGCGGCTGTCGATCAGCGGGCGGATCGCCCGCGCCTGATTCTGGACATAGTCGGTCCAGGTGGCGCTGGTGAAATGTTTGAAATCGAGCAGCAGGCCGGGATTTTGCTGCCCGGTGGCGTGCAGGGGAATCTGGGCGAAATCGTTATAATGCTGGCTCCAATATTGGGTGGTCCAGCGTTGGTTGAGCTTGTCGATCGTGCCGTAGCGCGCTTTCAGGAATATGTGCCAGGCGGCGATAGATTCGGGGTCGAAGGACGGCGGGCCGACTTCATTGTCGATCTGCCAGCCGACGACGGCCGGGTCCTTGCCATAGCGTTTCGCCATTTCGACGGCGATGCGGCGGGACAGGTCGCGATAGCGCGCGCTGGCGAAGGAGAAATGGCGGCGGCCGCCATGGCCCGCGCGTGTGCCATTTTCATCGACGCGCAGCGTGTCGGGGTATTTTTGCGTGAGCCAAGCGGGCGGCGCGGCGCTGGGCGTGCCGATGACGATCATGAAGCCATGGCGCTTGGCGGCGGCGATGGCGCGGTCCATCCAGCTAAAGTCGAACTGGCCCTCGGTCGGCTCCATCGCGCTCCAGGCGAATTCGCCGATACGCACGGTGTTGAAGCCGGTCGCCTTCATGAGCGTCAGGTCGGTGTCCCAACGCGCTTCGGGCCATTGTTCGGGATACCAGGAGACGCCAACGGCGACGGCCGGTTTGTCCGCAAATTGGGTGGCGCGGGATTGATAGGTCTGCGTTTTTGCAGGAAGAGCGGGGGTCGCGACGGCCAGACAGATCAGCGACGCCGCCCAAAAACCCTTCACCATCATTCCCTCCTCTTGCAATTAGTCATATGATATTGTTAAATCGATCCATAGCGCAAGACAGCGTAGTTTAGCAAAGCAGAATCGGGGACAGGATGAGCCAGGCGCATCAGGATGGGCACGATCATGGGATCATGGACGCAACCACGGACGGTCCGGGCCTGTCGCGGCGCGGCTTCATGCATTGCGCCACCTGCGCGACCACTGCGGCCGGCGCGTTGGGTGCGCTGGGTGCGTCCGGCATGGCCTTTGCCGCCGCGACGAACGGACGGGGCAAGGAAGTGCTCAAGGAATTTCCCTATGGCGCGGTTCAGCTGACCGGCGGCATCGTCAAACAGCATTATGACCATATTCATGCCCATTATCTGGCGTTGGACAATGATCGGGCGCTCAAGGTCTTTCGCCAGCAGGCGGGCCTGCCCGCGCCCGGCCCGGACATGGGTGGATGGTATGACCGCGACGGCTTCGTCCCCGGCCTGGCGTTCGGCCAATATATGTCGGGCCTGGCGCGCATCGCCGCCACGACCGGCGACAAGGCGATCCATGCCAAGGTCGCCGCATTGGTGCAGGGTTTCGGCGAGTTCATCACCAAGACCAAGAACCCCTATGCCGGTCCCAAGGCGCAGGACCAATGGGCCGCCTATACGATGGACAAATATGTCGTCGGCCTGATCGACGCCTATCGCCTGTCGGGGGTCGAGCAGGCCAAGACGTTGCTGCCGATCACGATCGAGAAATGCCGCCCCTATATCTCGCCCGTGTCGCGTGATCGGGTAGGCAAGGTCGATCCGCCCTATGACGAAACCTATGTGCTGCCCGAAAATCTGTTCCACGTCGCCGAGATCACGGGCGACGAGAAATATCGCAAGATGGCGATCCATTATCTGCTGAACAAGGAATGGTTCGATCCGCTGGCGGCGGGGCAGGACGTGCTGCCGACCAAGCACGCCTATAGCCACACGATCGCGCTGAGTTCGGGCGCGCAGGCCTATCTGCACATGGGCGACGAGAAATATCGCAAGGCATTGGTCAATGCCTGGACCTATATGGAGCCGCAGCGCTTCGCATCGGGCGGCTGGGGACCGGAGGAGCAGTTCGTGGAACTGCACCAGGGCAAGCTCGCCGCGAGCCTGACATCGTCCAAGGCGCATTTCGAAACGCCGTGCGGCAGTTTCGCCGACATGAAGCTCGCCCGCTATCTGGTGCGCTTCACCGGCGAGCCGGTCTATGGCGACGGGCTGGAGCGGACGCTCTACAACACGATGCTGGCGACCCGCCTGCCCGACAGCGACGGCGGATATCCCTATTATTCCAACTATGGTCCCGCAGCCGAGAAACTCTATTATCACCAGAAATGGCCCTGCTGTTCGGGCACGCTGGTGCAGGGCGTGGCGGATTATGTGCTGAACCTCTATTTCCACGACGACGATGCGCTGGTCGTCAACATGTTCGCGCCGTCCACGGTCCTATGGGATCGCCCCGGTGGTGCGGTGCAGGTGGAACAGCAGACCAGCTATCCGGCGGAGGACACCACCCGCCTTGTCGTTACCGCGCCGGGCAATGGGCGCTTCGCGATGAAGCTGCGCATTCCCGCCTGGGCGAAGGGCGCGCAATTACGCGTCAACGGCGCGGCGCAGGGCGTGCAGCCGGGGACGTTGGCCGTGGTCGACCGGACGTGGAAGGCGGGCGACACCGTGGAACTGACCCTGCCGCAAGCCCTGCGGACGCTGAGCATCGACGACAGGAATCCCGACATTGCCGCCGTCATGCGCGGGGCGGTGATGTATGTCGGCCTCAACCCCTGGACCGGACTGGAGCAGCAGCCGATGCCGCTGCCGTCGGCCCTGGCGCCGGTGCCGGGGTCTGGTATCAACTATGCGATGGAGACGGGCGGCCGCAATCTGGTGTTCGTGCCCTATCACAGCGTCGGGCTTGAGCGTTACAACACCTATTTCAAGATCGCCCGCGCATGACGGACCGCGTTTATGCGACCTATGAGATCGAGACGGCCTTTCCGCTGAGCCAGGCGGCGGCGACCATGGCGGGCGAGCAGTCGACCGGCACCTTCGTCCGCGTGCCCGGCGAAACGGACGCATTGCGGGAAGCGCATGCGGCGCGGGTCGAGCAGTTGGTCGAACTGGGCGAGGTCGCGACGCCGTCGCTACCCGGCTCGGGCCTGCCCAAAGGCGGGGGCGATGGGAAGCGACGGCGGGCGCAGGTGACCTTGTCCTGGCCGTTGTCCAATTTCGGGGTTTCGCTGCCCAATCTGTTGGCGACGATCAACGGCAATCTGTCGGAGCTGAAGGCCTTTTCCGGATTGCGGCTGGTGGACGTGACTTTGCCGCCCGCTTTCCTGACCCGGTATCAGGGGCCGCAATTCGGGGTGGCGGGAACGCGCAAGCTGGCGGGCGTCTATCATCGGCCGATGATCGGGACGATCATCAAGCCGAGCGTGGGCCTGTCGCCGGAGGCCACCGCCGATCAGGTGCGTGGGCTGGTGGAGGCGGGCGTCGACTTCATCAAGGACGACGAATTGCAGGCCGATGGGCCGCATTGCCCGTTCGACGCGCGTGTGAGCGCGGTGATGCGGGTCATCAATGATCATGCCGAGCGGACCGGCAAGAAGGTGATGTTCGCCGCCAACCTGACCGGCGACATGGACGAGATGCTGGCGCGGCACGACCATGTGCTGCGCGAAGGCGGCACCTGCATCATGGCGAGCATGAACAGCATCGGCCTGCCTGCGATGAAGATGCTGCGCGCGCATGCGCAACTGCCGATCCATGGGCATCGCAATGGCTGGGGCATGCTGGGCCGGTCGCCCGCGATCGGCATGAGCTATATCGCGTTCCAGAAATTATGGCGGCTCGCGGGCATCGATCACACCCATGTGAACGGCATCGACAATAAATTTTGCGAGAGCGACGAAAGCGTGATCGCGTCGGCGCGCGAATGTTTGACGCCGATGTTTCTTGCGCCCCATCCCGGTTGCGAGATCATGCCGGTCTTTTCGTCCGGCCAGTCGGCGCGGCAGGTGCCCGCGACCTTTGCCGCGCTGGGTTCGACCGACCTGATCTTTGCGGCGGGCGGCGGGATCATGGCGCATCCCGGTGGGCCGGGCGCGGGCGTGCGCGCGCTGCGGCAGGCGTGGGACGCGGCGATGGCGGGCGTCGACCTGGCGGAGGCGGCAAGCCAGGACCCGGAATTGCGCGATGCGCTGGCGGCCTTTGCGGGCTGACGCGCCTTCACTATCCTAGGTCATCTCAGCGCGGGCTGGGTCTTGCGGGGCTTTACGCTGCCGCCTGAGATCCCAGCCTGTGCTGGGATGACGAGATATATTTCGGGATCATGGCCATGACCGATCTGCTCTACGCCTTTTACGGCGACGATTTTACCGGGTCGACCGATGTGCTGGAGCAATTGGCCGAAGGCGGAGTGCCCGCGATCCTGTTCCTGCGGCAGCCCGACGAGGCGCTGCGGGCGCGCTTTCCCGATGTGCGGGCGATCGGGCTGGCGGGCGACGCGCGCAGCCAATCGCCCGCATGGATGGATGCGCATCTGCCGGGCGCTTTTGCGGCGCTGGGCGCGGGCGGCGCGCCGATCATGCATTACAAGACCTGTTCCACGTTCGACAGCAGCCCCACGGTCGGATCGATCGGGCGCGCGCTGGAGATCGGGCGGGCGGCGCTGGGCGGGATCGTGCCGATCCTGATCGGCGCGCCGCATCTGGGGCGCTATCTGATCTTCGGCACTCTGTTCGCGGCGGCGGGGGGCGTGGTGCATCGGATCGACCGGCATCCGACTATGGCGCGGCATCCGGTGACGCCGATGACCGAGGCCGACATGCGGCTGCATCTGGCGCGGCAAACGAAGGCGCGGATCGCGCTGGCGCCCATTGACCGGATCGCGGCGGGGGATGCGGAGGCGCTGTTCCTGCGCGCGGTCGACGAGGGCGACGACGCGATCCTGTTCGACGGGATGGACGAAGCGAGCCTTCAAGCCGTGGGACAGGTCTTGCTGGCGCATCAGGGCGCGCGGTTCCGCTTCGCCGTGGGCAGTTCGGGCGTCACGCGGGCGATGATATGGGCATGGCAGGCGCAGGGGATCGTGCCGCCGCCTGCCGCCCTGCCCCGCGCTGGCGCGGTCGATCGACTGCTGGTGATGAGTGGCAGTTGTTCGCCCGTGACGGCGGCGCAGATCGGCGTGGCGCGCGGGGATGGGTTTGCGACGATCGCGGCGGATGTCGGCGCTTTGGTGGGCGGCAGTCCGGGCGAAGAGGACCGGTTGACGCAGGCGGCCGTGGCAGCGCTGCGCGACAATGGCCGGGTGGTGGTGCATTCGGCCGAGGGGCCGTTGTCGGACGAGGTCCCGGCGGCAGGCGCGGCGATTGGTGCGGCGCTGGGGCGGGTCAGTCGGGACGTGGTGCGGCAGACCGGGATCGGGCGGATCCTGTTCGCGGGCGGGGACACGTCCAGCCATGGTGTTGCGCAGATGGGGCTGGATGCGCTGGCCTGGGCCGCGCCGCTGGAACGGGGTGCGCCGCTGGTGCGCGCCTATTGTGCAGAGCCGGAACTGGACGGGCTGGAGCTGGTGTTGAAGGGCGGGCAGATGGGCGCGCCGGACTTTTTCGAGACGGTGCGGCGCGGGGGATAGGGCTGCCCTGCCCCGCGATCTGGGAAGAAAAGCGAAGGGCGTCGACAGGCTCAGCCCGAACGGGGGTTGGGTTTTCGCTTCAGATCGTCACCACCGGTTCCGCCGCAGGTCCGCTCTTCTGGTCGAAGCCCTTGGTGCAGTCGATCCGGGAGAACAGTATAGCCGCGATCAGCACCATGAGCGCCACGCCCTGCACCGGCAGACTGTAGTTGCCGGTCGTGCCGATCATATAGCCGATCACCACCGTGCAGACGAAGCCGCCCAGATTGCCCGCCGTGTTCATGACGCCGCTCGCGGTGCCGCCGTAACGGCCACCGATCGACATGCACATCGCCCAGGCGGAGGGCAGCATCAGGTCCATGACGCCGAAGGCCGCGCCCGCCAATATCACGATCAGGATCTTGCTGGTGGCGAGGCTCATCAGCACCAGCAGGATGGCCGTGATGGTGAGGCAGGCGCTGGCGATGCGGCTATAGGCCTTGCGGATGCCGATGCGGTCGGCCAGCCGATCGCAGAGCACCCCACCCGCCAGATTGGCGACGATGCCGAGCAGGAAGGGGATGGAGCCGTACAGTCCCATTTCGGCCACGCTGAAATGCGCGCCATTGACCAGCCAGGTGGGGAACCAGTTGAAGAAGAACCAGCTGCCAAAGGCATAGAAGCAATAGGCGAGCGCGATCAGCCACAGTTGCGGCAGGGAGAGGAGCTTGCGCCAGGGGGTGCCGCTATGGCCCACGCGGTCGTCGCTGCCGATTTCGGCCACTTCCTGCGGGGTGATGCCCGGCTGTTGCGACGGGCGGTCGTGATAGAAGGCGCGCCAGGCGAGCGCCCAGCCCAGGCCGATGATGCCCAGTGCCAGGAAAACCGCGCGCCAGCCAAACTGCGCCTGTAGCGGCACCAGCAGCAGCGGGGCAAGCGCGCCGCCGAGGCGACTGGCGGCCCAGATCACGCCCTGCCCCCGCGCCCTTTCGCGCGCGGGAAGCCAGCGGTAGAGGACGCCCGACATATTGGGATAGGCCCCGGCCGCGCCGAGGCCGAAGAGGAAGCGCGCGCCGGCCAACTGCCAGAAATTGCGCGCGAACGCGGTGGCGGCGGTGAAGAAGGACCACCAGAGCGTGATCCGCGTCAGTTCCTTGCGATAGCCATGTTTGTCGCCCAGCGCGCCGGACGGCACTTCGAACACGGCATAGGCGATCACATAGGCGCCCAGCACCCAGCCCCATTGCTGGGGCGTGATGCCCAGTTCCTTTTGCACGGCAGGGCCGGTGACCGCGATCGCCATGCGATCAAGGAAGGTGATGACCGACAGGATGCCGAGCAGCCCGACGACGGCATGACGTTTTTTCACCCCCCTATTCTCCCTTTATGCGAGGCTGGCGAGGATATCGCGGGCGCGCTCGACGCCCAGTTCCGGGCTGGTGAAGACCGGCGCCGCGACGGCGCCCGGTGGCAGCGCGGCGAGCGCGCGGGCCATGGACGCCTGGGCGAAGAGGATGGCGTCCATCTCCGCCATCCGGCCGGTGAGCGCTTCGCCGACGATCCGATCATGGGTCGCGCCGTCACCCGCCATGACGGCGTCGAACGCGCCTTCGCAGACATGTTCGACGATCTCGATCCGGTGGCCGCCTTCCTCCGCGACGCGGCGGACGAGCGCGGCGGTGGGGGCGAGCGTGGTGGAGAGGGT
Source organism: Sphingobium sp. CR2-8 (assembly GCF_035818615.1). Taxonomy (NCBI): domain Bacteria; kingdom Pseudomonadati; phylum Pseudomonadota; class Alphaproteobacteria; order Sphingomonadales; family Sphingobiaceae; genus Sphingobium; species Sphingobium wonjuense. Next base: position 389,710 of record NZ_JAYKZY010000001.1, on the reverse strand, counting down.
CGCGAGGACGCCGACGCGCTCGCCCCCGGCCACGGCGGCCGCGACCGCCTTTTCCGCCATGGGGCGATCGACGCGCAGGACCGGCTTGTCATGCAGTTGCGCCGCGATATCGACGGCCGGGCCGATCGACGAACAGGTGACGAGCGTGGCGTCGGCCCCGGCGTCGAAGGTCGATCCGACCAGATCGATCAGGCGACGCATGGTGGATTTTTCCAGCTTGCCCGCGGCGATCGTGTTCTTGATCAGGCTTTCGTCCACGAAATGCAAGACGCGCACGCCGGGGACGATCCGCGCGGTCAGTTCGTTGAACAGAGGACTGAGCGTCGGGCTGGTATGAAGCAGGGCCAATGTCTGCATGATGTCTCTCCGGTCTTATTCTTTGAAGCTGATGCGCAGGGCGTAGGGCATCGCATCGGCGCTGCTTTGCGGCAAGCTGATGTTGAGGCCCCGGGCCGTCTGTTGCCATTGGACCGCGCCGGTGCCGAGCAGGTCTATCCGGTCGATTGTGCGATCGAGATAGGGCGTGTTGGCGTAGAGCGTCTTGATGAGGACCGCGCCGTCGGCTGGGCGTTCCAGCCCCAGCGCATAGAGATGGCCGTCCTTCGTCGTGAAGCGGATATCTTCCTTCGTGAAGCTGGCGACGTTCTTTTCGGTGAACTGGCCGACCTGGCGGACATGGCCGGACTTGGTCGGGCCTTCGCCGAAATAGAGGAAGGGGCGTGTGCCGTAGATGGCCTCGCCATTCACCTTGAGCCATGCGCCCATGCCGCGCAGGACGGTCGCGATCTCTTCGGGAATGGTGCCGTCCGCCTTGGGACCGACATTGAGCAGCAGGTTGCCGTTTTTCGACACGATGTCGATCAGGTCGGCGACCAGCGATTTGGGCGTGCGGTAGCTGTCATTCTGGGCATAGCCCCAGCTTTTGATGCTGACCGACGTGTCGGACTGCCATGGCGTGAGTTTGAGCGCGTCGGTCTTGCCGCGTTCCAGGTCGAACATCGCGCTGCCCTCGGCGAACTGCGATCCCTTGTAGGCGATGATGCCGGGCGCTTTCCATTGCGCGGAGCGGTTGTAATAATAGGCGGCGGTGTCGCGCATTAGCGGTTCGAACAGGGGCGAAGACGTCCACCAGTCGAAATAGATGAGTTCGGGTTGATATTTGTCGATCAGTTCCGACGTGCGCGCCATCCAGTCGTTCAGAAATTGCTTGTTGGGCGGACTCCAATTGTGGAGCAGATCGCTGTCGGGCCAGTTGTCGGGCTTGTCGGCGGGCAGGCCGGTGGGCGCGGCGGGACCGTAAAGGCCCGCATTTTTCGGATCGTTGACGTCGGAGTCATAGGTGCGGCCCTTATGATACCACCACCAATGTTCCGCGCGGTGGGAGGACAGGCCGAAATGCAGGCCCTGGGCGCGCGCGGCCTTCGCGATTTCGCCGGTCACGTCGCGTTTCGGCCCCATGTCCGCCGAGTCCCACTTCGTAAAGGCGGACTGGTACATGGCGAAGCCGTCGCAATGTTCGGCGACCGGCACGACATAGCGGGCGCCCGCGTCGGAGAAGAGCCTGACCCAGGCGGCGGGATCGAACTTCTCCGCCTTGAACTGCGGGATGAAATCCTTGTAGCCGAACTTGTTCTGCGGGCCGTAGGTCTTCAGATGATGTTCGTAGGCCGCGTTGCCCGGCACATACATGTTCCGGCTATACCATTCATTGGCATAGGCTGGGACGGAATAGACGCCCCAGTGGATGAAGATGCCGAATTTCGCATCCTGAAACCATGCGGGGGTGCGGAAAGCGCGCAGGGAGTCCCAGTCGGGGCGGAAGGGGCCGGTGTTGACGCCCTGCTTCACCTTGGCGAGTTGCGCCTCGACCGGCGCGGCCTGATAATCCATCGGCCAGGGCGATGGCGGCGCGGACTTCTGGGCAAGCGCCGGAGCGGTCAGGGACGTGAGCGCGCAGAGCGCGGCGATGAGAGGCTTCTTCACTTGGTGGCTCCCCGTTGCAGGACGGCGACGCCTTGCGCCGCCAGCGTGACGGCCTGTTTGCGGCCGCCCTCCAATATGTCGGTCATGGTTTCGGGCAGGGTAACGCTGCGCGCTTCCCGGCCATGGTTGATAAGGATGACGATGGCGCGGCCGTCGCCTTCGCGCGTCATCAGTTCGACGTCGGCGGGGACGGCGAAGTCGCGCGCGACCCCTGCGCCGCTGAGCGCATTATCGATCAGGGTCTTCATCAGATCCTTGTCGAGCAGCGCGCCGACATAGGTGATACGCCCCTTGCCAACCTGTCGCGTCAACGCGGCGGCGTGGCCGTCGAGCCAGCCATTGGCCTTGCCATAGCGCAGCAGCACCTGCGTGTCGGGGGATTGGACGGTCAGGTCTTCGGCCCAGATCGTCGCCTTGCCGGTGCCGACCTCTATGGGTTCGTCCAGCGCATAATATTGTTCGACCTGACCGCCGAGCAGATCGGCGAGCGGGCCGGGCTGGCGGCGGGGTTGCAGCCGGTCATAGGCGTCGCGCATGCCCGACCGCGGGCCGAGGATGAGGTGGCCGCCTGCTTTGACGAAGGCGGTCAGTTTTGCCGTCATGTCGGGCGTCAGGATGGCGAGATTGGGGGCGACCACCAGTTTGTAGCGGTCGAGCGGACCGGCGGCCTCCACGATGTCGACGCTGCCCAGCGCATCCTTCAACGGCGCATAATAGTCGAGCAGGACGCCGATCTGGTCGTAATCCTTATGGTGCGGCTGGAAATCGATGGTCCAGCGGCTGGGATAATCCTGCACGATGGCGACGGGGGACACAGGCGTCGTTCCCGCCAGCAGCGGCGTCGCCTTCGCCATGTCGCGCCCGATCCGGGTCACTTCCGCATAGACCGGGAGCGGCTTACCGTCAGGGCCGAGGATGGAGCCATGCATCGTTTCCTGACCGTTCAGGGCATTGCGCCATTGCCAGTAGAGGATGCCGTCCGCGCCATGGCCGATCGCCTGCCACGCCATGGCGCGCGTTTCGCCAGGATAGAGCATGTTGCTGACCGGCGCCCAGTTGACGAAGCCGGGCTGGATTTCCATCACCCAGAAATTCTTGCGCTTCCACCCGCGGACCAGATCATGGCTCGCGCCGTTGCGATAGGGGAGCAGGTGGCCGGAGCCGACATAATTGTCCCAGGAGGCAAAATCGAGGTCGCGGTTGATGGCGTAGCGGTCGAACCTGTTCGCCCAGCCCAGGCCGCCGAGATTGGTCGTGATGAACTGCGATGGCAACGCATGGGCGCGGATCGCGTCGAGCTGGTTCTTCTGGAAGGCGACCCACTGGCTGGTGATGTAGCGTTTCTGCTCCAGCATCAGGCCGGGATTGCCCTTTTCCGTATTGAACGGCACCTGGCTCCAATCGCTATAGGTTTGCGACCAATAGCGGGTGGTCCAAGCGTCGTTCAATGTGTCGAGCGTGCCGTAGCGGGCCTTGAGCCAGTCGACCCAGCCGGATTTCGCGGCGGGATCGTAGCTTTCGTCGGTATATTCGTTACCGATCTGCCAGCCGATGACATTGGGTTCCTTGCCCAAGGCCTGCGCCATCCGGCCGACGATGTCGCTGGCGAGCTGGCGATAATGGGGATCGGAGATGGAGAATTGACGGCGACCGCCATGGCCGATCTGTTTGCCGTCGCCGTCGATGCGCAAAACTTCCGGATATTTCTGCGTCATCCAGGCGGGCGGGGTGTCGGTGGGCGTGCCGATCACCACCTTGATATCATATTTCGCCGCCAGACGGACCGCGCGGACGAGCCAGCCCATGTCATAGGCGCCCTCGGTCGGCTCCATCGCACTCCAGGCGAATTCGCCGATGCGTGCGACATTGGCGCCATGGGCCTTCATCAGGCGCAGATCTTCCGCCCAGCGCTCTTCGGGCCATTGTTCGGGATACCAGGCGGAACCGAGATAAAGCTTGTCGAACTGCTTCTGGCCATTCCCGGCGGCGGCGCCCGGTGCGGGGGCCGCCTGGACAGGCGCGGCCAGCAACAGCGCAGGTGCGACCAGTGCGGCTTTCCACCAGAAAGATGGCTTGTAGTAACGCCCCTTCATACCCACTCCATCCGTCGCCAGCTCAATTAGTATTATTTTATGATATTTCCTTGTCCTTGGCTATTAGTATGAGTAAAATGAGTCAACCGGTTTCGCCGCATCGCATGCAATTCGCTGCGATTTCAGACAGGTGCAGGCGATCGTGACAGGAAAAGATGGACGGGAGAGTGGGATGACGCGCGCATTTTTGGCCAGGCTGGCGAGCAGCGTGGCGATGGCGGCGGTCGGTGTCCTGCCCGTTGCCGCGCAGCAGGCGGCGCAGCCTGATGCGAACAGTCCGGACGCGGACAGCTTTCGCAATCCCCCTGCCGATGCGCGGCCCCAGACGCTCTATTTCTGGATGAACGGCAATGTGACGCAACGGGGTATCGACGCCGATCTGGATGCGATCGCCAAGGCGGGACTGGGCGGCGTGCTGGTGTTCGACGGCAGCGACGATGTGCCCAAGGGACCGGTGGATTATCTCAGCCCGCAATGGCTGGGGCTGATGACCCATATGATGGGCAAGGCCGATAGCCTCGGCCTGCAAGTGGGTATGCATAATGCGCCGGGCTGGTCGTCGAGCGGCGGGCCGTGGATTGCGCCGGAACAGGCGATGCAGCAGATCGTGTGGACCGAAACCACCGTCGTGGGCGGCAGGCGGGTGCGTGCCACCCTGCCCCAGCCTTATACTAAGCTGGACACCTATAGGGATGCGGCCGTGATCGCCTTCCCGGCGTCCGATGGCGACGAGAGCCATTATCGCGCCGCTATTGCGTCGATGCGCGCGGGCGGCGCGGTGGATGTCGCGCGGCTGACCGATCGCGACCTCCACAGCAGCGTGGAGATCGCGCCCGACGCGCCGCTGGTCGTGACGATGAAGGCGCCCTTTACCGCGCAGGCGCTGACACTCTATGCGCAAAAGGACGCGCCCGGCTTTTCCGCCACGCTGGAACGGTCCGACGACGGTCGAAGCTGGTCGCCGGTGGGGAAGGTCAGCGTGGCGGTGGAGCGTGGGATCGAAGCACCCGGATCGATCAATTTCCCTGCCGTCACCGCCCGCTATTTTCGGATTACGCCATCCGCCAAGGTGAAGCTGGCCGAAGCCCTGCTCTATGCGACCCCGCGCATCGCGGATTGGGACGTGAAGGGCGAACATGGTTTCCGCATGGGCGCGGTGACGAAGGGGCCGGGCGACGCCCCCGCCCCCGACGCGATCGATCCGGCGACGGTCATCGACCTGAGCGCCCAGGTGGACGCGCAGGGGCGGATCGATTGGGTCGCGCCGCCGGGGCGCTGGACGATCCTGCGGCTGGGCCATACGCCGACGGGCAAGGTCAATGTGGCGGCTTCGGATGCGGGACGCGGGCTGGAGGTCGACAAGTTGAGCGTCGCGGCGGTCGATCATCAGTTCGACAGCAGTGTGGGTCGCGTCGTGAAGGCCGCCGGGCCGCTGGCGGGCAAGGCCTTCGCCAATCTGGAAATCGACAGTTATGAGGCGGGGTTGCAGAATTGGACACCGACCCTGATCGCCGATTTCGAGCAGCGCAACGGGTATAGCCTGCTACCCTGGCTGCCGACGCTGACCGGGCGAATCGTCGGCGACGCCAGCCGGTCGGACAAGCTGTTGTTCGATTTCCGCCGCACGCTCGCGGACCTGATGGCCAACAATTATTATGGGCGGATGCAGCGCCACGCCAATGCGGCGGGGCTACGTTTCTATACCGAGGGCTATGGTCCCGGCCCGTTCGACGCGTTGCAGGTCAGCGGCCGGGCGCAGGTGCCGATGACCGAATTCTGGAGCCGCACCCCCTGGACCGACAACCGCACGGTCAAGATGGTGGCGTCCGCCGCCCGTGTCTACGGCAAGAGCGTGGTCGCGGCCGAAGCCTTTACCGGGGAAGCCCAGACCAGCCGCTGGATGGACTATCCCTATTCCATGAAGACGCTGGGCGACCAGATGTTCGCCCAGGGGTTCAACCAGATCTTCTTCCATCGTTATGCGCACCAGCCCAATGTGCTGGCGGAGCCGGGCATGGTGATGGGGCCATGGGGCATCAATCTGGACCGCACCAATACATGGTTCGGCCAGTCGAAGCCCTGGATGGATTATCTGGCGCGCAGCCAATATATGCTGCGGCAGGGGCATAATGTTGCCGATATCCTCGTCTTCGTGGGGGAAGACAGTCCCAACCAGTCGGAAAATATCCGGCCCGATGTGTCGGCCGACGCCAATCCCCGGATCGGGCAATATTTCGATCCGCTGATCCCGGCCGGTCATGCCTATGATCTGGTGAACGCCGAAGTGCTGCTGACCCGCGCCAGCGTGGCCGATGGCAAGGTCGTGCTGCCCGATGGCGCACGCTATGCGGTGCTGGCTTTGCCCGGCGGGATGACGAGCCTGACCGGTGCTTTGGTGGCGCGGCTGCGGGCATTGGTGGAACAGGGCATGGTGCTTCTGGCCCCCCGCCCCACGCGATCGCTGGCGATGGACGATGCGCAGTTCGATGCCGATGCCGCGGCCTTGTGGGGCGCGACGGGCGACGGCGCACCACGGCAGGTCGGCAAGGGCAAGGTCTTTGCCAGCGGCCCGATCGCCGATGTGCTGGCGGCGACGCGGACCGCGCCCGATGTCACGTGCGATACGGCGACGCCGGATGGGCAGATCGCATGGCTGCACCGCAAACTGCCCGACGGCGACGTCTATTTCCTGGCCAACCGGCAGCGGCGGGCGGAGCGCGTAAGCTGCACTTTCCGCGTCGCGGGCAAAGCGCCATCCTTGTGGGACGCAGAAACGGGGGCGGTCCGTCGCCCCGCGCTGTTCGGGGCGTCCGACAAGGGCATGCGCGTCGCGTTCGAGCTGTCGCCCGCCGGATCGACCTTCGTGCGTTTCGGTGAACCGCTGGATGGCGTGAAGCCGGTCGCCTGGGTCGCAAAAGACGGCGAGCGCTTTGCCGATGTGGCTTTGCGCACGCCGATCGTCGCTGCGCCTTCGGACAGCTTCACCCTGTCGCTCTGGGCCAAGCCGGACCTGGACCTGCGCTTGATGCCGCAGGAAAGCGCGACGGGGCGGATCAACGAGACGGGGAAAAACTATCTGGTCAACGCCCGGTCGGGCCGCGACATCCACGGGGAAGGCACGGCGATCGCAGGCCTGGCCGTGGGGCGCAACGGCGCGTTCGTGATCGAACGGGGATCGCCGGACGATGTGCCCGCCGTGCTGGTGGCGCATCAGCCGATCGCGGGATGGAGCCATTTCGCGCTGGTCTATGACAAGGGCGTGCCCAGCCTCTATATCAACGGCACGCTGGCGCGCACCGGCGTGAAAAGCGGACGGACGGTCTTTGCCGGTGGGTCCGATCCGGCCGCGCCCAATGGCATGACCTATTTCTTCGAAGGCAATTTCACGCCGCTCCAGACAGAGGCGCGCGCGCTGACGCCCGACGAGATCGCGAAGGCGGCGGCGGCCGGACCGCCCACCCCCTCGTTCGACGCCGGCCCCGCGGCGATCGCGCGGGGCGCGGATGGGCGGCTGACCATGCAGGTCTGGGAAAGCGGGCGCTATACCAGCAGCGACGGGCGGCGCGTAACGGCCCACGTGCCTGCGCCGCAGACGATCGAGGGGCCATGGACCGTTGCGTTGCAGCCGGGGCGTGGGGCGCCTGCGTCCATCACCTTGCCCGCGCTCCAATCCTTGAGCCAACATGCCGATCCGGCGGTGCGGCATTTTTCCGGCACCGCCACCTATGCACGGAGTATCGACGTGCCTGCGCACGCGCTGAAACAGGGCCTGCGTATATGGCTGGACCTGGGCCGGGTGGAGGTGCTGTCAGGCGTGCGCGTCAACGGCCGGGATCTGGGCGTGGTGTGGAAGGAACCCTATCGCGTCGATATTACCGATGCCGTCCATGCGGGCACCAACCAACTGTCGCTATCCGTCACCAACCTGTGGGCGAACCGGATGATCGGCGACGCCGCTCTGCCCGAAGAAGGCCGGTTCGTCGACAATAGCGACTGGACGATCGGACAAAAGCCGGGTGCGGACGGCAAGATGCAGCCGGTCATGGCGCGCAAGATCGTGGAACTGCCCGACTGGTACAGGAAGGGAGAGGCGAAGCCGGCAGGCGGGCGCGTGACGTTCACGCCGTGGACCTTCTTCCAGGCGGACGAGCCGCTGCTTGATTCGGGACTGCTGGGGCCGGTGCGGCTGCTATTCGCCAAAGACGTGACGCTGAAATGACAGGCAATGGGCGCATGGAGCGCCCGCCTGCAGTCGCTAGAGCATAATCCGATCATACAGGATCGGACCATGCTCTAGTTATTCTTTGTTTTCCGCGCCGTGCGCCTGTCAGGCGCGGCGGCCCGATGTGCGAAGGCGGTGTCGATAGCGGCCTGAGCCAGAGGAGTCATGACGTCGAAACCCAAACGATTGGGATGCAGGCCATCGTTCGACAAGCCATCCCGCATTCCATTGTCCCTGTCCGCCAGGCCGCCATGATATTTAGCGAGAACGAGGCGCTTTTCCCTGGCATAGTTTTCCAGCCAGCGATTGAGCCGGACGATATGGGGCGCAGGCTTTGTTTCAGGCGCGCCCGCGAAAAAGGCGCTGGGCGTGATTTCGCCCAGGATTACCGTGATACCGTTCGCCTGTGCCAGATCGACCATCGACTGGATGTTGGATCGGGTCAGCGCGGTTCCAAGCGGGCTGGCGATGTCATTGATGCCGCCCATGATATGGACCACCGCAGGATGAAGGTCGATCACGTCCTGACGAAAGCGCGCCAGCATTTGCACGGTGGTTTGTCCGGAAACGCCCCGATCAATCACGTCGCGCGTGAAAAGCGAGGGGGTCGCCAGTTTCCATGATTCCGTGATGGAGTCTCCAATGAACACCACGCGCCGGGCGCTGGGCCGCCCTAATGACCGGTTCTCCTCCCGGTATCGGCAGAGGCCGTAGGGATCGATCTTCGTCCAGTTGGCATAATTCATCTGGTCTTCGCGGCTCGCCGGCGCGATCTTGCCGATATGCGGCCTCGGCTCGACGATCAGAGCCATCCGGGATGGACTGACTATAGGCATGGGCGGGCAAGCGATGGCATCGGTCGAACGGGATTCGTCAGGCGCCGCGATAGTCTGGGCGGAGGTTGGCACGACCAGCGTAGCCGACAGGAGCGCGAGGACTTTTGCACATGCTGACACAGCTTTCATGATCCACCTCCAAGGTCGGCAGCGCAAACAACCATAAAAATGTCCCCGCGGGTGCAGCCGCGGGGACAGGGGGAGGAACGGATCAGAAGGTGACGCGAACGCCGCCAAGCACCTGGATATCGTCCTGATCCAGGTTGCCGACCAGCGTTTCGCGGCCATAATAGGTGTGCGCCTTGGTGCGGGTAAGGTTGCTGCCTTCCAGCGACAGGGTGACATTCTTCGTCACGTCCAGATTGATCGACGCGTCGAGCCAGCCATAGGCCTTGCGATAGACCGGCAGGCCGGTAACGACATTGTTGGTGAACAGGCCGGTCAGGAACTTGTCGCGCCAATTATAGGCGAGACGGGCCGAGAGCGGACCCTTTTCATAGATCAGGCTGGCATTGTAGCTATGCTTCGACAGGTCGGTCAGCGGCGTGGTCAGCCCCACGATCGATGTGCCGGTCGAGCTGTCCACGAACGTATAGTTGGCCTGGACGCCGAAACCGCTGAGCAGACCCGGCAGGAAGTCGAAAAAGGTCTGGCCGCCCACTTCGACGCCCTTGATCTTGCCCTGGTTGCTGTTGGTTGGCGCGGAGATGCTATATTCGATGCCGTCGATATTGCGCAGGACCGTGCCGGTGAGGATGAAGTTCTGCACGCTGCGATAGAAACCGGCTAGATAGAGCGAACCGGTGGGCGAGAAATAATATTCCAGGCTCGCGTCCAGCTGATCCGCCTTCAACGGGCGCAGGTCCGGGTTGCCTGAAGAACCGGTATTCTGGGCCGGGACCAAGGTCAGCGTCGGCGCCAGCTGGCCGAAGCCCGGCCGCGTGAGAACCTGAGACGCAGAGAGGCGCAGTTGAATTTCGTCGCTCAGCTTGAACCGGATGTTCGCGCTGGGCAGAACGCTCAGATAATTGCTGTCCTGGTTGATGGGGGTCGGCACGGTCTGACCCGCGTCCAGCCGGTTGCCAGTCACATTGAGACCGGTGCGAATGACACGCAGGCCGATATTGCCGTCGACGGGGATATTGCCCATGTCGAAGCCATATTTTGCCATGGCGTAGCCCGCGAGGGTGGTTTCATCGATGCTGTAAATGCCAGGCTGGCTGACGGTCACAGGGGTCGTGATGCCCAGACGCTGGCGAATGGCGTTGAAATTGTCGATCGAGCGCAGGGGATCGGGGTTGGCGACCAGGAAATTCTGGTTGATGTTCGTCGAGCCATTGAACATGCCGTTGAGCGGATTGGGCATATACAGGTCGGCGAAGGGCACGGCGCTCAGGCGAGCGGTCGCGGTGCCGGGCGTCTGGAAGAAGCGGACGGGCGAGAAGTCCATGCCGCGCTTGGCCCAGCGCAGGCCGAAGTTCAGCGACTTCAGGAACGGGCTTTCGATGTCGAAGGACGAGTCGGCCTTGATCGCCCACATGTCGCCTTTGAAGTGATTTTCGTTCCGGGTCAGCGCGCCCACTGTGTAGCTGGCGATATTGTTGAGATCGATGCCGCTCAACAGCATCGTCGGCACCGACGTGCTGACATTCTGCTGCGCGCGCGGCGCAATGCCGGCGAGATCGAGTTCGGAATAATAGAGCGTGTTGGTGGACGTCGAATAGCTGGCATCGACGTTGAGGCGCATGCCGTCGGTCTGATAGGTCACGCCGCCGGAATATTGGAAATTCTCGTCATAGGTATCGCGCGCCACACCCAGCGTGTTGAAAGCGACATTATTGTAGGTAACCGATTGGATATCCGTGGTGCCCGTGAACAGGGTTGCGCTGCCCGGCACGGCCGCTCGACCATTGGTCGGGATATTCAGCCCATATTGCTCCTGGATCGAATTGAAATCCTGATAGCCGACCTGGCCGTAGATTTCCCATTCCGGCGACGGCTTCCACTGCACGATGGCGTCGATGCCGATCCTGCGACGCACGCCCTTGATGGCAGGCTGGTTGGAACCGTTGGGCGCGTTGACCCGCTGTCCGGCGATGATGTCGGTGCGGCCGTTGGGGGCGCCCACGGTGGCGATGTCGGTCGCGAAGGCGCGTTCCTGATAGGCGGCGCTGACCAATATACCGAATTCGCCAGCGTCCGTGTCCCAGCTATTGCTGACGAGGACCGAGGCCATCGGCTTCACGTCGTCGGCCAGATCGGAGTAGCGGGCGCGGGCGCTGGCGCTGAAAACGAAGCCCTTCTTGTCGAGCGGCTTGCGGGTGCGCAGGTCGATGACACCGCCGATGCCGCCTTCGATGAGGTCGGCCGACGGCGTCTTGTAGACGTCTATGCCGGAGAGCAGTTCCGAAGGCACGTCCTGAAGGTTGAAAGAGCGACCGCCACCGGCCGTGAAGATTTCACGACCGTTCATGGTTGTCAGCACCTGCGACAGGCCGCGAATGGCGACGCCGCCGCCTTCGCCGCGGTCGCGGCTCACCTGAATGCCCGATACGCGCTGCAAGGCTTCGGCCACATTGATGTCGGGCAATTTACCGATGTCTTCGGCGACGATGGAATCGACGATCTTGTCTGAGTTACGCTTGATATTCTGCGCGGACTGAAGGCTGGCGCGGATGCCGGTGACGACGATGTCGGCAGCATCGCCACCCACCGAATCCTGAGCATAGGCCATGTTTGGCACGAAGCCGATGACGCCGCAAACCGTTACGCCTGCAAGAATATGGCGAATCAAACGCATAACCCCTCCTACTGAACCTTATATGTCTATCGTTATATAATACTATAATATGAGTTCAAGCGATTTGTTGGAGTAATGTGTCGAGGACATGGGCAGTGGCTTCACATCATGTCGGATGCCGCCGCAGGACGCTGGATGCTATTTCGGAGTCATTTTCGCGCATGAGTTCCAAGACGGCTAAGCGGCATAGCCTGGCTTGCGCCATCAGGCAGGCGCGCGCCGCCCAGATGATGGCGGAAAAGTGATCCCTTCCCACTGTGCCTCTTTTCTTTTCTATAATTAGTAATATGATATGACCTAGATATATCAGGTGAAGACGCATCGGATGCGTCCGATGGAGGGGCAAAGCGGCGCGATGGCGGGGAAACCGACGGAACTGCTGGTCAGGTTGCGAGGGATCGTGGGTGGTTCGCACGTCCTGACGCGCGATCGGCAAACGCGGCGCTTCCGTCTGGGCTATCGTTTCGGAGCGGGGAAGGTGGCGGCGGTGGTGCGGCCGGGCACGCTGGTCGAACAATGGCACGCGCTGGCAGCCTGCATCGACGCCGGCGCGGCCATCATCATGCAGGCGGCCAATACCGGGCTGACGGGCGGATCGACGCCGCATGGCGACGCCTATGACCGGCCGGTCGTCATCATCAGCACGACGCGGATCAAGGCCATTCACCTGATCGACGGTGGCAGACAGGTCATCTGCCTGCCCGGCGCGACACTGGATGCGCTGGAGCGGCGGTTGCGACCGTTGGGGCGCGAACCGCATAGCGTGATCGGATCATCCTGCCTGGGCGCAAGCGTCATGGGCGGGATATGCAATAATAGCGGCGGATCGCTGGTGCGGCGGGGACCGGCCTATACCGAACTGGCGCTCTATGCCCGGCTGGAAGCGGACGGCCGCCTGTCGCTGGTCAATCATCTGGGCGTGGCGCTGGGCGATGATCCCGAAACGATGTTGAACCGGCTGGATCGCGGCGCCTTTACCGACGCCGATGTCATGCACGAGGACGGTCGCCGGGCGTCCGACCATGATTATGCGACCCATGTGCGCGACATAGATGCCGACACCCCTGCCCGTTTCAATGCCGATCCGCGCAAGCTGCACGAAGCGTCGGGCAGCGCGGGCAAGCTGGCGCTGTTCGCCGTGCGGCTGGACAGTTTTGCAAAGGAGGACGGATCGGGCGTCTTTTACATCGGCACCGATGACGCCGATCTGCTGGCGACGGTGCGCCGCGACATGTTGCGCGACTTTGGCGGCCTGCCGATCGCGGCGGAATATGTGCATCGTACCGCGTTCGACATCGCCGCCGACTATGGCAAGGATCTGTTCCTGGCCGTGCGCATGCTGGGGACCGACCGGCTGCCCGCGCTGTTCGCGGCCAAGGCGCGGGTGGATGGCTGGATCGACGCGCTGGGGCTGGGCGGGCGCGGATTGACCGATCGCTGGCTCAATCGCCTGGCCGGTTTATTTCCGCAGCATCTGCCGGCGCGGATGCGGGCCTATCGCGACCGCTATGCGCATCATCTGATGCTGCGCATGGCGGCGGAGGATCTGGTCGCCATGCGCGCCTATCTGCAGGGCAGTTTCGCCGGGCGGGACGGCGATTATTTCGAATGTTCAACAGAGGAAGCGGACAAGGCGTTCCTGCACCGCTTTGCCGTCGCGGGCGCGGCGGTGCGCTATCGCGAGGTGCATCGCGATAGGGTGGAGGATATCGTCGCGCTGGATATCGCCCTGCCCCGCAATGCCCGGGTGTGGACCGAGACATTGCCGCCCGCCATCGAAGCGGCGGCGATCGCCAAACTCTATTATGGCCATTTCTTCTGCCATGTCTTCCACCAGGACTATGTCGTGCGCAAGGGTACGGACGTCCATGATTTCGAAGCGCAATTATTGCGCGTACTGGACGATCGCGGCGCTGAATATCCGGCCGAACATAATGTCGGGCATCTCTACCCGGCCAAACCGGCGCTGGCGGACTTCTACCGCACGCTTGATCCGTCCAACCGCATGAATCCGGGTATCGGACAGATGCCGATGGGTTCCCATTATGACAGTGGACCCGAAAGTTCATGTCTGTGATCTGGTTTCAGACGCGCGAATAGCCTAACAGCGGGTGGATCGTATCGCGCGACCATGATCGGGGTTGAAGGACATCTTTTGGCAAAGCAGCAGACATCCGGCTTCGAAGCCTATCTGAAACCGACATCGTCGACCCATGATCAGATCGCCAAGGTGTTGGGTGCGGAGATATTGGCGGGGACCTATCCGCCCGGCAGCAAGATGCCCGCCGAACAGGAAATCATAGACCGGTTTGGCATTTCCCGGACGGTGTTGCGCGAAGTGTTCAAGACGCTGACCGCCAAAGGCATGATCGTGTCCAAGACGCGCGTCGGCACCAGCGTGCGGGACCAGCATTACTGGAATTTCTTCGACGCGGACGTGCTGGCCTGGCGCGTCAGCCTGGGCATGGACAGCGATTTCCGCCGGGGCATCGCCGAAGCCCGTGTAGCGGTGGAGTCGCGCGCGGCGGAATTGGCGGCGCATCGCGCCACGCCCGACGATATCGCATTATTGCGTGCGGCCGTTGCCGGCATGCGCGCCGCTGTCGGATCGCGCCAGAAATTTGCCGAGGCGGACCTGGCGTTTCACCAGGCGATCGGGGCGTCGTCGGGCAATTTTCTGCTCAACGCCTTTTCCACGGTCACAGAAGTGGCGCTGGTTGCGTCCTTCCTGATGCTGCCGCTGGAGGAGGACGATATGCACGAGGAAACCGTGCTGCGTCATGAGCGGGTGGTGGACGCAATCGAAGCGGGCGCGGCCGAGGAAGCGGGCCGCTTGATGGCGGAGATCATCGATTTCGGCGCGATCAAGATATCGCGCAGCCTGTCGCGTACGCAGCGGGATTGACGGATAATAACCGACCGGTTGCTGTTCAGCGGCGACGGCTAATGGGCCAGTCGAGATTGGGGGACTGGACCCCGGCCTTTGCCGGGGAACAGGTCGCCCTCATGCCCCGCACCATCTGCGGGACGACGACACCGGGCTTTCTATCCTGTCAGACTTTCACCAGTCGCACCGCGATCCACGGTTTCCCCGGCAAGGTCACGCTGGGCCGGGCGGGATCGTAGAAATCATAGTCGCCGCGCTGCTGCATGCGAAACACGCCGTCGACCGGTGTGACGGTCATGTTCCAGGTGTCGATGATGTCGAGGCGATAGGCGTTCATCGGCTGGCCCTTCTTGCCGGGCAGCACGACCGGCCACTGTGTGGGTTGGTCCGACCCGAAATAATGGAGATAATATTCGAACTCCTTGCCCGCCATCGCATAATTCCACCAGGTCTGGATTGGCTCGATGCCCGGCGTCGGTCCTTCCTCCATCACCTTGCGCAGGAAGGCGAGGCGCGGCGGGCTGGTCCCGGTCAGCTTGCCGCCCTGCCCCAGCCATGAATGGTCGGCATTCTGGTTGGGATCGAATGTTTCGCTATGGCCGACATAGGTGCCGCCGATCAGGCCCCACCAGAAACGTTCGACCATCTGTTCGCCGGTCAGATTGCCCCAGCGCAGCTTCGAATTGCCCTCATAGCAGACCTCATCGAAGATCACGGGTTTCAGGCCGAAGCTGCGATGCAGTTGGGCGCGGACATCGTCCAGCACGGCCGCGCCATTCTGGATGCTGCTATGGGTGATCCATGGCTTGCGATTGTCGTAATAGATGGTGATCTGATGGATGGAGCGCAGCCGGTCATGCGGGTCTTCCGCCTGCACCAGTTGCAGCAGATAGTCCCAGTCGGCCATCGTCTTGGTCTTCACCTCGTCATATTCGTTGGCCATCGACCACCAGACATTGCGATAGGCGCTGAAGCGGGCGACGACATAACGGACATAGCGTTCGTCGTCGGCGCGGCGCATGTCGTTATAGCCACGCTTTTCATCATAGGGGTGATAGAGGATGATGTCCGCCTCTATGCCCAGGTCGCAGAGCTTGCGGATGCGATCTTCGAACCGGCGGAAATAGGCGGGGTCCAGGCGCGTGGCGTCCCAGTCCTTGAGGCCCGGTCCGGTGCGCGCGAAAGGGTTGGTCGCGACCGATTCGACGTTGGGCGTCACCAGCATCCGTATCTTGTTGAAGGGCGCGCGCTCGAGCGTCGCCAGCGTCTGCGCGCATTTCGCCTCGCTTTGCAGCGCCCAGCTATAGGATGTCGTGCCGACCTGGCGGAAGGGCGTGCCGTCCGCATAAGCGAAATGATAACCGCCTGCGACGCGGACGGGACCATGATTGCCCTGGGACGGCGGGGTGCAGGCGAAACTGCCGGTCTTGCCGTTCATCGCCGCCGCGCTGCTCTGGCTGGTCCACTGCCAGCGGCCGATATCGGGCGGGCTGAAGCGGACGCGATAGACGCCATCGCCATCGTAGAAGCCCGGCACCCGGACGGTCTTGCCATCGCACGAGAAAGCGACCGACAAGGTCACATCGTCGAAGGGATTGCCGTCACGTGGGCCGTCGAAGCGCAGTTCGAACACGCCCCACCGTTCTGCCTGCGCCGGACTATCCGCCCGCGCCTGCAACGGCGCAGCCATCGCCGCCGCGCCCAAACCCATCGATCCTGTCAGAATGTTCCGCCGCGATACCGTCAACCCACCTCTCCTCTCCATATTTTCGTGCGCTTAAAAGGCCTTTTGGTCCGATTCAGTGCTGGCCTGCCATTTAATATTATTATATGAGCAATGATGTCATATAAATAGCGGACCGACAAGGTTCGACAGTGGGGGAGGAGAGCCATGTCCGTGACGACCGCCATCGATGCCCATCCGGCCGATATGCAGCCGGATGACGCGTGGAAGAATAGCATATTGGCGGGCCTCGCCAACTATATCGACGCGGGATCGATCGTCGCGGGATCGGCCGCGCTGGCGCTGTGGGTCGAAACCTACAGGCTGAGCAACGATCTGGTCGGGATGATCGGCGCCTTTGGCCCCAATGCCATTTCGGCGGGGGTCGGCGCGTTCATCGGCGGACGGCTGTGCGACATGTTCGGGCGCAAGAAGATCTACCAATATGACATGCTGTTCTACGCGTTCGGTATGTTGTGGCTGATTTTCGCCATGAATGCCTGGATGATCGTGGTAGGCTTCTTCCTGGTGGGTCTGGCGGTGGGTGCGGATATTCCCGCGTCCTGGTCGCTGATCGCGGAAATGGCGCCCAAGGGCGCGCGGGGCAAGCATAGCGGCGTGGCACAGGTGCTCTGGTATCTGGGACCGGTCGTGGTGCTGCTGATGTTCCTGGCGCTGTCGCCGCTGGGCTTGCTGGGCGCGCGGATCGTCTTTGCTCATCTGGCGATATTGGCGGTGGCGCTCACTTTCCTGCGATCCAGGATGCAGGAATCGCAGCGCTGGCTGGATGCGCAGGCGAGCGACAAGGCGTCGGGCCAGCCCAAGGTCGGGCTGCGCGACCTGTTCACCCGCCAACATATCCGGTCCATGGGGTTCCTGGCGGGCATGTATGTGTTCTGGAACCTGTGGGCGGGCACCAACGGTTTCTTCTTTCCCTATATCCTGCGCACCGTGGGCAACCAGACCCAGGCCATGTCGGTCGCGATCCAGGCCGGCAGCTTCCTGATCGGCATGGCGTCGATCTGGCTGATCTTCATGCGCTGGTCCGATCGGGTGAACCAGCGGACGATGTTCCTGGTGTCCGCGATCATTCAGGTCATAGGCATGTCGCTGCTGGCCCTTTTCCCGCTGACACTGCCGGTGGCGATCACGCATGTCGTGCTGATGGCGTTCGGCCAGGGCTTCGGCGCGCAATGCTTTTTCCAGTTGTGGAGTTCGGAGATGTTCCCGACCCTGTTGCGCAGCACGGCGCAGGGGGTGATGTTCGCCGTCGTGCGCATATTGCTGGGCATCTGGAGCTTCTTCGTGCCGATCCTGACGGCGGCCGGCTTCACCAATCTGGCCTGGATATTGACCGGCTTCCTGGTGGTGAGCGGCATCATCGGCTATTGGGGCGCACCGCGCAACGAGGGCAAGTCGCTGGAGGAACTGGAAGCGGGTCTGGGCTGAAGCGCGCGCGTCCGGCCCGCGCCGATAGGCTATCGGCTTTGAGGAAGCGTGATGCGGGTCATTTCGGACGGACGACGACGACGCACGCTGCCGCTTTTTGGGCCGGGCCGGGCTGATGGTCCAGCAGGAGGATCGGCAGTAAGAGAGCTGGTCGAAACGGGCGGCCATTCGCCAACGCCCGTTCCGACTTCCCCGGTCTATGCGGCCTTGCGTGCGGGATCGGCGGGCTGGTTATCCGCTAGGGACATGAGGCGTTGGCGGATCAACGCATCCGCTTCGCCCATGATGCGATCGATAAGCTGCTGGCAGGTCGGGATATCCTTGATGAGGCCTACCACCATACCGCAGCTCCATGCCCCTGCGTCCATGTCGCCGTCGATCATCACCTTGGGATAGACACCGGCGACCTGGTCGTGAATGTCATCGATGGTGATCGCGTCACCCTTTTCACGCTCGATTTCCGCAAGACGAGTGACTCCGGCATTGTTGAGCACCCGTTCGGTATTGCGCAGCGAGCGCATGATCAGGCGGGTATCGAGTTCGGTGGCATCGACGATCGCCTGCTTGACGTTGGCATGGACCGGCGCCTCTGTCGTAGCGATGAACCGGGTGCCCATGTTCACGCCATCGGCACCAAGCGCGAGCGCGGCGACCAGGCTGCGTCCGTCCGCCATTCCGCCCGATGCGATGAATGGCACCATCAGTTCTTCCGCCGCACGGGGCAGCAGGATCATGTTGGGAATGTCATCCTCGCCGGGATGGCCCCCGCATTCGAATCCGTCGACACTCACCGCATCGCAGCCGATCCGCTCCGCCGTCAGGGCATGACGGACAGACGTGCATTTGTGGATCACCTTGATTCCCGCAGCCTTCATCGTCGGCATATATTCAGCCGGACTGCGACCGGCGGTCTCCACGATCCGCACGCCACCCTCTATGATCGCCTGGATATATTCGGGATAGGGCGGCGCACTGAAGGTAGGCAGGAAGGTCAGGTTCACGCCGATCGGCTTGTCCGTCATCTCACGGGCACGGGCGATTTCTTTCGCCAGCAATTCGGGTGTGCGCTGGGTCAGGCCGGTGATGACGCCCAGCCCGCCAGCATTGGACACGGCCGCCGCCAGTTCGGCGAAGCCGACGAAGTGCATGCCGCCTTGAACGATGGGATGCTCGATCCCGAACAGCTCGGTAATTCTGGTACGCATGATAAGCTCCTGAATGAAAGATAAGGTTTTGGGATCAGACCTGTCGGACAAAGCGGGGTGGACGTTTCTCGGCAAAGGCCTGAACGGCCTCGGCGAACTCGGCACCGGTCAGCCCCTCCGCCAAAAGACCAGCTTCACGCACGATCAGCGCCTCGATCTCGTCCGCATTGCCCCGCAGCAGCGCTTTGGATCGTGCAAGCGCAAGCGGTGGCATCCCGATAAGGCGCTGGCAATAATCGCGCGCCTCGGCGATGACCCGATCGTCGGCGACCACGGCGGAGACGATGCCGCAGGCATAGGCGGTTTGCGCGTCGAACGGATCGCCCAGCAGCAGGTGCCGCGCCGCCCGCTGGCGTCCCATCGCTGCTGGCAACAGTTGTGAACTGGCATATTCCGGTACCAGCCCGAGCGCGACGAACGGCACCGCGAAGCGCGCGCCTTCGCCCGCGACCACGAGGTCGCAATGCAACAACAGGGTCGTGCCGATCCCGACCGCCATTCCCGTCACCCCCGCCACGACGACCTTGGTCGATCGCAGCAACGCGCGCATGAAACGGAATACGGGCGATCCCTGGTCGATCGGCGGATTGACCTGGAAGTCGACCAGATCGTTGCCCGCCGTAAAGCTCTTTTCACCGCCGTGGATCAAGATGACGCCGATGCGCTCGTCCTGCTCCGCCGTCTCGAATGTATCGGCAAGCGCGGCATACATCTCGGCGGTCAGTGCATTGCGCTTGTCGGGCCGGTTGATGATGATTTCCAATACGCCGTCTGTGACGCTGGAACCGATGAACTGCGACATTGGAAACATTCCTTTTGATCTCATGAGGCTGGGCGTTCCAATGCGATCGCAGTCGCCTCACCGCCGCCGATGCACAGCGCCGCGATGCCCCGCGTTTCGTTGCGCTGGGCCATCGCCGAGAGCAGGGTCACGATCAGTCGCGCGCCCGTCGCCCCGATCGGATGGCCGAGCGCGCAAGCGCCACCATGAACGTTCAGCCGTTCGCGAGCGAAGCCCAGATCCTTTTGCGCCGCCATCGCCACGACCGCGAAGGCTTCGTTGATTTCGAACAGGCCGACATCGGCCATGGACCAGCCGACCTTGTCCAGCAGCTTGCGGATCGCAGGAATCGGCGCGGTCGTGTACCAGGCCGGATCCTGGCTATGCGTCGCGTGACCGCGAATTTCAGCCAGGATCGGGTGGCGGCCTGCCACCGCTGTCGATCGTCGCATCAGCACCAGCGCCGCAGCACCGTCCGCGTTGGCCGACGCGCTGGCGGCAGTAATCGTACCATCGACACGGAATGCAGGTTTGAGGCGCGGTATTTTTTCCGGTGCCACGCGCAGCGGGTGCTCGTCGGTATCGACGATCGTCGGCCCGCTTTTGCCCATGAGTGTGATCGGCGCAATCTCGGCGCGAAACCGCCCCTGTTCGATGGCGTCGCGCGCGCGCGTCAGCGTCTCTGCGGCATAGGCGTCCTGATCGGCACGGCTGAAATGATAGGCTTCCACCGCGACCTCGCCGAAGTCGCCCATTGCGCGGCCTTTTTCATATGCGTCTTCCAGCCCATCGAGCATCATATGATCGAATGTCGTGGCGTGGCCCGCACGATAGCCGCGGCGCGCCTGATTCAGCAGGTAGGGCGCATTCGACATTGATTCCATGCCGCCCGCGACAATGATGTCGCCGCTGCCCGCTGCGATCAGGTCGTGCGCCAGCATCGCGGCCTTCATGCCCGACCCACAAACCTTGTTGATCGTGGTGGCGCCAACGGCATCAGGCAACCCAGCACCGCGCATCGCCTGACGCGCGGGTGCCTGTCCCTGCCCCGCTGGCAATACGCAGCCCATCAGCACTTCGTCCACATGACCCGGTTCGACACCCGACCGGGCGAGCGCGGCGGAGATCGCATGGCTGCCCAGGGCATGACCTGACAAACTGCTCAACGCCCCATTGATGTCGCCCAAAGGGGTGCGAACGGCAGCGGCGATGACGACGGGATCCGGGTTCATCATAAATTCCCTACAATTTCATGCGCAGTCATGCCGCCGCGCCGACCATACCGAACAGCGGGGCGTAGATCAGGCGCAACCGTTTCTTGTCGACCTTGCCGGTTGCGCCCAGCGGCATTTCCTCAATGAACTCGACTATTTCGGGCAGCCACCATTTTGGAAGCTTGTCGACGAGGAAATCACGAATCTGGTCCGCCGACATGTCGGTTCCGCTGCGTAGCCTGACGATCAGCAAGGGCCGTTCGTCCCAGCGTTCGCTGGGAATGCCGATCACCGCGCAATGCTCGATCGCCGGGTGGAGCGCCACGGCATCCTCAATCGTGAGCGAACTGATCCATTCGCCCCCCGACTTTACGATGTCCTTGGCGCGGTCCGTGATCTGCATGATGGAATCGGGGTGGATCACCCCGATATCGCCTGTGTCGAAATAGCCGTCCTCGTCGCAGATTTTCACGTCGGATCGGAAATATGCCGAAAGGACAGCGGGGCCGCGCACCATCAACCGACCCGACGAGCGGCCGTCATGTGGCAGGGTCTGGCCATCCTCATCCCGTATCGTCATCTCGACACCATAGAGCATCCTTCCCTGGCGCGCGGCGGCCGACAGCGCATCTTCGTCGTCGGCAAGGTGCCGAGGAAGGTATCCGCCGATCGTTCCGCTTGGACTTGTCTCTGTCATGCCCCAGGCAGTCACGATTTCGACGTCCAGGTCATCGCGCAGACGCCGGATGAGCGAGCGCGGGACTGCCGAACCGGCAGTAAATAATCTGCGTAATGTCGGTACGCGCTTGCCCGTCTGCATCAGATGCTGGTGCAGCGCGGACCACATCGTTGGTACGCCGGCGGCGTGGGTGACCCCTTCACTCTCGATCAACGCATGAAGCGAGGCCGGGTCCAGCGCGGGGCCTGGCAGCACCAGCGACGCGCCGATCATCGGTGCGATATGCACCAGACCCCAGCAATTGGCGTGGAACATCGGCACGACCGGCATCATGATGTCGCCGGTTGTCAGGCCATAAGCCATAGCGGCCAGCATGGCATGCAGACTATTCGAGCGATGGGAATAGAGCACCCCCTTCGGATTGCTGGTCGTGCCTGATGTGTAGAACAGGCTGCACGCGCCATCTTCGGGAAAGTCGCCCCATCTTTCGGGGCGTGTGCCATTGGCAAGAAAAGCCTCCAGACTGATCGCGCCGAATGTGTTCGCGGGCATTTCGACCTCACTGGTCAGCAGCACGAACAGTCGAACCGATGAAAGCGACCCCGCGATCGCTTCGACCAGGGGCAGGAAGGCCGGATCAAGAAAGATCGCGCAATCGCCGGCATGATGGATGATCCAGATGATCTGCTCCGGCGTCAGGCGCGGGTTAAGCGGATGTATGACCGCCCCGATGCCGCCCGCCCCGTACCAGAGTTCGATATGCCGGTCGCTATTCCAGGCAATGGTCGCAACAATATCGCCGGCACCAACGCCATGGGCGGCAAATGCGGAGGAGATGCGACGACTTTGCTGTTCGATCTCAGCATAGGTTGTCGTGCGAAGCGCCAGATCATTGCCGCGACTGACGATCTTGGCATGAGGATAGGCCGCTGCGGCATGGGTGATGATCTTGTCGATCGTCAACGGCCAATTCTGCATCAGACCTGGGATCGGCTTCTTCGCGTCATCGAAGGGCGCGCGCGCTGCTATATCGTCCAATGTCATGGCTCAGAACTCTTCCGCAGCAAGGGTCATCAGCGGCGCAGCACCGGCTTTCAGCGTGGCCAGATGCGCGTCGGCAAACGGCAGCATCTTGGCGAAGAAAAAGCGCGCGGTTGCGAGCTTGGACCCAAAGAATTCAGGGTTTTTTGCATAGTCGCGCTTGGCTGCGATCGCCATCATTGCCCAGACATAGGCCTGCGCAAGAAAACCGGTAATCTTGAGATAATCCATGGAACCGGCGCCCAGCGCATCGGCATCGTCCAGCGATTGATCCCGCATCCATTGCGTGGCGAGATCAAGCCGATCGCGACTTTCGCGCAACGGGATGATGAATTCGCCATATTCGGTATCAGTGGTGAATGCGTCCAACAGGCTATCGACAGGTTCGGTCAGATGGCGGATCATACGCCCGCCTTCCATCGGTAATTTTCGCGCGACGAGGTCTAGCGCCTGGATGCCGTTTGCACCTTCGTAAAGTTGCAGAATGCGGATATCACGCACCAGCTGTTCCATGCCCCATTCGCGAATATAGCCGTGACCGCCCAAGACCTGCACGCCGATATTCGCCGCTTCCGAGCCATTGTCCGACAGCCAGACCTTCACGACCGGGGTCATGAGGGCGACAAGCGCATCGGCACGGGCGCGCTCGGCCGGATCGGCGTGGCGAGCGGCGATGTCGACATGCGACATCACCCAGAGCGCCAGAGCACGACCACCTTCGGCATAGGCCTTCATGGTCAGCAACATGCGGCGGACATCGGGATGGACGATGATCGGGTCGGCTGCTTCCAGTGGCGCCTTCGCGCCGCCCGCCGCCCTGCCCTGCAACCGGTCGCGGGCATAGGCGGCGGCGGATTGATAGGCCGTCTCCGCAGCACCCTGCCCTTGGGCGGAAAGCAGCAGCCGCTCGGTGTTCATCATCGTGAACATGGCGCGAAGGCCCTTATGCGGTGCCCCGACAATCCAGCCCAGCGCACCGTCAAAATTCATGACGCAGGCCACGGCGCCCTTCATACCCATTTTGCGTTCGATCGAGCCGCATGCAACGCCATTGCGTTCGCCAGGCTCGCCATCGGCGTCGGGCAGGAACTTGGGCACCAGGAAGAGCGAGATGCCCTGCACGCCTAGCGGAGCATCGGGCAGTTTTGCGAGGACGAGGTGGACGATGTTGCCCGACAGATCATGTTCACCGGCGCTGATGAAAATCTTCGTGCCTGTGATCGCATAGGCTCCGTCCGAAACCGGCACCGCCCGGGTGCGCATCAGGCCCAGATCCGTTCCGGCATGGGCCTCGGTCAGGCACATCGTGCCGGACCATTCGCCTGAAATCATCTTCGGCAGATACAGTTGTTTCAGCGATTCATCCGCATGCGCAGCGATCGCCATCGCCGCACCGTGGGTCAAGCCGGTATATTGGGCAAACGACATGCAGGTCGCCGCCATCATTTCGGTGAGAATATATTCGACGAAAGCGGGCAGATCCTGCCCTCCATAAGCCGTCGGGCCGGTCAGCGCGGGCCAGCCGCCTTCGCAAAAGCGGTCATAGGCTTCCTTGAAACCCGGCGGAGTGATGACCGCACCATCGACGAAACGGGCGCCGATCTCGTCCGACTGGCGGTTCAAAGGAAACAGAATGTCGGTCACGTAGCGACCCGCTTCGACGATGACCTGCTCGATCAGGTCCGGCGTGGCATCGGCAAAGCCAGGCAGATCCGCAATGCGGGCAAGTCCCAGCACATCGTAGACAAATCTGTAGTCCTCGAGCGGAACAGAATAGTGCGTCAACACATCCTCCCTGGACAGGGTCGAACCCGCTGTCTCTTACTTTATGTGTATATGCACATATAGGGGAGTGGATCGGGGCGCAACATCTTTGTGACTAAAGGTGTTTGAATAGAGAATATTGCAACCGGAATTGCAGAGGCAACTCAGCGAGCGCTACGATCGCAGTCCTGCCCTCCAAGGCTGGCAAGTATGCGCGTTTCCGCCAGAATATTGGTCCACATGGCATCGCCCAATACGGTCCTGAGCGCGGCCTGCGCCTCCAGCCATTTGGGCAGCGCCTCCTGAAGCGCCGCAAAGCCAGCATCCGTCATGCGGACAATTCGTGACCGGCGATCCTTTCCTTCGATCACTTCGACGAAGCCGAGGCGCTGCATCAGATCGACATTGCGAGCCATGGTGGTGCGATCGGTCTCCATATGCTTAGCGAGCTGCAGCATTGTGGTCTCCCGCAGATAGTATAAGCGCATCAATATCGACGCCTGCGCAGCGCTGACCTGGCATCCGTCCAGATACTCGCCATAGATCTTGCTCAAAGCCCGGTTAGCCGACCGCACCCCTTCTGCCAGGCAGATATGGGGCTGGTAGCGCACCTCTTCGAGATAGGGGATCAACCGCTTCGTTTCCATATGCGTGTTGATACACCTACTTCCGCCTTTTGTCACCAAAGTTGTGCCGATGCCCATATCAGCCGACGAAAAGCGATTGACGCTTACGGATAAAGTGTAGATACACATTTCTGTTGACGGTCTACAGGGCTGCTTCTTGGGCGAGGATGTGAACGGCAGTTGCGGACGGCTTTATGTCATGCAGCCGTGTCGGCTACCCGGTCCGAAACAGCGCTCCGTTCTCGTCAAATCGTCGCAGACTTACAGTATCGGAACGCCACCATGTCAACTCGCAACGCGTCCGTCGCCATCATCGGCGCAGGCGACTATATCGGCAGCGAGATTGCGAAGAAATTCGCGGCCGAGGGCTTCACAATATATGCAGGGCGGCGCGGCGGCGATAAGCTGGCGCCGCTCATTGCCGAGATCACCGCCGCCGGCGGCCAAGCGAGTGGCCGTTCGCTCGATGCGCGCGAGCCGGACGATGTGACCGCCTTCCTTGCCGAAGCAGAAGCGCTCGCACCGCTGGAACTATGTATTTTCAACGTGGGCGCCAACGTCCAGTTTCCGATCCTTGAAACGACCGACCGGGTTTTCCGCAAAGTCTGGGAGATGGCGTGTTTCGCGGGTTTCGTGACCGGACGCGAAGCCGCTCGCATCATGCTGCCGCGTGGCAAGGGCAAGATCTTCTTCACGGGCGCGACCGCGGGCTTGCGCGGCGGCGCAGGCTTTGCAGCCTTCGCATCCGCCAAATTCGGCATTCGTGCAGTGGCGCAGGCGATGGCGCGCGAATTGTGGCCGCAGAATATTCATGTCACCCATCTGGTCATCGACGCAGGCGTAGACACCGAATGGGTGCGAAAGATCATCGCGACCCGCGAGGGCCAGGAAGTGCTCGATACGATGCCGCAGGATCGTCTGATGCCGCCGTCCGCCATCGCCGAAGCCTATTGGATGCTGTTCCAGCAGTCTCCAGCGGCGTGGACTTTCGAGCAGGAGATCCGTCCTTATGGAGAGAAGTGGTGAATAGCATGCCCAAGGTTGAATTCATTTTCGATTTCGGAAGCCCCAATGCCTATCTGTGCCATCGGGTGATACCCCAGATCGAGGCGCGCACCGGCGTGCATTTCGACTATGTCCCGGTGCTGCTCGGCGGCATATTCAAGGCGACATCCAATGAATCGCCGGTCACCGCCTTCGCCCATATTCGCAACAAGCCTGAATATGACAGGCTGGAGATCGAGCGCTTCATCCGTCGCCATGCCATTGACGGCTTCGCGATCAATCCGGATTTTCCGATCAACACGCTAATGGTGATGCGCGGGGCCATAGCCGCCCAGAAGCTAGGCGTGTTCGAACGTTATGTGGAAGAAGTCTATCGCTACATGTGGCGTGATCATCGCAAGATGGACGATGTCGCCGTACTGATGGACGCATTGCACGATTCCGGGCTGCCAGCCAACGAGATCGCCGCGCTGGTGCAGGATGCCGAAGTCAAGCAGGCACTGGTCGACAATACGAGCGCGGCGGTCGAGCGTGGCGTGTTTGGATCGCCCAGCTTCTTCGTCGATGGCGAAATCTATTTCGGTAAGGACCGGTTGTGGGAGGTCGAAGAAGCGATCGAACGCGCCAACGCACGTCAGGCAAAGGAAGCATAATGCGCGAAGCAGTCATAGTAGCAACGGCGCGTACGCCGATAGGCCGGGCGTTCAAGGGTGGATTGAACAACATAAAGTCGCCTTCGCTCATGGCGCATTCGATCCGGGCGGCAGTCCAGCGCGCGGGTGTCGACCCGGCGGAGATCGACGATGTCGTCGTCGGCACCTGCATGGGTGCAGGCACCGCCGGGCTCAATATCGGGCGTCATGCCGCGTTGGCCGCTGGCCTGCCGGACAGCGTCGCAGGACAGACGATGGATCGTCAGTGCGCTTCCGGCCTGATGGCAATCGCCACCGCCGCCAAGCAGGTGATCGTCGATGGCATGGACGTCGTCGTCGCAGGCGGACAGGAAAATATCTCTGCACTGAACGCCCCCTTTTTCAAATGGGGGTTTGACGAGGCTGATCCTGCGGTCGTCGCGCATGCCGCGCACGCCTATATGCCGATGCTCCAGACCGCAGAACTTGTTTCGCACCGCTATGGCATTTCGCGCGCCGCACAGGATGCCTATTCCCTGGAATCGCAGCGTCGCACGGCCGCAGCCCAGGCCGAAGGCCGTTTTGACGCCGAAATCGTGCCGATTACCGCGACACAGGCCATAGCGGACAAGGCCAGCGGCACGGTGAGCTATCGCGAAATCACGCTGACCAAGGACGAAGGCAACCGGCCCGACACCAGCGCGGAGGGGCTTGCCTCCTTGCCGACAGTCGTCGATGGCGGAGTGATAACCGCGGGGAATGCCAGCCAGTTGTCGGACGGATCGTCGGCATGCGTGGTGATGGATTCCAAGCTTGCCGAGCAGCGGGGGCTGTCACCGCTGGGTATCTACCGGGGCATTGCGGTCGCCGGTGTCGCGCCGGAAGAAATGGGCATCGGCCCGGTACGCGCCATCCCCAAGCTGCTGGCACAGCACGGCCTGACCGTCGCCGACATCGGCCTCTGGGAACTCAACGAGGCATTCGCCTGCCAGGTTCTATATTGCCGCGACACCCTGGGCATCGATCCTGAATTGCTGAACGTCGATGGCGGCGGGATTTCGATCGGTCACCCCTATGGAATGACGGGTGCGCGACTGGTTGGGCATGCGCTGATCGAAGGACGGCGGCGTGGCGCACGCTACGCCGTCGTAACGATGTGCGTCGGCGGAGGCATGGGCGCTGCGGGGTTATTCGAGATGAACTGACGACAACAAAACGGGCGGATTCGACGACAGCCGATAATGGGCGCGCCGAGCCGTACCGGACCATCTTTGGAGGAGGATGAACATGCAAGGCTATGGCGCTCGTGGCGCTCAACCTCGTGGGCTATGGGTGCGGTCCGCTGCTCGTCGGCGTCCTGAACGATGTGCCGACCGGCGCAGGGGGGCTTGGCGAGACCGAAGGGCTGCGCTGGACGCTGATCCTGACGGCGTGCATCGGCGGGCGAGCGCGGCCTTCTGCTACTGGCGCGCATACCTGTCGATGCAAGCCGATCTGTTTCATCCCGTTTCAGCCGAAACCCCTATTCCGCAATATGGAGACCACACATGCGTAGCGAAGGCTTTCACAACTTCCCCGCCAGCGACCGGCTGCTTTACGGGCGCCCCGCCGCCACTGCGTTGCGCGAGGAAGCGGAGCGGCTAGGCGCGAAGCGGGTGTTCATCCTGGCCAGCACCACGTTGAATACCAAGACCGACGAGATCGCGCGGATCGAGGAAGCGCTTGGCGATCGTCACGCGATGACGGTCGATGGCATCGCCCAGCACACGACCCGCCGCGAAACAGCGGACATATCCATGCAGGCAAAGGACGCCGGTGCCGATCTGGTCGTCTGCGTCGGCGGCGGTTCCGCCGTGGACCTTGCCAAGATGGTCATCATGGCGATGGAGCATGACATTCGCGACGAAGCCGGCTTCGACCCCTATGTCATCACGCCTGACGTCAATCTGCGTAATGCCGAAACGCCGTTCCGCGCGCCACGTGTGCGCCAGATCGCGGTGCCATCGACGCTGAACGGCGGCGAGCATAATGCAGCCTCGCTCGTCACCGACGAACGCACGCAAATCAAGCAGATCTTCTTCCATCCGCTGATGATGCCTATCTCGGTCATCCTCGATCCCGCACTCAGCCTGCATACGCCGCAGGATTTGTGGCTTGGTTCAGGCACGCGCGCGATGGATCACGGCATCGAAGCACTATGTTCGCCGTTCGGTACGCCACTGACCGACGCTGCGGTGCTGGCGGGCATTCGCTACCTGCATGATGGCATGCTTCGAACGCTGGCCGACCCCGACGATCTCGAAGCCCGTCGCATTTCGCAGTTCGGATCCTGGATGTCGGCGTTCGGCATACAGGCACGCGTTCCCATGGGGGCCAGCCATGGCGTCGGGCATGTGCTGGGCGGAACGATGAACGTGCCCCATTATTTCTGTACGCCGGTGATGATGCCCAGCGTTTTACGCTACAATAAGGCGTTTACGGAGGAAGCCCAGCTTCGGTTGGCCGAAGCGCTACGTGCGCCAGGCCAGGACGCTGGCGACGCCTTTGCAGCATTCGTCGCGAAGCTGGGATTGCCACGGACCCTGCGCGATGTCGGCATCGATGAAAGCCACTTCGATCGGATCGCATCGGTTGCGATCCAGCACCGCTTCGTCAAGGTCAATCCGCGACCGATCAAGAGCGAAGCCGATGTCGTCGAACTGCTTCGCATGGCGGCGTAACCCAAGAGCGAATTGCCCCGGGGCTTCTCGCCCTGGGGCGAGTATCTGCCCGTCGCACACGCACATTTCGGGCACGACCGGAACCGCTCTGTCAGAAAGATGATCGCGCCATCATCGACGGCCCCGCCAAACAGCGCCGGACCGCATCGCGCCAAAGCAAACCGCAGCATAGCCGATCAGGCCCGTCACCGCCGCGACCCCAAGCGCGGGAAATCCAAATCCCAGCATTTCGATTGCGATCCAGCCGACGGCGACCGTCAGAACCACCCTGGCCGTCACCCCGACCGCGGGCCACAAGGAATGCCCGGCGCCCTGTGCGGCAAAGCTGAGGACGAAGCCCAGCGCCAGCAAGGGATAGAAGGGCGCCGTGATCCGCAGATACATGGCTGCCGCCGCCAGCACTTGCAAGTCGTTGGAGAACATGCCGAGCCAGAGTTGGGGCCAGATGGCGAAGACAATGCCGGGAAGCCCTGTCGCGATCATGCCCAGGCCCGCTCCTGCCCAGGCGATGCGCTGCGCCCTGTCAATTCTGCCTGCACTGGCATTCATACCCGACATGGTAAGCACGGCCGAGGCAAGGCCGAACAGGACAGGCACCATCGTCGAATCCAGCCGTGACGCGATCCCATAGGCGGCGAGCGCGTCCGTTCCAAATCGCGCAGCCATCCCGGTCAGGACGACGGACATCAGGCTGGTCTGTGCCGCGCTCAAAGAACTTGGGACGCCAACCCTGACGATATCGAGCATGATCGACCGGCGGGGCCGGAAATCGTCCAACGCCACCCCATGCGAAGTGAGCCAGCGATGGAGCAATGCGACCATGGCTCCAATCTGGTATAAAACCAGCGCCGCGGCCGCGCCTGCGATCCCCATCGGCGGGATCGGTCCCAAGCCGAAGATCAGCACAGGCGACGCCGGAACCACGATCACCGCACCCACCAGCGCGATCCGCGCGGGCAGTCGGGGGTTGCCGATCCCGCGAAAAGCAGCACCCAGCAGATTGTTGACCCACATGAAGACGATGCCGGCGAAGATGATGTTCGAATATTGGACCGCGGCATCCAGCGCGGCGCCCGATCCAGCCAGGGAGCGATAGATCCATGGACCCAGGATCAGCATCAGCGCGGTGAACGAAAGGCCGACGATCAGCGCCATCATGATGGCATGGGCGAATATCCTTTGGACATCATCCCTGCGGTCTGCGCCCATCGCGCGAGCCGCCGCCGACGACACGCCGCTGCCCAGTCCACCAGCCGACATCGTGGACATCAGCATGTAGAAGGGAAACACCAGCGAAGCTCCCGCAAGCGCCGCCGTGCCCAGGCGTCCGATATAATAGACCTCCGCCACCCCGACGCCGATTTGTGTCAGGATCATCGTGATGGTCGGCAGGGCGAGCATGAGGAGCGGTTTGACGACGGGGCCGTCCAGTAAAGCGGTGTGCGCGGACGTGGCGCGCGCGTTTTCCACCGAACCCGCAAGATCAGCCAAGCCGACCTGTTTTGACGCAAGGGTCATATGCAATATTCCTATCGGCATCTCACTAATGCCGGAATTCGCCTTAGCAGATCATGGCATTTCGACCATACTGCTATTCGCCTTCGGTACAGTAAAAATGACGGGAACGAAGGCCGATATGCCCGGCAGCCAGGAAGCAAACCTGGCCGGGATAGACGCGAAATGCCAAATATGTGTCCTGAAATGACAAGTTAGAATTGGCTTGGTCTGGTACATCCATGAGACGAAGGAAGGGCCATAAGAACCTTTCCTCTTCCGGGGAGGCCGCAGATGCTGGCATTGGTTGCCATGCGCGATCCGTACTGCTTTCGATCGCACAGCCGATTTCCGAAAATAGCGCGCCACGTCGATGCAGGCGCGTGCCGTCCGCGCATCAAACGCCATATTCCATATCGCGATATGGCGAAGGCGTCTGGAGGTTCGGGATCGATTAGGCGGCTTGAGAAAACGAAAAACCATAAAGAGAGAGGCGTGATATGATGCGGTTCGAAGGCAAGACGGCTATCGTAACCGGGGCGGCGACAGGCATCGGTGCCGCAATCACAACCCTGCTGGCCATGGAGGGCGCGGTGGTATTCGCCGCCGATATCGATGGCGACGCGTTGCGGCACAGTGACCGGAATATTCGCAACCATGTGTGCGACGTGACATCATCCAGTCAGGTATCTGCGATGGTCCAGACGGTGGTGGATGCGCATGGCCATATCGACCTGCTGTTCAATAACGCCGGTACGGGAACGATCGGCGATGTGACGCAAACGACTGATGAGGATTGGGATCGCGTTTTCAAAATCAACGTGTCCGCGATTATGTACGCCTGCCGCGCCGCGATCCCGCACATGCGGCGCACCGGCGGCGGGGCGATCGTCAACACGGCGTCCGTATCAGGACTGGCGGCCGATCACGGGTTCGGCGCCTATAACGCATCCAAGGCAGCCGTCATCAACTACACGCGTGTGTTGGCGCTCGATCATGCGCGCGAGAATATCCGGGTCAATTCCTTTTGCCCAGGATTTATAGCCAACACCCGGCTGACCGGTGGCCTTGAGGGGCTACCCGTCCGCAAGCATTTTAACGATCTCATTCCGATGGGCCGCAGCGGCACCGCTGCCGAGATGGCGGAAGTCGCGGCGTTTCTGGCGTCC
This sequence comes from Sphingobium sp. CR2-8, assembly GCF_035818615.1. NCBI lineage: Bacteria > Pseudomonadati > Pseudomonadota > Alphaproteobacteria > Sphingomonadales > Sphingobiaceae > Sphingobium > Sphingobium wonjuense. The sequence continues at coordinate 357,387 of NZ_JAYKZY010000001.1, read as the reverse complement.
GAACAGGCATCTTACGTCACGGGGGCGAATATCATCGCCGATGGAGGTCTGGCGGCACATACCGGCCAACCAGATATGTTGGCGGTGATGCGCGAGATTTCTGGTGGAGCCGCGGTAACGCCGGGTGCGGATGTTCAGCAACGGCGTAGCCCCGCCGCGGCCTGAAGTTAAGCGGGTCCGGACATCAGGGACGGCCAAAAATATCAGCAATCAGTTTGCATGTCTGTGACCGCCATCATCTGGAGCCGACTTCAACGCCACGTCATCGTTAGTCCGCTGTAAATATAGTGTTAGGCGACTTCAATTTATGAAAATTACTTTATTGTACATTATAAGAATTAAATAATTATAATTAACGACAAAACAAAATAATATTTGGAGGGGAAGAAATCATGACTGGAAGACATGTGTCATTTGCAGCACTCTCAATCACCGTTTCGACGGTTGCATTTGCAGCATCGGCCCAGACGGCGACCCCGGCCGTGGCGGATGCGCGACCAGTTCAATCCGCAACTGCGGCTGAACCGCAGGGCGGCAGTCCCGTGGGGCTGGCCGACATCATCGTCACGGCCAATCGGCGGAGCGAGAATGTGCAGGATGTTCCGGCATCCATCACGGCGCTGCAAGGCGACACGCTCACCAACGCCGTGGCGTTCCGCACACAGGACCTCGTGAAGTTTGTGCCGACGCTGACAATCGTGTCGGCGCTGAACGAGACGCAGCCCAACTTCACCTTGCGCGGGATAGGTGTCGCCAATCAGTTCGAACCAAATCAGGTTTCCCCTGTCGGCGTCTACACTGACGACATCTACCAGTCGTCACCGACGACCCATGGTCAACAACTCTACGATCTGTCCGGCATCGAAGTGCTGCGCGGTCCACAGGGTACGCTCTATGGCAAGAACACCACCGGCGGGGCGATCAACTTCATCTCCAACAAGCCTGAACTCCAAGGAACCAAGGGCTATCTTAGCGGCGGGTACGGCTCCTTCGACCGGGTTGCCGCCGAAGGCGCCATCGAACTGACGCCCGTGGAGGACCAAGTCGGTATCCGTGTCGCCACAAACTTCGTTAAGTCAGACGGTTACGTCAAAAATGTGGTGGCCGGTGCGGGCGACCTGAGCGCGGTGAATTCGCTTTCGGTACGAGGGACGTTGCGCGTGAAGCCAACACCCGATCTCGATATCCGGCTTAAAGGCTATTACTCGCGCAACCGCAGCGGAGAAGCTGGCGGCACGATCGTGGGCACTGCTCCCGACGGATCCTATTCGTTAGCCGGGCTGACCTATAACCGAAGCCAGTTGGGGTTCCATCAGCAGGAATTGCCGAACGTCGGTTTCGTCCATGGCGACAGTCAAGGGGTGGACCTGCATGTCGCGTGGGAAGCGAGCGAAGGCTTCGAACTCACGTCGATCACCAGCCTATCGTCAGGCACATTCTCATCGAACCAGGATATCGACGGATCGCCGCTCGAAATCATCCGGGCCTTCCATGACGGTCGCTTCTCCCAGCATAGCCAGGAACTTCGGGCACGCATTACCAGCATAACCGACCTCGATGTGGTGGTCGGCGGCTTCTACGGCTATGATCGCATGCGGGATTTCAATCGGGTACAGATAGGGTTCGCCCTTCCCTTCGTAAGCGATCCGGCCAATGGCGTTCCTCCCATCGACGAATTTCTGCGCTATCGGCAAATCCGTAAAAGTTTCGCCGGCTTTGCGCAGGGCATCTATTCGATCACGCCCGAACTCAAACTGACGCTGGGTGCACGCTTCACTCATGACATCACGCAGATAACGGACGTGCAAGGATATCTGGGCCTGCGCCTGGTACCAGGTGGTCCTATCGTTCCCGCTATCAATACAGTGCCCCGATTTGGCCCCTATGATCCAACGCAGTTTTCGCCGGGATTGCGCAATACTGAAAACCGGGTGACGGGCGTTGCTTCACTGGCCTATGCCGTCAGCGACGATGTAAATATCTATGGCAGCTATTCGCGCGGCTATCGCGCTGGCGCCAATACGGCTGGCCCACTTTCTATTTCGCAATTGACGTATCTGCCGCCTGAACAGGTAGATGCTTTCGAGGTTGGCCTGAAAAGCGAACTGCTTGACAGGCGGCTTCGCCTGAATCTTGCCGCTTATTATTATGATTACCAGAATCTCCAGGTGCAGGAAATCGTCGCGGCGCAGACATTCGCGGCGAACGCGGGACCCGCCAAAATATATGGTCTGGACGTCGAATCCACACTGGTCGTGACGGACCGGCTGCGTGTCGGAGCAACAGTCGGACTGTTCAGCGGAAAATATTCGACCAACGGGGCGCTGCTGAGTGGTTCGGTCAAGGGCAACCACTTGCCGTTCGCGCCGAAGTTCACCTTCAGGCCGTCCGCCGACTGGACAGCCTATGAAGGGGATAGCACCAAACTATTGCTTCACGCTGATGCCAATTACCAGAGCAAGGTATTTTTCAGTCCCCTCAACGCCGACGTCAATCCGGTGACTGGCGTCGATAATACCGGACTGTTTCAGAACGGATATTGGCTGGTCGATGCCAGTGCGAGCCTGAAACTGATGAACGAAAAGCTTGAGCTTGGCGTGTGGGCGAAGAATTTGCTCGACAAGGACTATTATTCGCTCGGCGTTTCGCTGCGCGGTGTGGCCGGATTCAGCGTCTTCGCACCCGGTTCGCCACGAACCTATGGCGTTAGCGCTAAAGTGGTTTTCTGACGCTTCGAATTTGATGGAGAAGTATATGAATTTCAATGACGATTATGCGATGATTATTGGCGGCGAGCGTGTGGAGGGGAAGACTACGTTCGACGTCGTCAACCCTGCGACCGAGCAAGTCATCGCGAAAGTTCCCCAAGCGACCCGTGACGATCTGGATCATGCTATCGCCGCTGCGCGCAAGGCGTTTCCCGGCTGGGCGGCGACACCGATCGAAGAACGCAAGACCAAACTCAATGCGCTGGGTGACGCGATCCTTGCGCACGCCGACGACTTCAAGCGGCTGCTTACCAAGGAACAGGGAAAGCCGCACAGCGAATCCGAATATGAAGCGATGGGTTCGGGCATGTGGCTGAAGGGGACTGCCTCGCTGGACCTGCCGGTTACGATCAACGAGGATTCCGACGATCGCTATAGCGAAACGCGCCATGTGCCCATCGGCGTCGTCGGCGCCATCTCGCCATGGAATTTTCCAATGGTCCTGGCGATGTTCAAGGTGGGGCCGGCGCTGATGGCCGGGAACACGATGGTGTTGAAACCATCGCCGTTCACACCGCTGACCACGATCAAGGTCGCCGAACTGGCCGCCGGGATATTGCCGCCAGGCGTGCTCAACGTCGTGACCGGTGGCGATGAACTCGGGCCGTGGATGACCGAGCACCCAGGATTCGACAAGATCAGTTTCACTGGCTCCACGGGAACGGGAAAGCGCGTGATGCAGTCGGCCGCGTCGACGCTCAAGCGCGTCACACTGGAACTGGGTGGCAACGACGCGGCGATCGTCATGCCGGACGTAGATGTAGAACAGGTCGCGCAGGAACTGTTCTGGGCGGCGTTCACGAACAACGGGCAAGTCTGCGTCGCGACCAAGCGCATGTATATCCACAAGGATATATACGAGCCGATGCGCGATGCGCTGGTCGCCTATGCCCGCACCGTCAAGATCGGCGACGGATCTGAACAAGGAACGCAGCTTGGCCCGATCCAGAACAAGCGGCAATATGACCGCGTCATTGAACTGATCCAAGACGCCAGGGACAAGGGATACACGTTCCTGACCGGCGGCGAGCATACAGACGTGCCGGGCTATTTCATCCCGGTGACAATCCTCGACAATCCGCCGGAAGACAGCCGCATCGTTCAGGAAGAACAGTTCGGACCGGTGCTCCCGCTCATCAAAGTCGATGACATGGACGAAGCGGTTCGACGCGCGAACGCGACCGAATTCGGCTTGGGCGGATCGGTGTGGGGCCAGGACGAAGATCGCGCCTTCGCACTCGCACAGCAGATCGCCAGTGGCACCGTGTGGGTTAATGAGGCCCAGCATCTGTCGCCGACGGCAGCGTTCGGTGGAATGAAGCAATCGGGCATCGGCGCCGAGAACGGGCTCGATGGCCTGTTGGAATATACCAGCGTCCAGACGATCGTGCGCAAGAAGAAAGCCGTAGCCCCGGCGTGACGTGATGCTGCTGCGGTCGCGACCCACGGGTCTCGACCGCGGCGGTTCACCTTTATGGATGACTGCCGATGCCGGTGAAATTTGCCGACCAAGCCGAAAATGCCTATCGCTATCCGCTGTTAATCAGCCAATTGTTGAGCAGGGTCGATCAGCATGGCGACCGGCATATCGTCAGCGAAGGGCAGACATTCAGCTACCACGATCTTCAGGCCCGTGTCGGCCGACTGGCGAACGCGCTGTCGGGAATGGGCATCGAACCGGGCATGACCGTCGCAGTCATGAACTGGGACGATCACCGCTATCTCGAATGTTATTTCGCGATACCGATGATGGGCGCGGTGCTACAGACCGTCAACGTCCGACTATCGCCCCAGCAGATCCTCTACACCATGCGGCACAGCGGCGCGGTCGCCCTGATCTATCATCCCGACTTTGCCGACCTGGTCGATATATTGCGTCCGGATCTGCCCGATTTGCGCATTGTCGTGCCGATCGCCGAAAATGGAAGCGCGCCGTCCTATGACGCATTGCTCGCCGCGCAGGACCAGACGTTCGATTTCCAAGATTTCGACGAAAACGCCATTGCAACGACGTTCCATACGACCGGAACGACCGGCGATCCCAAAGCCGTAGCTTTCAGCCATCGCCAGATCGTGCTCCACACCCTCGCCTTCGCGACCGCGCTGGCGAACCAACCGGACGGCCAGGCTTTTCGCGCGGACGATGTCTACATGCCGATGACGCCCATGTTTCATGTGCACGCATGGGGCCTTCCCTATGTTGCGACGCTATTGGGTGCCCAGCAGATCTATCCTTCGCGTTATGATCCGGTCCGGCTGGTCGCGCTGCAAAGGGAGCATGGCGTGACATTCTCGCATTGCGTCCCAACCATATTGCAGATGATCCTCGATCAGTTGCAGGGCACCCCGGTCAAAACGCCATGGACGATGGTGATTGGGGGAAGCAGCCTGCCTGCGACATTGGCGGATCGGGCCGCGCGGCACAATATTCATGCGATTGCAGGCTATGGCATGTCCGAAACGGGGCCGGTCATATCCCTGGCGCGTTCTGGCAATGCAACGGTCGAGGACGGCGCGAGCCGCGCCGGTTTTCCAATCCCACTGGTGCAGGTTCAATTGCGGGGCGACACCACGGCCGAACTGGAAGTGCGCGCACCATGGCTGACCCAAGGCTATGTCGGCAACGACGCGGCGTCGGCGGAATTGTGGCATGGCGGCTGGCTGCACACCCAGGACATAGCGGAGCAGGATGTGGATGGCGCCATCCGCATCGTCGACCGGCTCAAGGATGTTATCAAGACGGGCGGCGAATGGGTGTCTTCTGCCGTGCTGGAGGATTACACGATCCGCCATCCTGCCATTGCCGAGGCAGCCTTTGTCGGCGTCCCCGACGATCAGTGGGGCGAACGACCGTTCGGCGCGATCGTGCTCCGACCGAACCAGCCAGCCGTCAGCCTTGATGACATCCGAACGCATCTGCGCCCGTTCTGCGAAGCGGGTCATCTGAGCCGTTATGCTTTGCCCGACGGCATCCTGATCGTCGCCGCTCTGCCCAAGACCAGCGTCGGCAAGATCGATAAGAAGGCGCTGCGCAAGCAGATTGGCGAAACCCGATCTGCCGCCATCACACCGGCCACGTAGGAAAGCTGTGCGCGGTTGGTCGTAGCACTATGACATCGCAGAGATGTTCGACGAGCGTTCGATCCGGCCTATGCTTTGCTGGCGAAGGCACATAACGCTGGCACGGAAAGAATATTCATCCTGCGCCTGAAGTTGTAGGCGATGGCCGCGAGAAGGACTTTTCGACTGCGCTCAGGAGAGCCTTTGGCGAGGCCCCGCCAACGCAGTCGGCGCAGGCCGTTCCATCGCTTCCATGACCCGGCCGAAGGCGACCAAAGGTCGACATCTTCTCGATCCGACCGCGCACGCGATGGATCGGTTGATTCCATTCAAAACCCATAGAAAGCTAACGACAAGCCGAGGGAAGGATTTAGACGCTAGGAAATGCAGATTGGACGATGCTGTCAGTTGATCCATGTTATCATCATAAACGAATAACACAGAGACACGTAAGTCGTTTCGATGTAAGCTATATCCATCATCGGCCCAATATCCGGCCGCCGATGGCTGAGAGATTTAAAACGCTCCCGTCAACGAACGGAGCGTATGTGAAAATCTCCCTGTCCTTGTCACAAATGCTCAGCAAACTCATGCTCAGAATGCCTCTCGATCCACGCGATCAGGCTGCTGTGCTGGCGCTCCCCCATATTGTGCGTAAAATGCGGGTTCATGAGTTCATCGCGCGGGAGAACGACCAGCCCAGTTCCATTTGTCTCCTGCTGTCCGGTTTTGCTTTCCAGCATAGAATCTCCGGCGACGGGCGGCGTCAGATTTTTTCGCTGCACATGGCAGGCGACCTCATCGATCTGCAAAATGCGATACTCCAGCGGGCGGATCAGAATGTTCAGGCTTTGAGCAGCGTCGAGGTCGCGTTAATACCGATCGATGCCATCCGCGCCATCGCATTGTCGCACCCGGCCGTCGGCCAGGCCATGTGGTATGAAACGCTGGCCAATGCCGCACTCATTCAGGAGTGGGGCCTGAATGCGAGCCGTCGCAATGCGCGCGCCAGCATGGCGCATATATTATGCGATCTGGCGACGCGGATGGAGATTGCAGGACTGGGGCAACGCAATCTGTTCGACCTGCCGATGACGCAGGAACAACTAGGCGATGCGCTGGCGCTGACCACGGTTCATGTAAGCCGAACCTTTCGCGCATTAGCGGAAGACGAGTTGATCACCCGGCATCAACGGACCGTCGAAATCCTCGACTTCGCGCGATTGGCGGCCATAGGCGAGTTCGACGACAGATATCTGCATCTCAACAGCAGCTTCGCGCAGCAGCCGCAGACGGGATGAGCATCATTGCCCGATCGGGACCACGAACCGAACCGTGAAAGGCCGGTTGCAGCGCTCAAAGGCCCTGCCCTGCCGACCGGGTCAAGGCCCGACCAAAGAGGTTGGAGCAGTGCTAGACGCCACATTATCGGACGAGCCACAGGTTCGCGGCAGCCGGGCAAGGATCGTGGCGATCGCCTGACCTGGAACCATATAGGGCGGCGTAACATTGCATGTGCTCTGGACTAAGCGCTTGGGATCAAGCACAGTTTCCGCCGTCTCGAAATCGACTGGATGGCCGACCGATGAAATTATATGCGCTTGCGATCATGGGACTGCTGACAGGCGCTGCACCGGCGCCGGACGCGCGATGGGAGCCGATTTTCGACGGCAAGTCGCTCGATGGGTGGACGCCCAAGATCACCGGACGGGCGGTGGGTGAAGATCCGCTCCACATGTTCGTCGTTCAGGACGGCGCGATCCGCGTATCGCATGCCAATTACAAGAGTTTCAACGGCGAGTTCGGCCATCTCTTCTGGAAAGCGCCGCTCAAGGCCTTTCGCGTCCGGTTCGAATATCGGCTGTTCGGCCAGTCGCTGCCCGGCATCAAAGTGTGGCAGTCGACCAATTCCGGCCTGATGTTCCATGCGCAGGCACCCGAAACCATGCGCCGTGACCAGGACTTTCCCGTCAGCCTGGAGATGCAATTGCTCGCCACGCCACGGCCGACAGAGGAACCGTCGGGCAATGTCTGTACGCCCGGAACGACGGTCGTCTTTCAGGGCAAACGCGACCCCCGGCACTGTATTCTGTCGAGCGCACCGCTGCTGCCCGCCGGACGCTGGACGAAGGCGGAACTCGAAGTCCTCCCATCGGGCCAGGTCACGCACTTCATCGACGGCAAGCCCGTCTTGCAATATTCCGACATCGAACTCGATCCGGACTACGAAGACGCCAAGCCTCTGATCGCAGCCGCGGGCGGCGTGCTATCGCTCAAGCAGGGCTATATCGCCTTGCAGGGGGAAGGCCATCCGATCGAATTTCGCCACATCGCGCTTCAGCGGATCGATTGAGCGGCACAGGACGATGATATCGGTCGCGTCCCGCAGTCAGAACGGTACTTCTTCGCCCTGATAGTCGAACAGCTTGCCGCTGTCGGACGGCTTCAACCCTTCGATCACGTCCAGCAATTGCAACGCGGCGCGCTCCGGATCGAACAGGCGTCCTTTGGGGACGTTGGTCTGAAACGGGCGCGACAGAGGCGTAGCGACCGTGCCGGGGTGGAGGGTCACGACGATCGAGCGGTCGTTGCGACGACGTTCCTCTATCGCAAGGGTGCGGACCAGCATGTTGAGCGCCGCCTTCGACGCGCGATAGCCGTGCCAGCCGCCCAGGCGATTGTCGCTGATCGATCCCACCCGCGCCGACAACGCGGCGAAGACGGCACGGCCCGCCTTGGGCATGATCGGCAGGAAATGTTTCGCGACGAGCGCGGGGCCGATCGCATTGACGGCATAAAGTTGCGCCAGCCAATCAGGGTCGAGATCGCGCAACGCCTTTTCGGGCGATTGGTCGCCGTCATGCAGCAGGCCGGTCGCAACGATCACCAGGGTAGGCATGGGACCGTTTGCGACATGGGCGGCGGCGGCCACGATGCTCGCTTCGTCGCGCAGGTCGAGATGCTGCGGGCCGCTGCGCGAGCGCGCAAAGCCATGGACGACGTCGAACGTGCCCTCATCGATCAGGGCCGATTCCAGTGCCGCACCGATCCCGCCGGACGCGCCGATGATGACGGCCGATGTCTTGCCTGCCCCGCTCATGTGCGGGTGAAACGCCAGCGGTCCGCGTCGCTTTCTGCGGCGTCGAACCGATATCCGTCGCTGTCGAACCCCCGCATCGCGTCCACATCGGTGACATGATGCTCGCACAGCCAGCGCGCCATCATGCCGCGCGCGCGCTTGGCATTGAAACTCACGAAGCGAGGGCCGTTCGGGCCAGGCTCGCGAAAGTCGACGTCGATCACGCGGACGCCCGGCAGCCTGTCCTTGACGGCTGCATAATATTCCTGGCTGGCGAGATTGAGAACAACGCCCGACCCCTCCTCCGCAAGTTGCGCGCGCAGATGTTGCGCGATGCGGTCGCCCCACCAGTCGGTCAGGCTTTTGTGGCGTGGCGCCCAGCGCGTACCCATTTCCAGTCGATAGGGCCGAATGGCGTCCAGCGGCCGCAACAGGCCGTAAAGGCCCGACAACATGCGGATATGGTCCTGCGCGAAAGCCACGCCCGCTTCATCGAGCGTGTCCACTTCGAAGCCGGTATAGACGTCGCCGGCGAAGGCGAAGAGTGCCGGCCGTTCGGGCAGGTCGGCGAAATCGCGGAAGCGATCCGCGTTGAGCTTCGCGAGGCGCGGCGAGATATGCATCAGTTCCGACAGCCGTTTCTGCGTCAGATTGGCGGCGGACCGGGCGAGGCTGCGCGCTTCGTCCGCGAAATGCGGGGTCGACGCATCAAGCGGCGGCAGCGCGCGTTCGAAGTCCAGGGTCTTGGCGGGGGATAGCAGGGCGATCATCGCCGTCGCGGTAACGCTCGATTGCGCAGGCGTCAAACGATGTGCTTGGCGAGGAGAAAACGATCCAGGGACGCGCGATCGCTTGTGGTAATCGCGCGTTCCTGGCTTTGGATCAACGCGTCCCGCCCTTGGCCGGAATTAGCGGATTGATGGTCTGGATGGTGCCATCGGGGTTATAGCGTAGTTCCGTCACCTTGACGTTGCGCAGGCGAGTCTGTCCCGACAACTGCGTATCGGCGTAGAACAACCACCAGCGGCCATTCCATTCGACGATCGAATGATGGGTGGTCCATCCTTCGACCGGCTCCAGGATCCGACCCTTGTAAGTGAAGGGACCATAGGGCGAGTCGCCTATGGCGTAGGCGAGATAATGGGTGTCGCCGGTCGAATAGCTGAAATAATATTTGCCCTTATATTTGTGCATCCAGGACGCTTCGAAGAAGCGGCGATCATGGTCGCCGCCGAGCAAAGCCTTGCCCTTGTCATCAACTATCTGAACGGCGCGCGGCGTTTCGGTGAATTGCAGCATGTCGCCGGTCAGCTTAGCGACGCGCGGCGCGAGTGCGGGCTGGTCGTCTTTGCCCAGGTCGGTCTTGGAGCCTTTGGCGTCATATTTCCCGCCGATATTCCGCTGGAGCTGCCCGCCCCAGATGCCGCCGAAATACATGTAGCTGGCGCCGTCATCGTCGGTGAACACGGCCGGATCGATCGAATAGCTGCCCTTGATCGGTTGCGGCTCGGCCTTGAACGGACCCATCGGATTTTTGGACGTGGCGACGCCGATGCGGAAAGCGCCTTCCTTGTCCTTCGCCGGGAAATAGAGATAATAAGTGCCATTCTTGCGCGCGGCGTCGGGTGCCCACATCTGCTTTTGCGCCCAAGGCACATCCTTGACATCAAGCGCGACCGGGCCGACCGTGACCGGTCCACCGATCTTGTCCATCGACAGCACGTGATAGTCGCGCATTTCGAAGTGCGCGCCCAGATCGTCTTCGGGCGTCGGGCCATCGATGTCGTGGCTGGGATAGACGTAGATCTTGCCGTCCCACACATGGGCGGACGGATCGGCCGTATACATATCCGTGACCAGCGGCTGGGACAGATATTCGGATGCGGCGCGCTTCTCCGCCTTGGCGCTTTTGGTATCCGACGCTTGCGCTTTCTGTGGCGCCTGCTGGCATGCGGCCAAGGCCAGACCTAATGCCAGTGGCCAGCCATGGCGGATGATGGTGCGCATCGTCATGAATTCCTCTCCTTGCTCTATGTCGCTCTAATAACGCTCACTGCTAATAAATGATAGCGCTATCATTCTCAATCTTTAAGACGCCGCTGGATGAACCTGGGGAAGGTAAGGCGTTAAGGCTTGTCGCGCAGCCAAAGGATCATTGAACGAAACGATCGATAGCCAAATATTGCCAAGAGGCGATCAGGCGTCTGCCAACCTCACCCCAGACATGAACAATCTTTGCAGGAACGCGAGGCGTGGTCGGGGGTTCTCTTGCCGATAAGTGGTAGCAGCGGGTCGATCCGCGCCGCAACGGAGCAAGCATGAACGATCGCGACGACTGGCATTTGACGGGCGACATCAAGCATGAGACGGGATCGGGCGACCCCTTCGCCGCTGCGGTCCGCGCGACCCGCATGCCGATGGTCATCACCGACCCGGCAAAGCATGACAATCCGATCATCTTCTGCAACGAGGCTTTTCAGAAGCTCACCGGTTATGACCGCGACGAGATTATCGGACGCAATTGCCGCTTCCTGCAGGGTCCGGACACCGACAAGGCCGCCGTAGCTCGCGTTCGCGAAGCGATCGAAACAGGCCATAATATCGACATCGACCTGCTGAATTACCGCAAGGATGGTTCGACCTTCTGGAATGCGCTCTATCTTAGCCCGGTGCATAATGCGGCGGGCGACATCCAGTTCTTCTTCGCGTCCCAGCTCGATATTACCGACCGCGTGGATGCGCAGGCGATGATCACCGAGCAGAAGGCGATCGTCGAGCGCGAGGTGGAGCGCCGCACAAGGGATTTGGAGATGGCGCTGGAGGCGAAGACGCTTCTGCTCCACGAAGTCGATCATCGGGTGAAGAATAATCTTACCATGATCGGGTCGCTGCTGCGCCTGCAGGCCCGCACGATCGGCGATCCGGCCATCGCGGCCAAGCTGGAAACGATGATGGAACGGATCGACGCGCTCGCCACGGTGCATCGTCGTCTCTATCAGTCCGACGATGTGACCCGCTTCGACCTGGGAGCGTTTACGGAAAATCTCGTATCGGATGTCCTAGGCGCCAGCGGCCGCACCGATATCGACGTTGAGACGGACATCGAACCGGTGGAAATTCCGTCGGGTCAGGCGGCGGCGCTGGGCCTGGTGCTGAACGAAGTGCTGACCAATGCGATGAAACATGCCTTTGTCGACGGGCGGAGCGGGCGTCTGCATGTGGCGGCAAAGCCGCTGGGCGACACCGCGTCGATCATCATAACCGATGATGGTCCGGGCATCGAAAGCGGTACGCCGGGATCGGGCGGACTTGGTGCGGCTCTGATCAAGCGGCTTTCGCGGCAAGTCGGCGCGCAGGTCGTCTGGGACGATGCGGCGCCCGGCACTAGAGTGACGATTTCCTTCCCCGTGGGTGCGGCATGAAGCGCCCCGTCGCCCCGCTCGATATCCTCATCGTGGAGGATGAAGCGTTGCTGGCCATGGATATGGAAGCGATGGTCGAGGATTCGGGGCACCGGGTCGTGGCGGAAGCGGCATCGCTTTACGATGTCGAGGCGCTTGGCGACGACGTGGCGCCCGATCTTGCGTTCGTCGACATCCAGCTTGCGCGTGGCACCAGCGGCCTGGATGTCTGCCGCCTGATCCGCGAACGCTGGGCGCAAACCTTCATCGTGTTCGTCACGGCCAATCCCAAGAAAGTGCCCGACGATTATTGTGGGGCACATGGGATCATCGCCAAGCCTTTTTCCCGGAGCGGACTGATGGCGGCGATGCGTTACATAGAGGAAGGCGTCTGCGATCCGCCCCCTACGCTGCCGCAGCCAGCCAGTTTCATCGCCTCGCCAAGTTTCGCCGATAGCTGGAATTCCGTCGCGAAGTCCTGAACGACGACACGAGACCGATGTTGCCATTTGGCTAATTTTACACTATTTAATGCCATATGGAGATATGGCATGGCCTTGTTGCAACAAATTGATACTATGGAGCTTCCCTTCTACCCTTCCCCTGTTACGCAGGCGGAGGGCGTCGCAATGTTCCGTGCCGCGATCAATCTATTCGGAAAATGGGGCATCACGGATGAGCAGGCTGCCATCCTGACCGATATGCCGGTGCGCACCTATCGCCGTTGGAAAGCGGAGGGTGCAGGCCGGATGTCGCGCGATGGGCTGGCACGGCTTTCCAACCTGATGGGCATACATAAGGCGCTGCGCCTGATCTTTCAGGAACCGCAACGCGCCTATGACTGGGTGAAGGCGGGCAATGCCGCCTTTGGCGGAGCCAGTGCGCTGGGCATCATGCTGGGCGGCGAATTGACCGACCTCATGCGCGTGCGGCGCTATCTCGATGCGGAACGTGGCGGCTGGTGATTCCGATCGACGCAATTCCGGTCCGCACAATCGCATGGGACCGCGCGGTGCGTATCATCCGCAGCATCCATCCGCCCATCGATCTGTTCGAGGACATAGCCGATCCGGCGGACTGGGCGCTGCTCCTGTCAGCCGAGCAGAAGAGCAATCCACGCATCATGGCGTCGGTCGGCAATCTGGACCTTGTCCCTTTGGACCGCCGCGTTGGTGGTCATGGCGCATCCTATCTTATGGCATCCTTCACCCATATCAGCACCGACCGGCCAAGCCGCTTTTCCGATGGCCGCTATGGCGTTCTCTATATCGCCAAGACCTATGAGACCGCTTTGTTCGAGACGATCCATCACCACAGCCGCTTCATGGCGCGAACCGCAGAGAAATCCGGTTGGACATCGCAGTTCCGCGAAATCATCCTGACGGTTCGTGCAGACCTCCACGATCTGCGCGGCCTGGGTGATCGGTTCGACGCCTGTTTCGCTACGGATGATTATAAAGTGGCGCAACAGGTTGGCAGCGCCCTGCGGGCAGATGGTTCGGACGGCATTGTCTATCCCAGCGTGCGGCAGTCCGGGGGAGAATGCGTCGGACTATTCTACCCCGACTGCGCGGCCAACCCGGTGCAGGGACGGCATCTGGACTATCATTGGGATGGAAAGCGCGTCGATCTGGTCCGGGATCTGAGCAGCGGCGGGATATTCCGGGTGATCGACGAACCGTGAAAGCTGTGCGCCGAATATTAAGCTGAGCACCGCGATAGCTGCGGTCTTGTCAACTAATGTGCCAGCCCTGCTATCAATAGCGCCACGGCGTGGAGCATGATGGCACCTGCCACCAGCCAACCGCTATGCCGGATCGCGGATGGCAATTGCGTGTCTTCCTGTCGCGCGCCGCTTTGTTCCAGCCGCGCAGTGGCGGCGCGTATCAGCGCCGGTGCATTGGCGGACAGGCGCGACAATTCCAGTAGAAGCGGCTCGATCCGGTCGGACGCCGCCAGGCTTGCCAGCCGAGACGCTATCAGCCGACCGCGCATCTCACCCAGCGCCTCCGCAAGGTCGAAGTCCGGCGCGATACCCGCCAGCACGCCATCCATCGTCACCATCGCCTTGAAGATGAGGACCAGATCCGGCGGGAGCACCATCCCTTCGCTCCGCAACAACGGGAAGAAGTCCGCCACCATCGCGCTGAGCACGAGCGCACCTGTCCCGTGCCGGGCGACGAGGCGCTCGGCAGCGACCAGCAATCTTTCGCGCGGGACTTCGCCAGCTTGCGACCATGACGCCAGCATATCGGCGACACCGGCTGGATCATTGCCGCGCAGGGAGAGGATGAACGTCAGAAATTCATGCTGGCGGCGGGGACTGACAAAGCCCACCGAACCCAGGTCGAGCAACGCCAGACGGTCCTGCCCTTCCGCTCCTGACGACGGCAGACACAGGAGGTTGCCGGGATGCGGATCGGCATGGAAGCGACCAGTCACGAGCACCATCTCCAGGACCAGCCGCGCACCCAGCCTGGCGATCGCGGAGGGGTCGATCCCGGCAGCCCGCAGCACGGCCGGGTCTCGCGGCGGCACACCCGCGACATAGTCGATCACCAACAGGCTCTCGCTCACATGCTGCCAATGGATGGTCGGCACGATGATCCGATCGATCGACCCGAGGTCGGCGCGCAACAGGTCGGCATTGCGGCCTTCGTTGGTGAAATCCAGTTCGTCCAGGATTTCGCGGCCGAGTTGCCCGATCATGGCCGACGGCATCATCCGCCGGGCAGCCGCGCTGCGTTGTTCCACGATAGCCGCCAGGTGGCGCAATAGCCGCAGGTCCGCTTCCATCGCCTTGCGGATGCCGGGGCGACGGATTTTCACCACGACTTCCGTGCCGTCATGCAGGGTCGCGCGATGGACCTGTGCGATCGACGCGGCGGCAAGCGGTTCAGTGTCGAAACGGGCGAAGGCGGTTTCCGGTGCTTCGCCAAGGGCGGTTTCGACCTGCGCGCGCAGCGTGTCGAACGGCAACTGCGGCGCGTCGCTTTGAAGCTGTTCGAAGGCGGCGATCCATTCGGCGGACAACATGTCGCGCCGCGTGGCAAGGATCTGGCCAAGCTTCACATAGGTCGGTCCGAGCGCTTCGAGCGCGCGGCGAATCCGCGTGGGCAGATCGGACTCGTCGCTGGCGCCCGCGACTTTGCCCCCTGCAAGCCCCATGCGCGTAAGCAGCGATTCCAGACCGAACCGCGCGATCACCGCGCTGACTTCCGTCATGCGCGCGCGGTCGCGGGCAGCTACTGTGATGGTTTCGAGGATCGTTGGCAATGCTGCTCCTTGGGTTGCGGACCTCCAACCGGCCAGTCGCCTATGCGGTTCCTTGCATATGCGGATTGCTCAACGACGAAACGCCGCTTCGACCGCGCGTGCCCACTTGCAGTATTTGTATGCTTGTGACACAATGTCTGTGCCGGTTCGTGGAAACATAATGGGAAAGCGACGGGCAAGGAGGGGGTATATGGGCCAGCCTAATGCCATGACTGCATCCGCATCTTACGCGCCACGGGAGATGGTGCGATGAATGCGGTCGAACATTTTTCCACGCGCCTGATTCCTGCATCGCGCCGCCATATCTTTTGGCGGGAAGTGGTCGCGGACGCTTTTCCGGGCATGACCGCCCATGCACCCGAAGGCATCAGGGCAGAGCTGGTCCGCTTGTCTTTAGGCCCGATCGGCCTGGCAAGGGCATTGAGCGAGCGGGCGCAGGTCAGTCGCGTATCGAACGACAGCGACGACCAGCATCTGTTGTTCCATCTGCTGCATCGTGGTCGCATGACAATGGTCCATGGCGACCAGATCAATAACGTCGCACAAGGCGACATCGCGGTCGTGGACGATCATCAGCCTTATACGCTCGATATATCCCATTATAATGATTGCCTGATCCTGCAAGTGCCCAAAGCCCTGATGGGACCGGACATCATGGTGCAGGATTGGCACGGGCGCCTTCTGTCTGCGCAGAACCCAAACGTCGCCCTCCTCTCGCATCTATTGCAGGGCCTGTGGACCCAGCGCGAGCGGTTCGACGACTTGGACGCCGAAGCGGGTGTGCTGCTGGCCGACGCGGCGCGCATGGTCTGCCGACGCGGCGCGGCGCGCGCTATGCCGACGGCACCGTCGCCTTCTCCTGTCGATTTCGCTCTCGCCAATCTGGACCATCCCGATCTGGGCACTGCACTGATAGGACAGGCGCTCAACCTGTCGTCCCGAACGGTGCAGAAAAGCTTCTTTCGCCATGTCGGCGCGACTCCGACCGCATTCATCACGACCCGCAGGCTGGACAAAGCGGCGCAGCTTCTGTCGCTGGCGGACGGCCGCACGATTACCGACATCGCCTTTGCCGTCGGTTTCAGCGATTCCGCCTTCTTTACGCGGTGCTTCCGCCGGAAATTCGGCTTGTCGCCCAGCCAGTGGCGCAACGGCGGTTCGCATCCGTCCTGATACGCCGTTCGCGCAGGTCCAAGACCTGCCGATGTCACGGCACTATGACCAAGGCTTAGCCCGTCGGGACAGGCGGGATGATTATGGAGGATATGAGAGATGGGCAAACTGACGATAGCGGCGCTGATGGCATCCACCGCCTGGGTGATCCCGGCGATTGCCCAGGACGATAGCGCAGCACAAAGCGGGGGCATTGCGGAGATCGTCGTTACGGCGCAGAAGCGCGCGGAAAATGTGCAGGACGTGCCGATCGCCATTTCGGCCTTTACCGCCGCGGCTTTGCAGGAACGCGCCGTCGGCAGCGTGTCGCAACTGTCCGCCATCGCGCCGAACGTCAATCTGGACGCAGGCACGCCTTTCTCTGGATCGACGGCCGTTCTGGCCGCCTATGTCCGTGGCATCGGATCGGACGATTTCGCATTCAATATCGATCCGGGCGTAGGCATCTATCTGGACGGCGTCTATCTGGCCCGCACCGTCGGCGCGAACCAGGATCTGCTGGATGTCGAGCGGGTGGAAATATTGAAGGGGCCGCAAGGCACGCTGTTCGGCCGCAATACCATCGGCGGCGCGATATCGATCGTGACCACCGATCCGGGCAAGACGTTCAAGGCGGCCGGGGACGTGACCGTGGGCAGCTATGGCTTGCTGCATGCGCGCGGATCGGTGACGGTTCCGATCACGGAAGACCTGAGTTCAGCGCTCACTTTCGGGATCAAGAGCCGCGACGGTTTCCTCAAGCGCATCCCCTATCCCGACCAGCGCGCCAACAATGCGCCGTCCTTCAACGCCTTTTCGGCGGCCGGCTATGACAGCGCCCGACGCGAGGGGGAGAATGACAATTGGAACCTGCGCGGCAAGCTGAAATGGGACGATGGCGGCGCGGCACGCGTGACGCTGTCCGGCGACTACAGCAAGGACAAGGGGACGTCGGCCAACAAGCTTGTGGGAACGGCGGAGCAGGCGACCGGCAATTTCGCAGGCACGACCAATCTGCCCGGCACCGCTTTCGACCCGACCGGCACGACCGGATTTCTGTTCGCGGGCCTCTATAATTTCTGTATCGGCAGCACCGGAGCCCAGATCGCCGCGCGCAATGCACAGGCCCTTTGCGGAGTGTCCGGCACCCAGTTCAATCCGCAGTTCCAGCTGCCGAGCTACGCCAGCGTCAATGTCGACGGCAACCCTTCCAATAACCGGCTGCCCTGGGACGGGCGCTATCTGATCGCCGATCCGGATCGCAGCTATGCCACGGGCAACAGCTATTCCGACCTGGAAAGCTGGGGCCTGAGCGGGGTGGTCGATTTCGACCTGGCGGACAATGTGGCGCTCAAATCGATCACCGCTTATCGGGAACTGCATTGGAACGCCGGGCTGGACGCAGATGGGTCGCCGCTGAATTTCGTGCAGCTTAGCTTCACGATGAACCAATGGCAGTTCAGCCAGGAATTTCAGTTGCTGGGCAACGCCTTCGAAGAAAAGCTGCGTTATGTGCTGGGCGCCTATTATTTCAAGGAACAGGGCGATCTGCATGACTATGTCACCTTCGCCGAAGGTCAGGTCCAGGTCGATGGCCCCAATGAGCTCGCCACGCGCAACTACGCCTTCTTCGGGCAGGTCGATTACCGGCCGATAGACCTGATCGGAATCACGATCGGCGGCCGCTACACCAACGAACGCAAGCGGTTCGAAGGCGGGCAGCAGGAGTTGAACGGTTTCAACTACAAGCTGTTCGGCTGCGCGAATGCGAACGGGACCATCAACCCCGGTGGCCCCTTCCCGTTGGCGCCGATCAATTGCCAGACCGGCCTGAGCTATCCTGACCCGAACAATCCGGTTCGCGTCTATACGCCCGGCGTCAATCGCAAGAAGTTCAGCGATTTCTCGCCCAAGGTAGGCGTGCAGGTCCATCCGTCCGAAGATGTCATGGTCTATGGCAGCTGGTCCAAGGGCTACAAGACGGGGGGCTGGACCACCCGCCTTACCAATCCGCAGGGCAATGTCGCGCCCGATTTCGACGAGGAAAAGGCGACGACTTGGGAAGCAGGGATCAAATCGACCCTGCTCGACCGACGCCTGCAACTCAACGCCGCGGCGTTTACGACACGCTATCGCGACATCCAGCTGAATATTCAGGTCGGCACGTCACCGACCATCTCCAATGCCGGCGATGCCCGCATCAAGGGGTTCGAGCTGGAAATGATCGCGGCGCCGATCGATGGCCTGACGGTGAACGGTGCCATCGGTTATATCGACGCCTATTATACCAGCGTGTCGCCGGCTACGGCCGCCGTGGGCGGGGCGAACAGCTTCCAGGCTGGCACTCTGGTAGGCGAAGCGTTGCCCAAGACGCCCAAATGGAAAGTCAATCTCAGTCCGCGCTACGAGGCTAAGCTGGCCAATGGCGGCTCGTTGGTTCTGCTGGCCGACTGGACCCATAGTACGAGCGCCTGGAACGACACGCAGCGGACGTTGCTGTTGCGGCGCGTTTCCAACGACATCGTGAATGCCAGCGTCAGCTACAGGGAACCGGGTGGACATTGGACGCTGACGGCCGGGGGCACCAACCTGACCGACAAGCGCTATCTGACATCGGGCGGATCGAACATAGCGGCGGGCGCCATCTTCGGCACCTATAACCGGCCGCGCGAATGGTATCTGCGCTTCGGCTTCGAATTCTGACAATGGAGCGGATCGCAATCAAGGCCGCCGTCGTCGAAAGCGTCGGCACAGCCTTTGAAATCCTGGACCTGGAGATGGACCCGCCTGGTCCCGGCCAGGTACGGGTGAAGATGGTCGCATGCGGCATTTGCCATACCGACATGGTGATGCGCGATGGCGACCTGCCCATTCCGTTTCCGGTGATATTGGGGCATGAGGGCGCAGGCATCGTCGAAGCCGTGGGTGCCGGGGTCGACCATGTCGTGTGCGGCGACAGCGTGCTGCTGAGTTTTCACAGTTGCGGCCAATGCCGGTCCTGCCATGCCCACCAGCCCGGTTATTGTGCCGAATTTGTCCCGCGCAACTTCCAGGCCGTCCTGCAACCCGGCGAAGGCGGCGTCTGGCAGGACAAAAGGCCGGTCAATAGCAACATTTTCGGCCAGTCGGCCTTCGCTACTTATGCGCTGGCCCATCGCGACAATGTGATCAAGGTGGAGCCGACGCTGCCCCTGCATCTGCTGGCGCCGCTGGGTTGCAGCATCCAGACGGGTGCAGGCACCGTGCTGGAAACATTGCATGTCGCAGCAGGCGACGCCATCGCGATCCTGGGCGCAGGGGCGGTGGGTCTGTCTGCGGTGATGGCGGCCGTGATCGCGGGGGCAAGCCGGATCACCGTCATCGATCGCCATGCCCATCGCCTGTCACTGGCGCAGGATGTCGGCGCGACTGAAACCGGCATTGCTCTGGATGATGTGACCGGGATGTTCGATCATATCATCGATACGACGGGGTCACCTGCTCTTGTCACCATCGCCATGGATAAATTGGCGCAACGGGGAACGCTGGCGCTGGTCGGCGCCTATCCTGAAGACGCCGCCACTTTCGCCCCTGCTGCCATCATGAGTATGGGGCGCAGGATCATAGGTGTGGTAGAAGGCGGCGTCGATCCACAGAGCTTCATTCCACAGCTTGTCGTCCATTATATGGCCGGCCGCCTTCCCCTGGAGAAGCTGGTCGAAACCTACGCCTTCGCCGACATCGAGCAGGCCGTCGCCGCATCGGCGGGAGGGGCCGTCATCAAGCCGGTCGTCTTGATGTAAAGATAACGGGATGCGATCCCATTGCCGTGATTTTTCAGGACCGCAACGATCGGATGTGACGCTTCTGTTCGATGGGCAGATACCGCCTGAAAAGAAGGTTTGTCGCTAGGTCGTTCCGGGGTATCGACCATCGCATGTCAGCCTGGACCGTCAGCGAATGACCTCTATCGCGGACACGATCGCATCGCCGACAATAGGCTTAAAGTGAAGGTCCAGCATGCCGCCTGCGACCGAAACGGCAACATTCCGTTCCACGGCGGTCCTGGCGGATGATGATGCTTTGCCAAGATCGATGTTGCCGATAGCAATCCGGTCGTTGGCCAAAACGGAAAATCGCCGTGGCTTGCCCGCCGCAGAAGGTTCGACGAAAGTGAGTTTTACGCGATAACGCCCATCTTCGAGGGGGATGCGATAATGGAAATCGCCTTCCCGATATGTGGCGACAACGGCACTTTCCGACGTTCCAGCAATCGACACGGGCTTGGCCGGTTTGCCAAAATCGGCCTGCTCCACGATCGAGCCTGCCCGCCCCCCGTCGAAGAAATTATCCGAGCCATAGATGCCGGCCACGCCTTTGGCGGCGACCAGGGCGCCGCTGTCGATACGAACGGCGCGCGCGACATCGGGAGACAGGCGCCATTCCACGCGATCCGTGACAGCGGTCCCGCTGATGCTGCCCCGGGCCGTCAGGACGTTGGTTCCAGCGGCAAGACGCACATTCTGCCAGACGCAGACATGCCCGTCGCAGTCGGTACGCGCGCCAAGACTTGTCCCGTTGAGCAGCAACTGCGTCGATGGCGCGTTGCTGTAAACGCGCACATCCGTCACGCCATAGGCCCGATCGACGTAGCGGCGGCCGGTAATGTGGACGACAGGTTCCCGGGACCAATTGGCCTTGTAGAAATAATAGGCGTCCTTGCGGAGTTTGTGATCGAAACTCACCAGGCCCTTGGTATTGATGTCCTGCGCATCGCCTTCACTACGAACGGTGCTTGCGAAATCGAATCCGACCCATAGCCATGTCGCCCAAAAGTAAGGCCGGCCCGCCAGTTCCGCCCAATTTTTTTCATGGACGTAGCTTTCATATTCTTCCGGTTGCGCGCGACCACGGGAATCGACCGGTCCGCCCAGCACATTGTCGGTATGGATCGTCGTCGCACCACCCGCGCCATATTCGGTGACGGCCAGAGCCTGGTCGGGCCGCTGTGCGTGCAGCGCATCCAGACTGGGACCGACCTCCTCCGGCTTGCCATAATACCAGCCGAAATAGCGGTTCGCGCCGCCCAGATCAGCTTCCGGCGCCGTGATCGGCACCTCCACGCCCTTGCTGAACAGGCGCCCTTCGCAGCAGGTAGCGAGCGCGGTGGGGCGACTGGGGTCCAGCGTCTTGGCGGTAGCGTCTAGTTCCTTAAGCAGCGCCAGGGGATCGGGTGGCGCGCCCTTGAAGCTGGTCAGGAAGGCGGGCAGCGAGTTACCGAAATCCACCTCGTTGGCGATGCCCCATGACGCGACGGACGCATGGTTTTGATTCTGGCGGATGAGTTCGGTCAGCTGTTGGCGGGCATTTTCGATCAGGCCGGGGGTTGCTTCCTTTGCTTCTCCCAACGTCCATGCCGACACCAGAGGGATTTCGTCCCACAGGACAAGGCCATAGCGGTCGGCGAGGTCATGGATGGTCTGACCATGCTGATAATGGGTGAGACGGATGCTGTTCACACCCATTTCGCGCATCGTCGCGACATCCTGTTCGACATCGGCGGGGGTGATAGCCCAGCCCTTGTCTTCGCGGTCCTGATGATAGCCGACGCCGCGCAGGCGGTAGGGCTTTCCGTTCAGAAGGAACCCCCGGTTCGCATCGAACTGCATCTTCCTGATGCCGAAGGGTTGGTCGACGCTATCGAGCGTCCGACCTTTGGGATCAAGCAGGCGGGTCGACAAATGGTAGAGATAAGGGTCGTCCGTCCCCTGCCACAGGTGCGCGGCCGGTAATTGTAGGCTTGCCGATGATTGGCTGGACCCGGCCTTAAAGGAGAGGGCTTGCACATGACGCGCGGCTACCCGCCCTTCGGCGTCGAGTAGCCGCGTTTCCATACGCAGGCCCCGCGCCTGGCCGATTTCGCTGCGCAGCGATGCTGCGACATCGATGGTGGCGATGCCTGCGTCGATCGACCGCGTAGTGGCCCGAATGCCCGAACCCCCATGATCCATCATGTCGAAATGGACATCTTGGGTGCTGACCAGTCGCACCGGACGATAAAGGCCGCCCGGCACGAAGAAATCGCCCGTCAACGGCAGGACATCGGCGGTGGAAGAACCGGGCGCGGGCTTGCTGTTGTCCACGCGCACGGCAAGGATGTTCGCGGCGCCAGGCTTCAAAGCCTTTGTCGCATCGAGGCGGAAGCGCGAATAGCCGCCTTTATGTTCGCCCAGAAACTGGCCATTCAGCCATATGCTTGCGATGCGACTGGCAGCGTCAAATTCCAGCCATGTCCGCTTACCTGCCAGAGCGGCGTCAGCGTCGAACGAAAGCCGATACCATCCGATCCCCTGCGCCTTGTTCACGGTTTCGGGGCGATTGGCGGTGGCTCTGGCAGGCTTCAGATAATAGCCGACCCGGTTCCAACTGTGCGGAACATCGATCTTGTCCCAGTTGGCGTCATTAAAATCAGGGTGCTCGGCGCCGGAATGCTCGCCAAAGTCGAACCGCCAACCTGTCGACAGGAGCGTGACGGACCGAGGATCATTGTCCGGCGTCGCGGCAGTAGCGGCCTTCGCCCAGACTTGCGCAGATACGGCCGGAGCGGCCATGGCGAGCAAAGCGGCGATGCCTGTAAGCGGGCGCGTGAACAAAGACCTCTCCACCTGATTGATCGGTTATCATGCCCCTGTCCCGTACAGCGGGTGCGGAACAGGGGCATGCTTTGGGTATCAGAATTTGAACCCGAGCGAGAGGCCGATCGTGCGAACCGAATCCAGCCCGAATTGCTGGGTATAAGACAGTTTCGGTGTGGCTTGCCCGCGGGCGTTTCGGGCGTTCGCATCACCGGAGTCGACGCCGATGGCGGTGGGCAGAAGCTTGTTCGTGCAATTCTTGCAGAAGAGCGCGACACGCAAACCGCCGACCTTGGCGCCGATGCTGGCTCCCCATATGTCCACCGGATCGATCGTCGCGCCGGGCGCCCGATTGACCAGATAATTTACCGAGGATCGGTGATACCAGTTGCCCTCGACGAACGGCTGGATCTGCCCGCTCGTCGGGAATTCATAGGTCGCCTGAAGGCTGGAGGTGAATTTGGGCGACACCGGCAAGGTCAGGCCACCGGCATTGAAGGTCGAGACGGTAGCCGAACACCCCATGCTGGTCTGGGTCGGATAACATTGGGCGCCGGGGAAATCGTCGAATTTCGATGAAAGAATGGCGACATTGCCATTGATCGACAGGCCGTCGATCAATGACGCGAACAGGGAGGCTTCGATCCCCTTCGACGTGACCTTCGCGGCATTTTGAACCTGGAACGACACGGTCGAAGGATTGAAGGCCTGGACCTGGAAATTGCTGAACTTGGTGTGGAAGGCGGCCAGGTTCAGCGTTACCCGGCGATTGAAGAAAGCGCTTTTAATGCCGACTTCGGCGGTGTTCGAATGTTCTTCGCGCACCACCACATCGGCGGTTGCCGTCGGGAAGCTGTCATTAAAGCCAGGCCCCTTGTAACCGCGACCATAGAAGCCATAGGCCATGACCGTGGGCGAGAGCTGATATTGCGCGCCCAGTTTCCAGCTGAAGTCCGTGTTGGAATAGTCTTTGCCGAACCGTCCACGCGGACCCGCCAGTGCGGAGAAATAATTGAGCTGGTTCTGCAACAGGTCGATGTCGATCTTGTCGCGGGTTATGCGGCCGCCGGCGATGACCTTCAGGGCATCGGTGAGGTCGTAGGTCAGCTGCCCGAAACCGGCATAGCTTTCGGTATTAAGCGTATAGGATGCGTCGGCGCCGAGCTGCGCGACATTGCTGACCGAGCAGGTGGGCGGGAATGCGCCCGGAACGGCCCTGGCGCCGACGCAGAAGGGATAACCGGATACGACGAAACCCGGCAGGAAGCTGTTGCCGCCCAATTGCCGACTAAGGTCCAGCGTCGATTTGAAATAATAAAGACCGACCTGCCCGCTCAGCCGGTTGCCCGATGGCAGAGCGAGGCGCAATTCATTTGAATATTGGTCGTAATGCGCGTTCGTGCGGTTCGTGTTGAATCCGTTGCCGGTTAGATAATCCGCATCGAGCGACTGGTTCTGGTCGTAGAACCGCCAAGCGAACAGGTTGCTCAGTTCCCAACCCGATCCGAATTCGTAGCTGACCTTCCCCTGCGCGCCGCCGGTCTTGATGTCGCGGAATTGGCTCGCATCGCCGCCGAATGCGAAATTATCCGCGCCCGGTGTGATCCTGTCGCCTGCAAGCGGCGCCAGATTGGTACTGGTGGCGTCCACTTGGCGGAAACTATTGTCGAAAATACCCGCGATGCCGTGGTTTTCATTATAGTCGCCGATCAGGTAGATCGTCAGGTCAGGCGTCGCCTCCAGAAGATATTTCGCCTTGATGGAATAGCTTTTCGCGTTGAAGTCGTGGCGTGTACCGGGATTGGGCGTGCCTACATAGGTCGTGGCGGGTTCCTGATAGGAATATAGGCCCGAGACGCGCAGCGCCGAGTTGGGCGATACCGGAATGTTGACGGTTTCACGGGCAATCAGCGTGGCGGCGCTGCCCTTCGCCGACGGCGTGTCACGCATCCCAACCTCGACATTCGTCGTGCTGGAATATTCGCCAAGAACCGGCTTGGTCGTGACGATATTGAGCAGGCCCGCCGACGCGTTCTTGCCGAACAAGAGGCCCTGCGGCCCATTCAGCACTTCGACCCGCTCCAGATCGTTCAGCAATGGGCTGTTGAGCAAAGGACGGCCCAGATTCACCTCATCGATCGCCAGGGCGACGCTGCTGTCGACCGTGCCAGCAAAGGCAAGCGTGCCGACCCCGCGAACCGCAAAAGAGTTATCGACACCAACCTGCAATGTGGGCGCAGCGCGCGCAACTTGGGTC
This sequence comes from Sphingobium sp. CR2-8, assembly GCF_035818615.1. Taxonomy (NCBI): domain Bacteria; kingdom Pseudomonadati; phylum Pseudomonadota; class Alphaproteobacteria; order Sphingomonadales; family Sphingobiaceae; genus Sphingobium; species Sphingobium wonjuense. Next base: position 331,780 of record NZ_JAYKZY010000001.1, on the reverse strand, counting down.
AGATCGTTGAGATTGCGCGAAGTCAGCGTTTCGCTGCTCAGCGCCGTCACGCTGACCGGAACTTTCTGAAGGCTTTCGGCGCGACGTTGCGCGGTCACGATGATTTCGCCTGCGACCGGCGCATCCGCGCCTTCGCCTTGTGCTGGCGGCACCTGGTCCTGCGCAAAGGCCGTCAGCGAAGTTGCCGCGGCGACAGCCAGAAGCGAAACCGAAAAAGTGCGGCGCATTATAATCCTCCCCGTTATGGTTGGCCTTTGGGCTAGGCCAATTTTGACACGTTAGGAAATCGATTGTTTGGTTAGATGACGATCCATATTCATTATGGATGGTCATCTGAACCGCCGAACATTCGCCGCCAGAATTTCGCTTGCCGAACGCTGACATTTTACGCCTAGCGGCCGCGCATCTGCAACCGAATGCGCCCCGCAAGATTGTGCCCAAAATCGACGATATGGCGGATCGGTTCAACCTCGCGAATGGATGGCGGCGCATGTGTCTGGATGGGCCTGATCGCTACCATGTCGCGACAACGGTAGCTGTCGGCTCTGGCGCTTCCCAGAAGGACGTCCAATCCGGCTGACGGGGCGATTAGGCCTGCCTGATGTCGAGACAGAGTCTCAGGTGTTAAGGGGCCGCGCCATAGGCGTAGCGCCCACCCGGTGCCGGAATAGGCGCGGTACGCGCGACATAGCCTACGATGACAAGCGGATCGCTTGACCTCAAATGCTTCTTGCTGTCGAGCAGTGGCATGATCGTGCCGCCCGATCTCATGCCGCCGACATTGGCAAGCGGATGGGGCACCACTACAATTGTAGCGGCGGCCAATAGAACGGCCCTGATATTCGTCTCATCTCGAAATCACTCGCCTGATCCGGCGCATGTGTAAGAAAAGTCTAAAACACATCCAGCGCATAGATTGTATCATTTGAACTCATCGTTATCCAATCATGGAATGGATGGATCAACTGTCCACCATCTTCACAAGGATGTAACAGGTCCTGAGCCTGGTTCCGATGCATGTCTGACGCTCAATCGCTGATAGATTTCCCAAACAGGTGACATATTCTGCTCAGCCCACCCGGGAAATCTATCCATCGCGCTAGTCAGAGATTTCCATCCTCAAAGCCAGCGAACGCGACCCGTCGCCAGTTGATATACAGCGCCTACGACCTTCAACTCGCCGCGCTCCTGTGGTTCGATAAGCATCGGCTCGGAAAACTTCTGCAAACGCTCGACCATGCGGCGGACATTTTCTTCGACGGCCGTATCGACCAGCTTATCCTCACCGACGCTGCGCTGCGCTGCCAGGACAGCCGGAACAATGGGCTCGATCATTCGAGCGATGCTGCCCGGGAATTGCGTGTCCTTCGTCACCACGTCCGCTGCTGCGGCTACGGCACCGCACTTATCATGTCCCAGAACGACGATCAGTGGCACCTTCAACACGGCAACCGAATATTCGATCGATCCCATACCGGCGGTATCGACATTGTTGCCGGCCGTGCGGACGATGAACAATTCACCCAGGCCAGCGCCGAACAACTGTTCCGGACCCACGCGTGAGTCTGAACAGCCCACCAGGGTTGCGAAAGGCTGCTGGCCCTCGGCCAGCGTCAGTCGGCGCTCACGCGACAGATCAGAGGGCAGGGGCTGGTCAGCTACGAAAGCGTCGTTGCCACTAACCAGCCGTTGAAGCGCTTCGTCCGGCGTCGGCTGCGCGGCAAGTGCGGTGACGGATGTTGCCAATGATATTCTCCTAGTTAGGTACGGCGTTTGCCATGAAGGTGGGGATGTTTGATCAAAATTGCATAGCTCTTTTGTGACATTTAATGTCCGAGCGACAGAAATGGCTAACTCGAAAGCCGGGTCATGGATCCATCGGCAAACTGTCCGGCAAGGCGAGCCAACAAAAGGCTCAAAAGCATCTGCGGAATGGCGGACCATGCAGCGGCGGAAAATAACGGGCTGGCGCCACGGGCCTCAGCCATTGGGATGCCACTCATGCGCGTTGCCCATCTGGCCGAATTGCGGCCGGAATCAAATTTCATCGATCCATGTCAGTGGGCGCATCCAATCCGCATTCTGTGCATTTGTCCGATAGCCGCGTTGCGCGGTCTTCAGGAGGCCATCATGTCAGACGAAACAGACGCGAGGATAAGGGAGCGCGCCCATGCGATCTGGGAGGCCCAAGGGCATCCGGAAGGATTGGCGGACGACCATTGGCGTCAGGCTGCGGCGGAAGTTGCGCAGGCAAGGACCGTGGCGGAACTGCCCCATCCGTTGGCAACGGGCGCTGCCGCTGAGATAATGACCAAAATAGCTGAAGAACAGTCGCAAGGCTGATCGGCCTTTCACCCATTCTCCCCTCCATCATAGGAACAAGCTTCCCTTGAGCCTTTATCCGGATCGTCTTGAGGGCGGATCGCCCTATCCCTTGGGCGCCAGTTTCGATGGACTGGGCGTCAACTTCGCCATCTTCTCCGCCAACGCCGACAGGATCGAGCTTTGTCTGTTCGATCCCAGCGGCCGGAAAGAGGTGGCTCGCCTCACCCTTCCCGAATGCACCGACGAGGTGTGGCACGGCTATCTTCCGGATGTTCGCCCGGGGTTGTTATATGGGTATCGCGTGCATGGCCCCTATGCGCCGGAAAGAGGTCATCGCTTCAACCCCAACAAACTGCTTCTCGATCCCTATGCCCGTCGCCTTTCGGGCAGCGTGCGCTGGAACGATGTACTGCACGGCTATCCGGTGCGAGGCAAACGCGCGGACCTGGGGTTCGATAAAAGAGACAGTGCCGCCGCCATGCCCAAGGCCGTGGTGACGCATGACAGTTTCGACTGGTCGCGCGACGTCAAGCCCAATGTCCCCTGGTCCGAAACGGTCATCTACGAAGCCCATGCCAAGGGATTGACGAAGCTTCTGGAGGTCGTTCCGCCCAAGGAGCGCGGGACATTTGCCGCGCTGGCCCATCCCAAAGTGATCGATCATCTCAAGCGGCTGGGCATCACCACATTGGAACTGATGCCGATCCATGCCTTCGTGCAGGACCGCTTCCTGCAGGAAAAGGGGCTGCGCAATTATTGGGGCTATAACAGCCTTAGTTTCTTCGCCCCTGAACCCAGCTATTTTTCCAGCGATACGCATGACGAACTGCGCGTGGCGGTACGCCGCCTGCATGCGGCCGGGATCGAGGTGATCCTCGACGTCGTCTACAACCATAGCTGCGAAGGCAGCGAGATGGGGCCGACCCTGTCCTGGCGGGGCATCGACAATGCCACCTATTACCGGCTGTTGCCGGACGATCCGCGTTACTGCCTAAACGACACCGGCACGGGCAACACGTTCAAGATGACGCATGCCCGCGTGATCCAGATGGTGGCGGACTCGCTGCGTTATTGGGCCACCAGCTTTGGCATAGACGGATTCCGGTTTGACCTGGGTCTGACACTGGGCCGCACCGACCATGGTTTCGATCCCAATGCGGGACTGTTCGACGTGCTGCGGCAGGATCCCGTCCTGGGTCGGCTCAAGCTGATCGCCGAACCGTGGGACGTGGGCATTGGCGGCTATCAGCTCGGTAATTTCCCACCGGGCTTTGCTGAATGGAACGACAAATATCGCGATACCACGCGCCGTTTCTGGCGCGGTGACCCTGGCCAGCGAGCCGACCTGGCCGCACGCCTTTCCGGCTCGGGCGATCTTTTCGATCGCCGCGCCCGCCGTCCCTGGGCCAGCGTGAATTTTCTGACCAGTCATGACGGCTATACGCTGGCAGATCTCGTCGCCTACGAAGAGCGGCATAATGAGGCGAACGGCGAGGAAAATCGCGACGGCCATGACAATAATCTTTCGCGCAACTGGGGCGCGGAAGGAGAAACGGACGATCCGGCTATCTTGGCGACCCGCGATAAGGTCAGCCGATCCATGCTGATGACGCTGTTCGCCTCGCTCGGCACGCCGATGCTGGTCGCGGGCGACGAGTTCGGCCGCACGCAAGGCGGCAACAACAATGCCTATTGCCAGGATAATGAGATCAGCTGGGTCGACTGGTCGCTGATGGAAGGAGAAGCGGGCAAAGCGCTGTTCGACTTCACGGCCAGGCTGATCGCGTTGCGCAAGCGCCATGCCGTGCTGCGCGCGCCCACCTTTCTTTATGGCGAAAATACACCGGGCTTCGGCGTCAACGATATCGAATGGTGGGACGAGCGCGGCGAGCGGCTGAGCGACGAGGACTGGAACAATCCCGATGGCCGCGCCCTGCTGATGCGTCGCGCGGTTCAGTTGGACGATGGACGGGTCGAAGCATTATCCCTTCTCCTCAATGCCGGGGACGCGCCGATCGACTTCACCTTGCCCGCGCCCTCCGCCGCGCGCGAGGTTTTGATAGACAGCGCGCAACCTGATCGCGACCCGTTCGAGATTGGCGACACTTATGGTGTGCAGCCCCATTCCGCCGTGCTGGTGCGCTGGATCGGCGAGAAGCCGGAGGCATGACGCTTTGGGGGCCGATCGACTTGGGGGATGGCCTTTGGCGCTTTCGCCTTTGGGCGCCCGACCGCCCCAACATGTCGCTCGAAATCGAAGGTGGCGCACTCATATCCATGATCGCGCTGGGGGAAGGCTGGTTCGCGGCGGAAGCGCGGGTTAGTCCTGGAACCCGCTATCGCTTTCGGCTGGACGCCGATGCCGCCGTCCCGGACCCCGCTTCCCGATGTCAATCGGGGGGTGTTCATGGTTGGAGCGTGGTGACGGCCGTGACGCGCCCGACACGGGCGTGGCGTGGTCGTCCGTGGGCGGAGACCGTCATTTACGAGATACACGCGGGATTGGCCGGCGGCTTTGCCGCTATCGTAGCGCAGTTGCCGACGCTGGCGGAGCTGGGCGTTACCGCGATCGAACTGATGCCCATCAACAGTTTCGGCGGTACGCGCAACTGGGGCTATGACGGTGTGCTCCCCTTCGCACCGGCCGAAGCCTATGGCACGCCGGACGACCTGCATGCGCTGATCGATGCCGCGCATGCCCATGGGATGATGATCTTCCTCGACGTGGTATACAATCATTTCGGGCCGGACGGAAACTACCTGGGCGCTTATGCTGCGTCCTTCTTCCATGCGGAACGGGACACACCCTGGGGTGGCGCGGTTGCCATGGACCGAATGCCGGTGGCAGCCTATTTCCGTGAGAATGCGTTGATGTGGCTCAACGACTATGGCTTTGACGGACTGCGCTTCGACGCCGTTCACGCGATCGGCGACAACGGCTTTCTGGACTGGCTGGCGCGCGAAATCCGCGACGCGACCGGGGCGGATCGCCATGTCCATCTGATGCTCGAAAATGAGCATAATGATCCCGACCGGCTCATTCCCGGCCGCTATGACGCGCAATGGAACGATGATTTTCATAACGTCATGCATGTCATGCTGACGGGCGAACAGGACGCCTACTATGCCGACTTTGCCGAGCAGCCTGCGCAAAAACTCGCCCGATGTTTGGAGCAGGGTTTCATCTATCAGGGCGAAGCCTCCGTGCATCAGGCAGGAAAGCGGAGAGGTGCGCCGAGTGCGCATCTTGCGCCGACGGCGTTCATCGCCTTTCTTCAGAACCATGATCAGGTGGGTAATCGGGCCATGGGCGATCGGCTCGTCACTCTTGCCGATCCGCAGCGGCTGAGGGCTGCGACCGCCTTGTTGCTGCTCATGCCGCACATACCGATGTTGTTCATGGGCGAAGAGGCGGGTTCTACCAGTCCTTTCCTGTTCTTCACGGATTTTCATGACGAACTGGCGGACGCGGTCCGCGACGGCCGCCGACGGGAATTTGCCAGTTCCGCCGCATTTGCGAGCGCGGAAGCCCGCGCGCATATCCCCGACCCTAATGCGCCCGAAACGTTCGAACGCTCGCGGTCAGTCGAAGCAGCAGATGCAGAGGCGTGGCGCGCCTTCTATCGCAGCCTGCTCCTACTCCGCAAAACCCATATCGTGCCCGGCTTGGATGGTTGCCAGTCCGTCGGCGCGCAAGCGGTTTCCGCCGGAGCGGTCCGTGCCGAATGGCGGATGGGCGGTGGAGATCGTCTGACCATATTGCTTAATCTGGGGGATATGCCAGTGCCTCCTGTAGATGTCGGAACACCCCTTTTTGCCGTCGGCAATGCAGGCGCTCCGGCCAGTTGCGCCGTCTGGATCACGCCTGCATGAATGCCCTCCACGCACTGGCGGGCAAGGCGGGTCTTGCCCGATCGTGGACCGATGCCAATGGCGAAACGCAGGATGTGAGCGACGAAAGCCTGCGCGCCATCCTTACCGCTCTGGGCTTGCCTGCCACTGACCCCGACATGATTGCGCACAGCATGCAGGCGCTTCGTGACCGGGAAAGCCGCGGCCCGGCAATGGTGACGGCCGATATAGGTCAACCGTTGCCCTTGACCCCCGATCTGATCCACGGTCGCCTTTTCGATGACGCCGATGCGCAAATCGACCTTTCCCTGGACCAGCTACGCCAATCGGGCATCGCTCACCCGGGCTATTACAGGTTGGAAACGGGCAACAGGCAGACCCATATCGCCATCGCCCCGAACCGCTGCCCAGCCATTCCCGGACGCTGCTGGGGATTATCCGTTCAAATTCCTTCTCTGCGCGGAAGAGGAGAGTTCGGCGATTTCGGCACATTGGCGGAAGCGGTTTATGCGATGGCGGCCATAGGCGCGGATGCCGTCGCGATCAGTCCGATCCATAGCCTGGCCGATCCCGAACGCTTTACGCCCTACTCCCCATCGAGCCGCCTGTCTCTCAATAGCCTCTTCGCCGAAGCCGAGGCCCCTCCACCGGACGGCAATGCGGATTTGATCGACTGGACCAAGGCTGGACCCGCCAAGATCGAAGCACTTCGCAGGATTTTTGCGGAGCAGGGTTCGGGCGAAAGTTTCGATGCCTTCGCACAGTCACACGCCCGCCAGGGCCTAGACAAAGTGCAACGCGCCGCACGAGAGAGCGGGATGGCCATTGGCCTTATCACCGACCTGGCCGTGGGTGTCGACCCGAGCGGCGCCGACGTCAGTTGTGATCCGCAGGCCTTTCTCCAGGGCCTTGGCATCGGCGCACCGCCCGACCCGCTTGGCCCTGATGGACAAAATTGGGGCTTAACCAGTTACCATCCCCATGCGTTGATCGATCGCGGGTTCGCGCCCTTTATTGCTTTGTTGCGCGCCAACATCCCGGAACATGGGGGTATCCGCATCGACCATGGCTTCGGCCTCGAACGGCTTTGGGTCATACCAGCGGGGAAACCTGCAAGCGCAGGCGCCTATCTGTCCTTTCCGTTCGACGACATGCTTCGGCTGGTCAAGCTGGAGGCGTGGCGCGCCCATGCCATCGTGATTGCGGAAGATTTGGGCACGCGGCCGCCGGGGTTTGGCGACGCGCTGGAAAAGGCGGGCATTTACGGCATGGCCGTCCTGCCTTTTCAACGGGACGACGCTGGCGCGTTTCTGCCCGCGGCTGACTATTCCGGCACCGCCGTTGCCATGAGTGCGACGCATGACACGCCGACGCTCGCGGGTTGGTGGACGGGGCGTGATCTGGCGTGGGTCCGATTGCTTGATCGCGGCGATGCAGACGAAGCGGAACGCGCCTTGGAAAGAGAAGCGCTTTGGCGCGTCATCGGCGGCACGGACCCCATGCCGCCGCCCGATGACCCGGCCCCCGTGATCGACAGGGCGCTCGCCTTCCTCGCCGGCTCGAACGCACCACTGCTCATCGTACCGATGGAAGATCTGGTGGGGCTGACCGAGCAACCCAATTTGCCTGGCACGATAGACGAGCATCCCAACTGGCGACGGCGACTGCCCGCGCCGATCCGGACGCTGCTCGCCCGTGACGATGTGACGCGGCGCATCGACCAATTGAACAAGGAACGAGGCCGATGATCCCGCGTGCCACCTATCGCCTGCAATTGACCCGCGACTTTCCTTTCGCAGCGGCGCAAGAGATTGTGCCCTATCTTGCGACGCTGGGCGTCAGCCATGTCTACGCCTCGCCCATTACCACGGCCCGCGCTGGATCGACCCACGGCTATGATGTGATCGATCCGACCCGCATCAATCCGGAACTGGGTGGAGAAGAGGATTTCCGCAGACTGGTCACGGCGCTTCGTTCGCATGGCATGGGGATGATCATCGATATCGTGCCCAACCATATGGGCGTGGCGGGCGGAGACAATGCCTATTGGAACGACGTGCTTCGGCATGGACGGGACAGCCCCTTTGCATGCTGGTTCGATATCGACTGGGGCAAAGGGCCGATCATATTGCCGCTACTGGGTGCCGTCCTCGCCCAAGTCATCGACGATGGCGATATCAGCGTTTCGGGCGGGGCGGACGATCCACATCTTCTGCTCTATGGAGACCAGCGCCTGCCGCTGCGCCCCGGCACATCGGCGCAGTATCCCGATGACCTACGGCGCTTGCTCGACGCGCAACATTATCGGCTGGTTCATTGGCGCACGGCCAATGACAGCCTGAATTGGCGACGCTTCTTCTCAATCAACGACCTGGCCGGGTTGCGCATCGAAGATCCCAAAGTCTTCGATGCAACACATAGTCTGTATTTCGATCTGTTTCGCGAGAGACTGATTGATGGCGTGCGTGTCGATCATGTCGATGGCCTCACCGATCCTGCGGCCTATAGTCGTGCTTTGAGAGCGGGGTTCGATGCCATCCGCAGCGGGCGCGAGCGGGCCTATATCGTCGTGGAAAAAATACTGGCGGCTGGCGAAAGCCTGTCCGACGACTGGGGTCTGGATGGCACGAGCGGTTATGATTTCATGCGGGATGTGACCGCCCTCCTCCATGACCCGGCGGGCGAAGCGCCACTGAGGAAATTGTGGCGTAGCGTCGACCCGGACCATGGCGATCCTGGCGAGGTCGTGTTGCAGGCCCGGCGCGATATGCTGGCATGGCAGTTTGACGGCCAGCTTAGCGCCTGCACAGAGGCTTTCACCGCGCTAGCCCGGTCCGCGCAAGCCACCGATGCCGCCTATGAAGCCATCACGCCCGCCATGCTTCGCCGCGCCATCGAACGGCTGCTCTGGGTCTTTCCGGTCTATCGCACCTATGGCGATGGGCGTTCCGCTCCGGCCAGCGATGTCGCGGTCAGGAACAAGGCGTGGGACTTGGTACAGGCGCATTTGCCGCCCGGCGAGGGTCCGGTCACGCGCCATGTCCTTAATTGGCTCGCCGGCGAAGGTGCGGGCGACGCCGACCTGGCGGCGCAAGCCGTACGCTGCTTCCAGCAACTATCGGCCCCGATCGCAGCCAAGGGCGTGGAAGACACGGCTTTCTATCGCTATGCGCCCTTGCTCTCCGCCAACGATGTCGGTTCCGATCCCGAGCAATTCGCTATCAGCCTGGCCGAGTTTCACCGCCGGGTAGATGTGCGAGCGAAGGCCTTCCCCCATGCCATGCTCGCCACTGCCACCCATGACCATAAGCGGGGCGAAGACATGCGCGCCCGACTGGCAGTTCTGAGCGCCGTTCCGGATATCTGGGCGGCCGCTGTGGAGCGGTGGTCGCAGATGGTGGAACGCCACAATGAGCGCGTCCACCCGGCGGACCGCTACCAGATTTTACAGACCCTGTTTGGGACATGGCCAGTGACGACGGAGGATCGTCTGCCTGCAGATTTTCATGACCGCATGACTGGCTGGCTCGAAAAATCCTTGCGTGAAGCCCGCCTGCGATCCAGCTGGGAAGCGCCGGACGAGGCGTATGAGGCCGGGGCGCAAGGCTGGCTTCGCTCGCTCCTGGACAGGCATGCCTTCACTAGCGACATGACCCGCTTCGTCGGATATTTGCAACCAGCGTCCGATGCCAACAGCCTGGCACAGACCGCCCTCAAATTTTGCCTGCCGGGCGTACCGGACATCTATCAGGGCGCCGAGTTGGCCGACCTTAGCCTGGTCGATCCCGATAATCGCCGTCCCGTCGATTATCGATTGCGGCGTAACCTGTTGAACGACGGAGACGCGGTCACGACAAATAGGAAGATTGCGCTCGTTCATCACTTACTGAAACTTCGAGCGGATGTTCCAGAATTATTTGTCGAAGGGGATTATAATCGGCTGGATTGCGTAGGCGAACGCGCAGACCATGTCTTCGCATTCGAGCGAAGCCATGGTCATTTGAATCTGCGCTGTGCCGTCTTGATTCGCTGCGCCAGCACGGTTGTCGAGCATGGCGCTCTGCCCTCCTCATCCTGGTGGGGCAACACGCGGTTGATGGGTCGAACGCCTGTGAAGGCATCAGAGATATTCCGGCATAACCCCTTTTTCATCACGCTCGACAAGTGACAGGTCACCAGAGGAACCTTACGCCTGTTCGGGCGTCTTCGCTCTTGCGGCGGCTTTGACAAGGCCGCAAATTCGAAGGCGAGCGCGATGATCGACTGCGACATTCTTCAATTATTGGCGGCGCAGAACGAAACGATCCAGATGCGACATAATGCCCATCATGACAGCCATACGACCGTTGCTCGCCATCTGCTTCATCGCGAGAGGATAGGCGAGCATGTCTATTTTGCCAGTGAGCAAGCGCGATCCGCGTGTATCGAGACGGGCGACCTATGGGAACTGAGCGTCCGAAACGTCGATGGGGAGGAGACGCATTTGGCGGCACCTTCGCTGGGGCAATGCCTGCTCTTGGCGCAGTCGGTATTTTACGGCGTCAAGAAGACTTTGGCCGCTTAAAGGACATATTATAATCGGTCCGGACAAGGGTCTTTACGCCGATCACTAGCGTCGAGCGCGGCGGATAGGGCTGGCATTATGATCGGCATCATGTTCTGAGCGAAAAGCATATGTCCCATCTTCTGGCCGCTGCTTTCCGCCTAATCACCACCGGCGCGCGATAACATGCCGGACCCGATCCTCTACAGCTTCCGCCGCTGCCCCTATGCGATGCGGGCGAGACTGGCGCTGGCGATCAGCGCTACCTCTGTCGAACTGCGTGAGGTTAGGCTGTCGGCCAAGCCAGCGGCTATGCTCGCTGCGTCGCCGAAAGGCACCGTTCCCGTGTTAGTGTTGCCGAATGGCGCAGTGATCGACCAAAGTATGAATATCATACGCCATGCATTGGCACGGCATGATCCTGAAGGCTGGCTGGATCATGACGATCCGGCGTTGATCGCCGCGAACGACGGGCCGTTCAAACATGATCTGGATCGCTACAAATATCCTGAACGACATGGCGCGGACCCGACGGCGCATCGGCAGTCGGGCCTGGCTTTTCTTCAGGAGATCGAAGACAGACTTGCCCAGGCAACGCATCTATGTGGCCCAAAGCGCGGCATCGCAGACGCGGCGATCGTGCCGTTCGTACGACAATTCGCTGCCGTAGAACCGGACTGGTTCACCTTGCAACCGCTTGCGCGGCTCAAACTATGGCTTTCCGATTATCTGGCCTCGGACCTGTTTGCGGCCATCATGCTTCGTGTGTCACCCTGGTCGGACGGAGATAGCGTCGTCAGGGTGAATTGGGACGATGCGCCGCTATCATGGACAGCCCATCATCCGCCAAGGGACGAATGATTCGGATCGAGCCGTCATTCGCTCGGGACGTTCGCTAAAAAGCACAGAACTGAGCCCAGCTGACATCTGCAAAAGCGGGCGATAGCCTGCCGTTCATCGCAAGAGCTGAACAATCCACGCAGGCGACGCCACGCGCGGGAGTGATTTCGATCGACATGATTCCGGGAAAGACATTGGACCTAGGCGAGGCAATGGGCGGAACATCGGCAGGGTTGAAGCGTCGGCGTAGGATGCAGCCCATCGTCATCAATTTTCCGCACCAGCTTGACCCAGCCGAACTACGCCGACGGATGGTGAAAGGCGTCGACAGGTTGCCGAGCCATATTCCCGGCGGCGCGGCGGAGGTTCGTTCGAACTGGGCCAGCGACGATCGGATGGAGGTCGATGTCAAAGCCATGGGACAGTCCGTCACGACGACGCTGGACATCGCCGTGCATAACGTCCGGGTAACGGTGCTGCTGCCGATGATGTTGCAGTTCCTGGCGGGTCCGATCGCGGCCATCGTGCATCGCAGTGGTGAAAAACTACTTCTCGACGACGGACGGAAAGGGACCGACGCCAGTCGGGAGGCCGATTGAAGGGGCTGGATCATCCCTATGACGGTCTTTTGAGACGCGTGGATGGCGGGCGGGGTCAGGATGACCCGCCATGTCCGCGGACCGACCGCGCCGACTGGACGTTGATCGTGCCATGCTGACCCCTTTCGCCCTTTCCGATGGCATAAAAGAGTCTATCCGCCGTCAGGTGGTGGGTTTGTTCAATGATCGCGATCGGGGTGAAACGTCGGTATCGCGAAGCGACAATGCCATTCTGGGTCCGGGATCTGTCGCATGGCGGGTGCATGGCGATGTGGCATCCATGATGGTCGGCGGGATAAGCAGCCTGTTGATGCAGATGTTGCATCCGTCGGTCCTGGCGGGCGTATGGGACCATTCCAATTTCCGCAAGGACATGCATGGCCGTCTGCGCCGGACGGCGCGCTTCATCGCCATCACGACTTACGCCGATCGCCAGTCGGCTGAAGCGACCATAGCGCGAGTCCGTGCGGTGCATGACCATGTCAGTGGCACCCTGCCCAACGGCGCACCCTATAGCGCCAATGACCCCGCGCTGCTGGCCTGGGTCCATGTCACCGAAACGAGCAGCTTCCTCGATGCCTGGATACGCTATGGAGAACCGACCATGTCCCTCGCCGATCAGGATCGCTATTTTGCGGAAATGGCGGTGATCGGCGAGGCCATGGGCGCCAGCCCGGTCCCACAGTCTCGATCGCAGGTGCGTGCGCTGATCGAAGCGATGCGTCCGCAATTAAAAGTGGATGCGCGAACGTCGACGGTTGCACGGCTGATCATGGACGGCCGCCAAACCAGCCTGGCAGCCGAGATACCAAGGCGGCTGACGGTTCAGGCAGCTGTCGACCTTTTACCGCGATGGGCGCGCGTTATGCACGGGCTGAACCTGTCCCCTCTGGAGCGCCCGATCGTGCGCGCAGGCACGTTCGGCATCGCCCAGACGCTCCGCTGGGCTTTCAAATGACGAAGCCTGACGAAGTCGACCTGGAAGCGCTGCGCCTTTCCATGGAAGACGCTGCCAATCGCGGAGATTTCGAGACAGCAGCCGCCTTGAGAGACCGTATCAGCCTATTGCGTGGCGCGTCGGCGGGCACGCGATCTGCCGATTTCGATCCTAGCGGGCTGGAACGTCAGACACCCGGCGCCATGGGGTTGGGGACGAGCCAGCAACGGGTGTCTCCACCGGCTGGATGGACGCGACCGAAGAAGCCCGATCCCATGACCACTGGGCGATCGCGGCGTGGAGGTCGGCGGAAAGGCGCGACCTGACGCCCCGCTGATGCGGCGGTCGATCGTCGCACCCACCTTGTCGGCATGCAGCGTCGCGCTGGCGGTCAGCGCCGTCGGAACAGGCCGCTTCCCTGCACCGTTGCGAGGGAAAGCGGCATCATGATGGTCGCTGCGAACAACGACATGGACAGTTGCAGGCACTTTTTCACCCGATCCTCGCCCTTGATCTTTCAGGCTTTTCTGAGCGGTTCCACGATCGCGGCGATGTCGCGTTTTCCCTCGCCTGCGACATCGGCCTCGACATAGCGGGCGCGCGCCGCCTGAGCGATGGCGGATATGATGCCGACATCGCTCAGCGCCTGGGCGGCATAGCCCAGATCCTTGGCCATCAGCGGCACCATAAAATGCGGCTGATAGTCGCGGTCGAGCATGCGGCGGCCCACGCCCTTCACCATCGGACTACCCGGCGCGCCGTCGGTCAGGATCGAGAGCGCCTGTTCGATATCTAAGCCCCGCTTTTCCAGCAGCGCGATGGCTTCGGCAAGACTGGCGGCCTGGACGCCGCACAGGAAGTTGTTGGCAAGCTTCATGGTCGCCGCGCTGCCGACCGGGCCGAGATGGACGATAGCACTGCCCATCGCGTCGAACGCCGGGCGGGCATCAGCGAGCGTCGCCGCGTCGCCGCCGACCAGAAAGCGCAAGGCGCCCTGCGCCGCCTGATCGCGACTGCCGGTGACGGGGGCTTCGAGGAAGCGGATGCCCTGCCTTGCGGCGAGATCGGCCAGTTCCGTCGCCCAGGCATCAGTCAACGTACTGGAATCAATCGCAATTGCTTCCCCTTCCATGGCGGCCAGCGCGCCATCCGGACCGGTCCAGATCGTGCGCGACACGCTGTCGTCGGCCAGCATCGCGACGACGATGGCCGCGCCGGTCGCTGCGTCTGCCGGGGTCGCCGCGATCCGCGCGCCTGCGTCGGCCAGCGGCGTCGCCTTGTCCGGGCTTCTGTTCCAGACCGCCACGTCGAACCCGGCCGCCAGCAACTGCCGCGCCATGCCGCCGCCCATCAGGCCAAGCCCCAGAACCGCTACCTTCATATTCGTCATCCGATCACCTTGAAGCGAGAGAGAGCGGCCTCGTCAATTTCGAGGCCCAGACCGGGGAGGTTGTCGTCCAGATCGATATGCCCGTCCACCGCCTGCGGTTCGCCCTTGAAAATATACCAGAAGAGTTCGTTGCCGACCTCCACATCGACCATGGGGAAATATTCGGCGATGGGGCTGTTCAGGCTGGCCATCACGACATGATAATTGTGCATCTGCCCGGCATGCGGAACGACAGGGATGGAATAGGCTTCGGCCAGCGCCTGGATCTTGCGCGCGGCGGTGATGCCGCCGACGCGGTTGGTGTCGAACTGAAAATAGTCGAGCGCCTTGGCCTCTATCATCTGGCGGAAGCCGTAGCTGGTAAATTCATGTTCGCCCGCCGCGATCGGCGTGGTGCCAAAGCGGCGCAGTTCATGATAGCCGTTGATGTCGTCGGGGATGATCGCTTCTTCCAGCCAGCGCAGGTTGAAGGGTTCGATGAGGCGCATCATGCGTTTGGCATAGTCGAGGCTCCAGCCCATATAGGCGTCGGCCATGATGTCGATTTCATCGCCCACGGTTTCGCGCACGGTGCGGATCAATTCGACGTTGCGCGCCATGCCCGCTGCGCCGTCGATCGGCCCCCAGCCGAAACGCAGCTTCATCGCCTTGTAGCCCTGCGCCTTGTAGGCGGCGGCTTCCCGCGCCAGCTCTTCCAGGGGGATGGAATAGAGGCGGCTGGCATAGACCGGGATTTTCGCCTTGGTCCGGCCGCCGAGCAGGCGGAAGACGGGCTGCTTTGCGGCCTTGCCCATCAAGTCCCAGATGGCGATGTCGAGCGCGGAGATGGCGACCAGCGCTACGCCCTTGCGCCCGAAGGCCATGGTCTTGCGGTACATGTGCTGCCACAGGAATTCACTGTCCCACGGGTCCTGGCCGATCAGCAGGGGGGCGAGATATTGATCGATCATCTGCTTGGTGACGAGCGGGGCAAGCGCGGCGTTGCCGATGCCGACAAGTCCCGCGTCGGTGAAGATTTCCACGATCAGCCAGCCATGGAAGGTGAAGGTGCCCATGGTTTCGGGCGAGAGCATGGGGGACACAAGGTCCATCGGGTTCGTGCAGAAATGCGGCGGCAGCGGGACGGTGTCGCCTTCCCACTGGACGACGCGGGTGCGGACTTCGGTGATTTTCAAGGGACGGCCTTTCGAGAGAAGGTGAGTTGGGAAATGCGGGGTATGAAGAGGCAGATCAGCGCGAAGGCGATCAGGTGCAGCGTCGCGGCGAGCGTCAGCACCGGGGTGTAGCCAAGCCCGGCGTCGAGCGCCCAGCCCGCCGCCTGCCCCATGACGATGCCGCCGAAGGCACCGCCGAGGCCGACCAATCCGGCCAGGCGGCCGAGCGCACTGCGCGGCGCAAGGTCGGTCGGCAGGGTCATGACAAGCGTGGACCAGCTTTGCTGGCCGAAGAAGGCGAGGCTGAAGATCGCGATGACCGCCGCAACCGAGGCGGCCGACGGGGCGAGCATGACCCAGGGCATGCAGGCGGCGCTCAAACCCAGAGCAATCTTGCGCGCGGCATCGACCGAGCGGCCGGAGGAGAGGAGACGGCTGGACAGCCAGCCGCCGCACAGGCTGCCCACGCCCGACGCGGCATAGGGAATCCAGCCGATCGTCGCGGCCTGTTTGAGGTCGAAGCCGTGCGCTTCGAACAAATATTTGGGCAGCCAGAAAAGGTAGAAATACCAGGCGCCGTCACTCAGGAACTTGGCGGCGACGAGGCCACGCACTTCGCGGCGGGACAGGAGCATGGCGATGGTCGGGGTCGGCCCCGCATCCACTATGTCCAGCGCATCGTCGGTTGGCGGTGTGCGGTAGGTCAGGAACCACCAGAGCGCCCAGGCAAGACCCAAGCCACCGGTGATGAAGAAGACCCAGCGCCAGCTCGCCAGATCGAACCAGTGACCATAGGCGAGTATGCCTGCAATCAGTGGCGGGGCGATGACCGCGCCCACCGCCGTCCCGGCATTGACCAGACCCATGGCGGCGGCACGCCGTTCGGGCGGAAACCATTCGGCGATGGCGCGGGTGGCGGCGGGAAAACCACCGCCCTCCCCCATGCCGAGCAACAGGCGGCTGACCACCAGTGCGGCTATGCCGCCCGCGAGGCCATGGCTGGCGCAGGCGAGCGACCAGAAGATCATGATCGCCAGGAACCCACGCCGCGTGCCCACCCGGTCGAGCAGCCAGCCGCCACCCAGATACATGAGTCCATAGGTGGCGAGGAAGGCGGAATCGAGGAACGCCTTGGTCTGGTTGCCGATCGGAATGTCGGCCTCGATATATTTGATCGCCCAGGGCAGGGTCTGGCGATCGAGATAGCTGATCGCGATGGCGACGGTTATCATCGCCGCGATCGCCCAGCGCCCCGCGTAAAGCCGCACGCCTGCCCTGCCCGGATCGGTCATCCTATTGCGCGTCCAGAACCAGCAACGCCACGCCCTGGCGCGGCAGCTTCAGATCGACGCTGGCCGCGCCGCGAACGCCGGATACGGTCACATCTTCCGCTTTCATGACCGATGCAGCTTCCAATTGGGCATATTGATCCTGATTGGGGGACTGGGGCGATCCCATTTTCTTCCAGGCGGAAAAGGCGTTGGCATGGTCGCCATCGACCCGCCACAGCTTCGCGCCCGTCGGTGCGGCCTTCAGCCCTTTCAGATCGATCTTCACCTGCGCATCCGGCCCGGGGACGTCATCGTCATGATAATGCCACAGCAGCAGCGCGACCTTGCCATCCGCCGTGCGAGTGGCGATCGACCCGATATCGGCATTGCCCTGAATGCCTTTCGCCATCGCCTGGTCGAGCGGGATCTGGGCTGCGTTGGTCGTCGCCAGCTTCGTCTCGCCCAGTTGGGCGAAGAGGCGGAAGACATTGAGCACCGGCAGGTCGACGCCGTTGGTGGACAGCTGGCGATAGCCCGCGAACCAGGGCTGATCCTCAAATTCGAAGGACCAGGACAGCACGCCTTCCAGATTGACCTTCCGCCGTTCGGCCAATTCCCAGATGCGCGCGAAACTGGCTGCGGTGTAGCTGCTGTACATGGTGCCGTTGCGATAGTCGTTCTGCGGTCCGGGACAGGCGGCGCAGCCTTCCGGATCGCTTTCGCCGATCACCACCGGCTTGGTCGCCAGCGCAGGAATGGACAGTATCTTGGTGAAGCCGCGATCGGCCTCCTGCAAATGGGTGGCGATGCCCATGCGGACATGGCCGCCGACGAAGACCGGCTTGCCCTTGGCATGGAAGGACAGGAAGTCGGTGGGCGTGCCGGTCTGGCCGGTCACATAATTCTTGCCCGACGACACATGTTTCAGGAAGCCGTCCATGAAGGTGCCCCCGGCCCCGGCGACGTCCGGCCCGCCGACCCGCGCGGTCGGCAACGCGCGGCGCACCGCCCCGATCGCATAGTCATGCAGCTTGTAGAATTCCTCCGGAGAAGCGGTCCAGTAGAAGGACGAGTTCGGCTCGTTCCAGACCTCGAAATACCATTTTTCGACTTCGGCCTTGCCGTATTTCTCGATATTGTGGAGCGTCCATTGATAGACGAGTTCCGCCCATTTCTCATAGTCCTTGGGCGGGTAGGTCCAACCCGTCGCGATCAGCTTATAGTCGAAACCGGGCCGCCATTCATGCTGATAGGGCGTACCGGCGGGCGCGGCGGACATGGCTTGCGGCATGAAGCCGATCTGGAGATAGGGCCGCACGCCGCGCGCCAGATAAGTGTCGATGATGCCGTCCACCACTTTCCAGTCATAGACCGGTTTACCGTCCTTGCTTTCGGTATAGGCGTTGGTGCTGCCCCATTTGAACGCGGCGGTGCCATCGCCGCTGCTCAGCAGATTGTGGGCGCGGAAATAGACTTCGCCTTTCTTGAGTTCACCCAGTTCCACCAGCAATTTGCGGCCATCCTTCATGGTCGCATAATTGGGTTCGTCCGCGCCGAAGAAGCGCCACACCGGGGGCAACTTGCCCGCCGATTTCGCGGTGTCCACGCTGATGGCGACCTGCCGCGCTTCCTGCGCCGACGCCGTCTGGGCCTGGGCCAGTTGCGGCAGCGCCATCAGCATCGACAGGGAAGCGATCATTGGGGAAATCGTCATGGAACATCCTCTCGAAATAGGCATCGTCAAAGCTTCGCGCGAAAACCGACGGCGAAGGTGCGCGTGTAGAGAACCGTGTCGCGCGGATAGAGACTGGGGTCGTTGAACGAAGTTTGATAGAGATTTTTCAGCACGTTGGTCGCATCGAACACGACGGTGAACTGCGGATTGATCTCATAGGAGAAGGACAGGTCGAGATTGCTGATCTGGCCGTTGGTGATGAAGTTGGGATTGACCCCGGTAAAGTGCAGCCCGCCATTATATCTGTCGCGCCAGACATAGGAGGCCCGGCCGGAGAAGCCGCCCTTTTCATAGATGAGCGTGCCGGTGGCGGAATATTTGGAGACATTCTGGAACGGTATGTCCAAAAAGCCGGTGACGCCGGGTAGCGGCGACAGGGCCGTATTCTTGCCGTCGATATAGGTGCCGTTGGCGCTGACGCCGATGCCGTCGAGCCATTTGGGCAGTCCCTTGGGGAAAAAGGTGAAGCCACCCTCTATCCCCTGCAACTTGCCCGAGCCGGAATTTTCCGGTCGGGTGATCTGATAGACGCCATTGTCGGGGCCAAGATAGTCGATGTCGAAATTGCTGGTGACCGACTGAATGAAACCCGAGACGTCGCGGCGAAAGATGGTCGCGGTGATCGAACTGGACCGGTCGATATACCATTCGAGCGACAGGTCGTAATTGTCGGAGCGAACCGGCTTGAGATCCGCATTGCCGCTGGTGCCGCGCCCGAAGGGCTGCTGCCCGGGTATGGGCGGCGTCAGGGTAAGCGCGGGGTTGAGCTGCGCGAAGCTGGGGCGGGTGATCGTCTTGCTGGCGGCGAAGCGCAGGAACAGATTGTCCTTGAGCTTGTAGCGTAGCGCCAGGCTGGGCAGCACATCCGTACTTTTGTTGCGGATGGTGACGGGCGAGGTGGCGCCGCGCAGAACCAGAAAAGCGTTGGAGGTGATGTCGGTGCGGATGACCCGCACGCCGACCTGGCCGTCCAGTCGGCCGATCTCCAGATTGGCCTGTCCGTAACCGGCGTAGTTCTTCTCGTTGATGTCGAAATGCTGGGTGTCCTGAAAGGCCGGATCGCCCGGGGCCAGTCCGAACAGCTGACGCAGCGTCCCGATATTGTTCAGCAGATAGCTGGTCGTCGGCGTAGCCCATTGGCGCACGAAATTGCCGGTGCCGGTGTCGAAGTCCCCGGGCGTCACCGTCATCAGGCCCGGCAGGCTGGCGGCGCGGGTGGTGTAGCATTTGACCGCGACCGCCGGACCGCAATTTACCGTCTGGGTGAAGCTGTCCGATTTGGCGTCGCGCTTGCTGAGGCGGATACCCGCGTCGAGGCCCGAGAAGATCAGGAAGGTCGAGCGATAGGACAGATCGCCACGCCATGCCCATTCCTTGCCATCGCCCAACGTGCGCGTGGTCGACAGGCGCGACAGGAAATAGCGCGAGGGATCGGCGATATTGTCGTTGGGCAGGGCGAAATAGGGCGTGCCCGATCCGTCGTTGAAGACGGCGTCGGTGCGCGACGCGATGAAGTCGACGTCCAGATTGTTGCCAATATCGGTCGCCTTCGACCGGGTGTAGGATAATTCCGTCGCCGCCTTCCAGTCGCCCGCTTCCCAGTCCGCGCCCACCGCGCCCTGCCAGCGATCGGCCTTGTTTTTGTAGGCGTTGCCGAAATTGGCGACGCGGCCATTGGCGATGCTGAGCGACTGGACCAGCTTGGTATCGCCAACGAACTTGAGCGGGGCCAGCAAAGTCCCGTTCATCGACGTGAAATTCTGATTGCCGTTGCCGCGCTCGCGATAGCCGTAGAACAGGCCGTCGGCATGGATGGTCAGGCGATCGTCGGGCGCCCATTGCAGCGTGGCGTTGACCGCCGGGCGGGTGCGAGTGCCGATCCGGTCGAAGGCGCCGATCACGTCGGTGCGAAACGCCCTGGGCTCGGTCGGGTTGGTGCCGCGCGGGTCGAGCGGAACGCCAGGCGTGTAAGGCGCGCGGCTGTTGTCGAGATTATAACCGAAATAGCCGCCGCTATAGATGGTTTCGTCGCGATAGCGGGTCTTGTGATAGGAGACGCTGATGAGGGCGCCGATTTCGCCGATGCCGGTCGACCAGCGATTGCTGATGAGGGCGCTGGCATAGGGATCGATCTTGTCGGGTTGCTCGCTATAGACTTCGCGGCCCGCCAGCGCGACCTCCAGCCCCTTGAAGTCGAAGGGACGGCGGGTGCGGACGTTGATGAGGCCGGCAATGCCGCCTTCCAGCTGATCGGCCGAGCGCGACTTGTAGACATCGACGCCTGCAACAAGATCCGCCGGCACATCCGCCAGCGACAGGGATCGGCCGGTGGTGCTGAAGATGTTGCGGCCATTGACGAGCGTCACCACGTCGGGAAGGCCGCGGATGAGGACGGTGGCGGACTCGCCGCGGGCGCGGGGTGAAACCTGGATGCCGGGTACGCGCTGAAGCGCCTCCACCACATTATTGTCGGGCAGCTTGCCGATATCCTCGGCCACGACCGAGTTGACCAGTTGCTGGGCGTTGCGTTTGATATTTTGCGCCGACGACAGGCTGGCCCGCATGCCGGTGACGATGATGTCGCCATCGCTGACGCCCGCGTTCTGGCCCGGGCCGGACTGGGCGATCGCCGATTGCGCCATCGCGAGCGCGAACAGCGAAATAGACAGCTGTGTTCCCTTTTTCATCATCATATCCCCTCCGAGTCATTTTTATTTCTCATACTAGATGACGAATTTTTGGAACCCATTCAAGCGATAAATTGACGGAGTAATGGTTCGGACCATCAAATATTCGATTTTTCTCATACCAATTATGGCCTGCAACGCCGTTCAGGCTTGACGACAGGGGAAGGAGGGGTGACGAAGCCGAGATGATGCAAGCAGACGACCATCCCCTGTCCCGCCCGCCCAGCCCGTCGCAAAGGGCCGTCCATGACCGGATCGCCCATGATGTGGGGGTCGCGATCGTCGGTGGTCGCTACCAGCCGGGCGACATTTTGCCGGGCGAGGAGCGATATAGCGCGGAACAGGGCGTGTCCCGCACCGCCTATCGCGAGGCCGTCCGCGTCCTGTCGGCCAAGGGGCTGGTCCATAGTCGCACAAAAAGTGGCACGCGCATCAACGACAGGCTGCGCTGGAACATGCTGGACCTGGACGTACTCGCCTGGATGTTCGAGGCGGGACCGACGCCCCAGTTTCTGCGCGACATATTCGAACTGCGCATCGTCGTGGAACCGGCGGCGGCAGAGTTTGCGGCCCTGCGTCGCGACGGGCAGGATATTTCCCGCATGGGCCATGCCCTGGAGGAAATGCGCCGCTTCGGCCTGCAAACGGCGGAAGGACGCGCCGCGGATCAGGGCTTCCATCGCCTGATCCTGCTCGCCACCCGCAACGAATCGCTCATCACCCTGGCCACGTCGGTCACGGCGGTAGTCGCCTGGACCACGCGCTTCGCGCGCGACGAACGTAAGGAGTCGCGCGATCCCATGCCCGACCATGATGCCGTATTCGACGCGATCATGCGCGGCGAAGGCGAGGAAGCCCGGCTGAAAATGCTGGCCTTGATCCGGAATGCCTCCGCCGACGCGGGCATGTTATGAGGCCATGCCGATCTATTTCTCATACTAGATGAGTGAATTTCGCCGGTGTTGATGGCCTGCGCCGACAGAGGCGCGGGACAGACATTTCACCCCATATGTTATTAGGATCGAGACCATCATGCTCCAGCAGAATGGTCGACGCATGGCTCGCGCCCGAAATGTTCGACAATCCGACCGCTTGTCCTGGTCGAACCGGAGACATTCGGCAGCGCGACGTCCAGCCCCATCCGGCAGCGATGGCGTAATAGTTCGAGCAAACCGAATGCGCGATCGGCGGGCTGGACAGATCAGACCGGAAGCGCGGCACTCGCCAAGACATCGGCCGGAACATGCGTCCCCGCCACCGCCTCACCGATCAACAACAGGGTGGGGTCATCCTCGCTGATCGTCGCCACCAGAAAGGCCAGCGCCGACAGCCTGCCCCGGATCAACCGTTCATTGGGCAGCGAGACATTGACCGCGATCATCACCGGCGTTGCGGGATCGCGTCCCGCCACGATCAGCGATCGGCTGATTTCCGCCGCCGCCGCCCGACCCATATAGATGCCAAGCGTGCCGCCCGGGCGCGCCAGCGTTTCCCAATCCAGCTTCAGCGGCTCGCCCGCCTTGAGATGCGCCGTCACCAGCGTCAGCCCGCGTGCCACGCCGCGCAAGGTCAGCGACGCATGGCCGCTCGCCGCCGCCGCACTGGCCGTCGTGATGCCGGGGCAAATCTGGAAACGCACGCCATCTGCGGCCAGATGCGCCATTTCCTCCGCCGAGCGGCCAAAGATCGACGGGTCGCCCCCCTTTAGGCGCACGACGCGCTTGCCCGCCTTCGCCGCCGCCAGCAGCAGGTCGTTGATGCTGTCCTGCGCTTTGGAATGCCGGCCCGATCGCTTGCCGACGCTCACCCGTTCAACTTCGGCGGGGATCAGGTCCAGCACGCCCGGCCCGACCAGAGCATCATGGAAAACCACGTCCGCCGCCGCGATCAGCTTTTCGGCCTTGCGGGTCAGCAGGTCCGGGTCGCCCGGCCCTGCACCGACCAGCCAGACTTCGCCAGGGGCAATGCGTTCATTCGGCTGCATGCAGCGTCTCCTGCGAGGTTTGAGCCAGAATTTTAGCGATGGCCGGGCGGCACGACCCGCAATTGGTGCCCGCGCCCAGCGCCTGTCCAACGGCGGGCACGTCGATCAACCGCTGATCACGGATCGCGGCGACGATCTGGTTCAAGCCGATGTCGAAACACACGCAGATGGTCGCCCCCTTGTCGGGCTGGCTGCCCGGTCCACGCGCCGCCAGCACGGTCGCGCCGACGCCCTCGACCGATAGCTGGTCGATCAGCCAGTCGCGCGAAGGGAGCAGGCCGGTGCAGGTCACGAACAGCACGCCTGCCAGCTTGCCGTCACGGATGATGGCCACCCGGCGCGTGCCGCGCGTCTGATCGATCGCCTCGATCCGCTCGCCCTTGGGCAGGCAGGCCTCCAGCCGCGCCGGATCGCCGTTCCCCGCAACCTCGTATAGCGCGCCGCCCGGCACCGTCACACGCGTTGCCCAAAGGCATGGCGGCTTTATCGGATCAGCGCCGCGCAGGATCAGGAAGCCCTTCCATTGGGTCGCGACACGCTCGACGCTGGCTGGCGTGCGTTTGAAACCGGGTTGACCGGAATGCGGATCGACCAGAGGCCGGGGCAGCAGGCCGGTCCGGCCACCGTTTGAAATCTGATCGGTCCAGTGGATCGGCGTGAAAATCTCTCCGGCACGCTGGCCTTCGCTTAGGGCGACACGGAAAATGCTGTCGCCTTGCGCCGTCCGCACGCGCGCCAGATCGCCGTCGGCTAGACCCATCGCCATTGCATCCTGCGGATGGATCTCCACCAGCGGCTCTTCGCGATGGCGCGCGAGTTTGGGCGCAAGACCGGTGCGCGTCATCGTGTGCCACTGGTCGCGATAGCGCCCGGTATTGAGCGTCAGCGGCCAGTCCCGAAGCGGCCCCTGCACGTCCATCTGCTTCGTCAGCACAAGGCGCGCCCTGCGATCCGGGGTCGGAAAGCCGTCTGAAAAAGGTGCGTCGCCGCCCCAGCGGAACGGCTCCAGCGCGTCATAGGCCTGATTGCCGATCGTGGCATGGCTGCGCAGGTTGAGCACACGCTGCCCGTCATTCTGATAGGCGGTCAGACGCGCATGTTCGCGCCAGATATCGGCGGGCCGATCATAGGCGAAAGCGTTGCGCCAGCCCATGCGCCGGGCGACCTCGGTCACGATCCACCAGTCCGGCTTCGCTTCGCCCGGCAGCGCCAGGAAGGGCCGTTGACGGCTGATGGTGCGGTCCGAATTGGTGACGGTCCCGTCTTTCTCGCCCCATCCGGCGGCGGGCAGGCGTATATCGGCATGAAGGCCGGTATCGGTTTCGGCCACGATGTCCGACACGACGAGGAAGGGAATAGCCGCTAGCGCCTCACGCACGCGCCCCGCGTCGGGCAGCGACACGGCAGGGTTGGTCGCCATCACCCAAAGCGCCTTGATCCGGCCCTCATCGATCGCACGAAACAGATCGACGGCCTTCAGGCCCGGCTTGGTCGCCATGTTCGGCGCGGCCCAGAAGCGGCCCACCCGCGCGACATTATCCGGCGCGAAATCCATATGAGCGGCCAGGGTCGAAGCCAATCCCCCCACTTCGCGCCCGCCCATGGCGTTGGGCTGGCCCGTGATCGAGAACGGCGCCGCGCCCGGCTTGCCAAAGCGACCGGTCGCCAGATGAACGTTGATGATGGCATTGACCTGGTCCGTGCCGCGGATCGACTGGTTGATGCCCTGACTGAACAGCGTGACGGTGCGCGGGGTCGCAGCGAACAGGGCGAAGAACTGCTCCAGCAGCGCGGGTGCGATGTCGCAGGTTTTGGCCGTGGTCCACAGATCGTGACCGGTGCGGATATGCTCCCAGAAACCCGCAGGCGCATTGACATGATCCGCGATGAAAGCGGGATCAGTGACCCCTTCCAGATCACACCAGGCGAGCAACCCATTCATCAGCGCGACGTCGGTGCCAGGCTTGACCGGCAGATGCAGGTCGGCGTCCTCACAGGTTTCGGTGCGGCGCGGGTCGATGACGACCAGCTTCGTACCGCGCGCGGCACGGGCCGCCTGAATGCGCTGGTAAACGATCGGATGGCACCAGGCGGTGTTGGAGCCGACAAGGACGATCAGGTCGGCTTCGTCCAGATCGTCATAGCTGGCTGGCACTATATCCTCGCCAAAGGCGCGCATATGCCCGGCCACGGCGCTGGACATGCAAAGGCGCGAATTGGTGTCGATGTTCGCCGATCCGATGAAGCCCTTCATCAGCTTGTTGGCGACATAATAATCTTCGGTCAGCAACTGGCCCGACACGTAGAAGGCGACGCTGTCCGGCCCGTGCCGATCGATAGTCTCGCGAAATGTCTTCGCGACCAGATCCAACGCCTTGTCCCAGCTTGCTCGCTTGTTCCCCACCATGGGATGGAGCAGCCGCCCTTCCAGTCCCACCGTCTCGCCCAGATGGGTGCCTTTGGAACAGAGGCGCCCGCCATTGGCCGGATGCGCCTCATCGCCCTTTATGACGACGGATCGCGGCCCGGTCGGCGTGGCCGATATGCCGCAACCGACGCCGCAATAGGCGCAGGTGGTGCGGATCGGCGCAACCATCAGGCCGCCACCCTCACCGCCACCGGCCGCGCGATCAAAATCCGCCCGCCTTCTTCCTTCACCGCAATCGTCGGCGTGCAGCCGCTATCGGCGCCCTGTGCCTCCCCCGTCTTCAGCGCGATGGTCCAATTATGCAGCGGGCAGGCAACGCTATGGCCGTGGACGATGCCCTGGCTGAGCGGCCCCTTCTTGTGCGGGCATTCGTTGACCAATGCGAAGACCTGATCGTCGCCGGTGCGGAACACGGCGATTTCCTTTTCGTCGCCGATCTGCACCGTGCGTGCACCGCGTTGGGGAATGTCGGCCAACGTACCGATATCGATCCAGTCGGTCATCTGTCTTACTCCGCTGCAATGGCGATGGGGGCGAGAGGCTGGTGCAGCTCGGCATGCTGGCCGGCCGCACGTTCCGCCCAGGGATCGTCCTGCATGAACTGCTGCGAGAAGAGGAAGCGCGCGCGGAGCGCCTCGCGACCGGCGTCGTCTTCCACGATCCGGCTCTTCACATAATCGACGCCCACCCGCTCGATCCAGGGCGCGGTCCGTTCCAGATAGCGGGCTTCCTCGCGGTAGAGCTGGGTGAAGGCGGCGCAGTAGTCGAGCGCCTCCTGCTCCGTCGCCACCTTGCACAGGAAGTCGGTGGCGCGGACATGGATGCCGCCATTGCCGCCGACATGGAGTTCATAGCCCGAGTCCACGCACACGATCCCGAAATCCTTGATCGTCGCTTCCGCGCAATTACGGGGGCAGCCTGACACCGCGATCTTGAACTTGTGCGGCATCCATGATCCCCAGGTCATCCGCTCGGTCTTGACGCCAAGCCCGGTGCTGTCCTGCGTGCCGAAGCGACACCATTCGGACCCGACGCAGGTCTTCACCGTGCGCAGCGACTTGCCATAGGCATGGCCCGACACCATGCCTGCGGCGTTGAGGTCTGCCCAGACGGCGGGCAGATCTTCCTTCCTGATCCCGAATATGTCGAGCCGCTGGCCGCCCGTGACTTTCACCATCGGCGCGTTGAACTTTTCGACCACATCGGCGATCGCGCGGAGTTCGCGCGGATTGGTGAGGCCGCCCCACATGCGCGGGACGACCGAATAGGTGCCGTCCTTCTGGATATTGGCGTGCATCCGTTCGTTGACGAAGCGGCTTTGCTGATCGTCGACATAGTCGCCGGGCAGCGCGCAGAGCAGATAGTAATTGAGCGCGGGGCGGCAGGAAGAGCAGCCGTCCGGGGTCGACCAGTGCAGCCTCTGCATCACTTCGGGGATCGAGCGCATGCCCTGCGCCACGATTTCGCGGCGGACATCGTCATGACCGAAGCTGGTGCATTTGCACATCGTCTTGGGACCGGACTGGACTTCATCGCCCAGCACAACGCTGAGCAGATTTTCCACCAGGCCGGTGCAGCTGCCGCAACTGGCGGACGCTTTGCATCCTGCGCGCACCGCGTCCAGGCTGCATGCGCCCGCCGAAATGCAGGCGAAGACCTGACCCTTGGAAACGCCGTTGCAGCCGCAAATCTCGGCATCGTCCGAGAGCGCCGCAACGGCCGCCTTAGGGTCCAGCGCGCCTCCTCCAGAGGCGAAGGCCTGACCGAAGATCAGCAGGTCGCGGATGTCGGCGACATCCTCGCCCTTTTTGAGCAGGTCGAAATACCAGCCGCCGTCGGCGGTATCCCCATATAGCACCGCGCCGACGACCTTGTCGTCCTTGACCACCACCCGCTTATACACCCCGCGCGACGCATCCCGCAGGACGATATCCTCGCAGCCCTCTCCGCCAGAAAAGTCACCTGCGGAGAAGACGTCCAGCCCTGCGACCTTCAGCTTGGTCGAGGTGACGCTGCCCCTGTAGCCGCTATGCCGGTCGGTCAGGCCGTCGGCCAGGCTGCGGCACATATCCCATAGCGGCGCGACCAGGCCATAGACGTTGCCGTCATGCTCGACGCATTCGCCGACCGCCAGCACGTCCGCATCGCTGGTGACCATATGGTCATCGACCTGGATGCCGCGATTGACCGCCAGTCCAGCGTC
This sequence comes from Sphingobium sp. CR2-8, assembly GCF_035818615.1. NCBI lineage: Bacteria > Pseudomonadati > Pseudomonadota > Alphaproteobacteria > Sphingomonadales > Sphingobiaceae > Sphingobium > Sphingobium wonjuense. The sequence continues at coordinate 303,832 of NZ_JAYKZY010000001.1, read as the reverse complement.
CCGCGCCAGCGCTGTCGAGGGACGGATGCCCACCGCCATCACCACCAGGCTGGCAGGAATTTCCGTGCCGTCCTTCAGCCGCACGCCCTCGACCTTCCCGTCGCCATAGATGGATTCGGTATTGGCGCCGGTCAGGATGGTCTGGCCGCGCGCTTCCAGTGCGGATTTGAGCAGCCAGCCCGCAGCCTCGTCGAGTTGCCGTTCCATCAGCGTGTCCATCAGATGGATCACCGTCACCTTCATGCCGCGCAGCGTCAGGCCATGCGCCGCTTCCAGTCCCAGCAGCCCGCCGCCGATCACCACCGCGTCCCCGCCCTTCCCGGCGGCGTCCAGCATGGTGTCGACATCCTTCATGTCGCGGAAGCTGATGACGCCGGGCAGATCCTTCCCCGGCACAGGGATGATGAAGGGATCGGAACCGGTGGCGATCAACAGCTTGTCATAATGGACGGTGCGGCCGCTGCGCGCCGTGACGCTCTTGGCCGCGCGGTCGATCGCCGTCACCGGATCGGCGACGATCAGGTCGATACCGTTATCGTCGTACCAGGCCCGGTCGTTGATGACGATCTGCTCGAACGTCTTTTCCCCCGCCAACACCGGCGAGAGCATGATGCGGTTGTAATTCACATAGGGTTCCGCGCCGAAGATGGTGACGCGATAGCGCGTCCCGTCTCTCGCCAGCAGCTCTTCGACCGCGCGGCACCCGGCCATGCCGTTGCCTATCACGACCAGATGTTCGCGCACATCGTCCGACGGCATGAGGAGGATATCCTCGCCGTCCGCTACCGGCTCCGTTCCGATCTGAAATTCCATCCCCGTCGCTCCAGAAACCAAAAAAGCCGCCATCCTGACCCCCGGTAAGAACCGAAAGTCAGGATGGCGGCTTTGCCATCATAGGGACCTTGCCAGTTCTACCCTGAACCGCCGCGGCTATGTGAGACGAGACATCCTTGTCTCTTGCGGTGCAGCATATGGGGAATCGCCTGGATGCTCAAGCAATTCCTCTCGTGCCTTTTCAATCAGATGGCCCAGTCCGCCTGGAGCCATAATTTGTCGGTATCGGTCGCCATCGTCTTCGCCCTGTAATGGGCGTAGCGGACGGACAAAGCGGTCTTCCCGGCCTTGGCGGACGCCAGCAGATCGATCTCCTTGCCATAATGCTGGTCCAGCCGGTCGCTGTCGAAACGGTGCCAGCTTGCCGCCAGCGTTATGCCGGACAATGGACCCCACTGCTTCCAGCCATAGCCACCACCGACATACAGGTCGCGGATGCCATTGGCGGGGGTGGTCAGGAATTTGTCGGCCCAGCCCTGAAATTTGAAATTGGTGCCGAGCGGTGTCTGGAAACTGGTGAAAGGACGGCCGCTGCTGGCGCCCAACACTTCATAGCCGCCGTTCAGCTTCACGCCCCTAATGTCCAGCGTAGCGTCGGCCAGCCAGTAATCGGCGCTGTAATCATTGGGATTGCGGTGATAATCCGACTGGCGCGCATAGCTCAGCTGATAGGAGAGCTTCGCCACCTTCGACAAAGGCCGCGATCCCGCCAGCCGCAGGCCATAGGTCTGGCTGGACAGTCGAAAAGCCTGCATGGCAGCTTCATCCTGGTCCACCAGATAGGCAAAGCCGGTCAGCGTGCCGACAGGCGTCATATAGGACAGGTTGGCCAGAATAGTGTCGCCACGCACCGCCTGCTGCCGTGCGCCCCTGCCCTGGAAACCCCAGATCGTCCGCACGCTCCAGACATAGGCGACGTCCAGTTTCAGCCCCTTGGTCGGCGTCAGTTCGGCCCGCACCGCGTCGAACGTCTGGCCGTTGTCGCGAAAGGCGACATTGCCGACGAACCGTTCGTCATCCAGCACGATCTTCTGTCGCCCGCCGGTCAACGTCATCGCCTTGGTCTTATACTGGAGTTGCGCGACATAGAGCGCGATATTCTCCGGATCGGCCACGATCGGCCGGGTCGCCGCACCGTTCAGTCCATCATAATAGCGATCGATCACCGCCAACGTCCCCTGCCCCAGGATGTTGGCGGTCAACCCGCCGCTGCTGGCGGTCAGCCCCGCGCGGGCGCGGACGGTGAGCGCGTCGGCCTCGTCGGCTAGCCCATCCTGATCGGCATGTTCATAGCGCACACGCGCTTCGGCCACAGGTTTGAGCATGATGGTCTGGGCACAGGCAGGCCCTGCGACGGCCAGCGCGGCCGCCGATGCGAATATGTATTTCATGGAAAATCGCCCCCCTTGGACGGAACTGACGCGGTCTGAAAATTCGGGGCGGCGGCCTTGCATGGGCCGCCGCCTCCCTCTCCAAAGCTAGATGCGTGCGCCGCTTGTCCAGGTCGCGCGCCATTTGCCCTTGACCAGCATCAGGCCCAGCAGCGCCACCACGGCGAGGCCGGCGAAGATCAGGAAGCCCGACGAAAAACTGCCGGTCAGTTGCTTGGCCAGACCCAAAGAACTGGCGAGGTAGAAGCCGCCGACACCGCCCGCCATGCCGACAAGGCCCGTCATCACGCCGATTTCCGCCTGGAACCGCTGCGGCACCAACTGGAATACCGATCCGTTTCCAGTGCCCAATGCCAGCATGGCCAGGACGAAGAAGCCGAGCGCCCCGACCAGCGTCGTGGCGAAGGCTACGCCGGTCAGCGCCAACGCCGCGACGACCAGCACCATGGTCAGCGTCTTGACCCCGCCGATCCTGTCCGCCAGCGCGCCACCCATCGGCCGTACAAGCGACCCGGCGAAGACACAGCCCGCCGTGCAATAGCCCGCGATGATCGGGGTCAGGCCGAACTGGTCGGTGAAATAGATGGGCAGCGACGCCGCAAGCCCGACGAACCCGCCGAACGTCACCGCGTAAAAGCCCATCAACCACCAGGCGTCGGCCTGTTTCAGCGGCTCGAAATAATCGATCATCTTCTTGGCCGGGGGCGCGTTGGGCGCGTCCTTCGCCATCAGCATATAGACGACGAACACGATGGTCAGCGGAATGCAGGCCAGACCCAGCACGGCGTTCCAGCCGAACAGTTTCGCCAACATGGGGGCGAACAGAGACGCCAGCACCGTGCCCGAATTGCCCATGCCCGCCAGGCCCATCGCCTTGCCCTGATGCTCGGGCGGATACCAGCGGCTCGCCAGTGGCAGCGCGATCGCGAAGCTGGCGCCCGCAAAGCCCAGGATGACGCCCAGCGCCAGCGTGCCGCCAAAGCTGTTGACGCCCAGCGCCCACGCCGTGAACAGGCCCGCGATGACGATGATCTGGCTGATCGCGCCCGATCGTTTCGGTCCGATCCGGTCGACCAGCAGGCCATTGACGACGCGCAGCAGCGCACCGGCCAGCGTCGGTGTCGCGACCATCAGGCCCTTTTCGGCCGGGGTCAGCATCAGCGTCTTGGAAATCATGGGGGCGAGTGGCCCCAGCAGCACCCACACCATGAAGGCGAGGTCGAAATACAAGAAGGCGGCGATCAGCGTCGGTGTGTGACCAGCCTTCCAAAAGCTGGTCGCGGGCTGGACCGGTGCGGTCTCCCCTTCACGATCCCAATAAGCGGTTGCCATGTGACGTCCCCCAATAAACGGAAAATGGACATAAAAAAAGCCGCAGGCCGGACGTTACCTTGCGGGTAAATCCGGTCAGCGGCTTTGCTGCGAAATATGGTGAGGACGGCAATCCCACCCTTGGGACGGCGCATCCTGATAAGCGCGCTTCATCGCGCGATGCCTATATCATCCCGCGAATCGCATCATGTTGCAAGGCACAAAATTCGGCGTCATTTCAACGCGGCGGCGCAGAACCCGCCAGATAATCTTCGATCCTTTCGGGATCGAACACGCGCCCGTCGAAGAATCGGTCCGGCCCCAGCGTCAATTCGCCCCGGCGCGAACCCACCGCCAGCGGCAGGCCGACCGCCCCCTCCAGCTTCATGCTGGCGCCCGGCATGGCGACGTCGCTGTTTGCCAGCGCCCGACGATAGACATCGGGGCGGAACACCGCGCCTGCCTTCGCTGCCGTCGCGGCGTCATGTTCCACCATGTTCCAGCGGACGAACTGCGAATAGATCCACAGCGCCTGGCTGCGCCAGGGGAAGGATGTGGCTTCGCGGCTGAACAGCATGTAATCGGGCCTGGCGATCGCCGCTTCCCCGGCTCGCGCCACGATCTGCCCGGACAACGCCCGCCCTATGAGGTCGACCGGCTGGTCGACATAGCGCGGGCCAGCCAGCAGTTCCGCCAGCGTCGCATGGCTGGCCGGATCATCGCACCAGGCCGCAGCCCGTGCCAGCGCGCGCAAAAGCCGGTCGACCGTATCGGTATTGTCCTCCATCCAGCTTTCGCGAAACGTCAGCACCTTTTCCACGCCGCGCTGCCATATACGTTCGCCGATCGCGACGGTTTCGGCCAACCCCGCTTCCACTGCGGCGCTGCCCCAGGGTTCGCCTGCGATAAAGCCGTCGATTTCGCCCGCCCGCATCGCCTCCACCGTCAGCGATGGCGGCAATACGCGCAGCACGACGTCGCGATCCGGATCGACGCCTGCGCTGGCGAGCCAGTAGCGCAGCATCAGGGCATGGCTGGAAAAGCGATGGACGACGCCGATCACCGGCTTGCGCCGCCAAAGGCCTATCGCGGCAGCGAAATCATGCGCTGTGCCCAGCGGATCGGCCAGGCGCGACCCGACATCGGGTTCCAGCGCCCGGGCGAAATCGATCGCCATCACCAGCATGTTGCCGTTGACGTTCAGCTTGTAGGGCGCAGCCAGCGCGGCCGGTTGCTGGCTGAGACCCAGAGTGACCGCGACGGCCAACGGCGCGAGCATGTGCGCGGCATGCACCTGGCCATAAACCAGCCGGTCGCGCAGCGTCGCCCAGCTGGTCGATCGCACCAGATCCAGCGCCAGACCTTCTTCCTCGGCAAAACCCCGTTCGTGCGCCGCCACCAGCACGGCGGCGTCGGTCAACGGCAGGAAGGCGATTTTCAGATGCGTGGTCATAGGCCTCCTCCCAACAGGTCGCTCGCGGTAATCAGCGCCTGCGCCACCTCCACGATCTTCTTGCCCTGATTCATCGCGGCGGAGCGCAGCAGCGCATAGGCGTCCTGCTCGCTCAGCGACCGCTGGTTCATCAGGATCGATTTGGCCCGGTCGATGATCTTCCGATCGCTCAGCGCCGCGCGGGCCTCTTCAAGCTCACCCTGTATCTTGGCGAAAGCGTTGAAGCGTCGGACAGCCAGTTCCAGCACCGGCTTCACCCGTTCCTTGCGCAGGCCATCCACGACATAGGCCGACACGCCCGCGTCGATCGCCGCGCCGATCATCGCCTCATCCGACTGGTCCACGAACATCGCGATCGGCTTGGCCAGCGCGCGGCTGACGATCAGCATTTCCTCAAGCGTATCGCGACTGGGGCTGCCAAGGTCCATCAGGACGACGTCGGGCGCCATGCGCTCCAGCCGCGCGACGAATGCGCCGCGTGGCGGGACGATATGGATGTCGTCATAGCCCGCTTCACGCAGTCCTTCTTCAAGGACCGTCGCACGCAGCCCGCTATCGTCTATAATGACAATCCGCATTGCCGCCCTTTCACGCTGCGCCATAGCAGCAGTTTGCGGTGTCGAGTCAATCCGAAGCGTCGATGAAGGGTCGGCAAGGATGACCTGGTGACAATTCTTTATGCCCGAAGGAACGGCCAGCCACGGGCCGAGCCTGACCTGTTTTGCCGCTAGATTGTCATCGCGAGGCGCCGCATTGCCCGTCCAGGCAAATAGCCCATCACGATCTCTTGAACGCCAGAGGCTTTCGCGCCATTTGTCGCACGCAAAACCACGAATGCGAGAGCCAGATAGACGATGACGATGGACACCGTTACCGCCCCCGAAACACGGGTCTTCGAGGCAGATGTTTCCAAGCTTCTGCACATGATGGTCCACTCGGTCTATTCCGACCGGGACGTGTTCCTGCGGGAACTTATATCCAATGCTGCCGATGCCTGCGAAAAGTTGCGCTATGAAGCGATCTCCAACCCGGCGCTGCTGGGCGACGATCCCCAACCGCGCATCAGCGTGCGGCTGGACAAGGCAGCCGGCACGCTCGAGATCGAAGATAATGGCATCGGCATGACCGCCGCCGACATGGCCGAAACGCTGGGCACCATTGCGCGGTCGGGCACCAAGGCCTTTATGGACAGGCTTGCCGCGGACAAGAATGGCGAGGGGCAACAGCTCATCGGCCAGTTTGGCGTAGGCTTCTATTCGGCGTTCATGGTCGCCGGGAAGGTCGAGGTTGTTTCGCGTCGTGCGGGCGAGAGCGATGCGGCCACCTGGTCTTCCGATGGCCTTGGCACTTACACGATCGCACCATCCGATCCCGACACGGCGCCCTCGCGCGGCACGCGCGTTACGCTGCACCTTCTCGATGATGCCAAAAGCTATGCCGAGCGCTACACGGTGGAGCGGATCGTCAAGGCGCAGTCCGGTCATGTGCCGGTTCCCATCTTTCTCCAGGAAGCAGGCAGCGAAGACGAGCCGGGGCAGGTGGCCGACGGCGTGGCGCTATGGACCAAGGCGAAGTCCGACATCAGCGAGGAAGATTACGCCGATTTCTACCGCAGCGTGGCGGGGCAGTTCGACAAGCCAGCCCTGACGCTGCATTATCGGGCAGAAGGCCGTCACGAATATTCCGTCCTGACCTTCATCCCCGAAACCAAGCCTTTCGATCTGTTCGACCCGGACCGCAAGGGCCGCATCAAGCTCTATGTGCGCCGGGTATTCATCACGGACGAGGCGGATATCCTGCCGCGCTATCTGCGTTTCGTGCGGGGCCTTGTCGATTCCGCCGACCTGCCGCTCAACATGTCGCGCGAGATGATCCAGGACAGCCCGGTTCTGTCGGCCATTCAAAAGGGTGTGAGCAACCGCATTCTTTCCGAACTGGACAAGCTTTCAACCAGCGAGCCTGAACGATATGCCGCTATCTGGGACAATTTCGGATCGGTGTTGAAGGAAGGCCTGTACGAAGATTTCGAGCGCCGCGACGCTTTGCTGGGCCTGGCCCGGTTCAAGAGCACGACGTCCGATGGTGCGTGGCGTTCGCTCAAGGACTATGTCGGCACCCTGAAAGACAATCAAACGGCGATCTACTATGCGACCGGCCATGATCTGGATCGGATCGCGCAGTCCCCGCAGATCGAAGGCTTCAAGGCGCGTGGCATCGAAGTCCTACTGCTCCCCGATCAGGTCGACAGTTTCTGGACGACGATGGGCGTCGATTATGAGGGCAAGCCTTTCAAGTCCGTCACGCAAGGGGCTGCTGATCTGAGCCTCATTCCCCTGGCCGAAGGTAGCAGCAGTACGGCTGAACCAAGTGAAGAGGCTGATAGCTTCATCGCCTTCGCCAAGGAGGCGTTGGCAGATCAGGTGTCCGATGTGCGGATCTCGGACCGCTTGACCAGCAGCGCGGTCTGCATCGTTGCAGCCGACAACGCCATGGATCTCCAGCTCGAGAAGATGTTGGCCTCGGCCGGTCGTGCGCCTGAGCGAGCCAAGCCGGTTCTGGAGGTGAACGCCGGTCATACTCTCATCGCGAAACTGGGGCAGGCCAGTGGCGATGACGAGGGCCGACGTGACCTCGCCTTTCTGCTGCTCGATGAGGCCCGGATTGCCGAAGGCGAGCCTCCTGCCGATCCGCGCGCTTTCGCCGAGCGGCTGGAGCGTTTGATGACCAAAGCCTTGGGATAATATCTATGGGGGAGCCTGACGGCTCCCCTCTTTTGTGCCGAGTCTCTGTAGCCCCTATCGCGCTTCGGCACAGATTTTGTCGTTCCTGTGTCCAGTCCGTCGACTTCTATCCGTCATTCGCCCAGACCAATGGATTGACATCTCGCTTGCGCGGTTCCTCAAGATAGAAAGTGCGGCCCGATTGCGCGGTTTCCAGCGGGAGGGTCGATAAACGGAACGGGGTTCGATTATGGGAAAGATTGCGCGTCTTCTGATCTCTGCGGCGATGGTCGCGGGCCTTGGCGCCACGCCTGCGCGCGCCCAGGCCAAGCAAGTGCTGACACATGAAATTTTGTGGATGATGAAGCGGGTCGGCGCGCCGCTGACCAGCCCGGACGGCAAATGGGTCGTCTATTCATTGAGCGAGCCGTCCTATATGAAGGATGAATCAGTCAGCGATCTGTGGATCGTGCCGGCCGACGGCAGCGCGGAACCACGCCGGCTGACGTCGAGCAAGGCGGGAGAGAGCGACCCGGCCTGGGCGCCCGACAGCCGCCGCATCGCTTTTTCGGCCAAACGCGAAGGCGATGAGGTCGCGCAACTCTACATCCTCGATCTGGCAGGCGGCGAAGCCCGGCGCGCGACCGACGTGCCGACAGGCGCAGCCCGGCCGCAATGGCGCCCCGACGGGCAGGCGATCCTGTTCGAAAGTCTGGTCTATCCCGGCGCGATCGACGCCGCGTCCAACAAGAAGGCGGCAGAAGAACGCAAGGCGCGCAAATTCTCGATGCGCGTCTATGAGCATTTTCCGATCCGCTATTGGAACGACTGGCTGGACGATCGCCGATCCAGCCTCTGGGTGCAGCCCCTGTCCGAAGGCGCGGTGGCGCGCGATGTCCTGTCCACGACGAGGCTGGCGCAAGCGGAGGGCTTTGGCGGCAGTCCGCAAAATGACGGCGGCATGACCCTGTCCCCCGCATGGAGTCCCGACGGCAAGGAAATCCTGTTCATCGCCACTACGCAAAGATGGGATGCCGCCCATGCGCGCGTCAATTACGGCCTTTACCGGATGTCCGCCGAGGGCGGTGAACCGACTTTGGTCACGCCGGTCCTGGGCGAATATGGCGATCCCAAATTCACGCCCGATGGCAAAAGCCTGATCGTCAAATTCAACAGCCAGGGCGAAGATGTCTACGATTTGGCGCGGCTCCATCGCATCGCCTGGCCCGCAGGCGGCGCCGCGACCCTACTGACAGGCGGGTTCGATCGCGAAGTGGACGGCTATGCCGTGACGCCGGACAGCCGCACCCTCTATCTGACGGTGCCCGACGCGGGCTTGGAGAATCTCTATCGCCTGCCGGTTGGCGGCGGAAAACCCGAACTGGTGGTCGCGCCGAAGGTCGGCGGCTATACCGCGATCGACATTCCGTCCGACGCCAAATCGACCGCGTTGATTGCCAGCTATGGCAGCGCCGTCAATCCGGCTGAGATCGTACGCATCGATCCCAGGAGCGGGCGTCATACCCACCTGACGAACGTCAATACAGCGATCGCCGCGACGATCGATTGGTCCAGTCCCGTGCATTTCTGGTTCACCAGCGACAAGGGGCGAGCAATCCATAATATGATCGTGACGCCGCCCGCATTCGACCCGGCCAAGACATATCCGCTGATGGTGCTGATGCACGGTGGGCCGGCATCGTCCAACACCGACCAGATCGGCCTGCGCTGGAATTATCATCTGCTGGCAAGTGCCGGCTATGTCGTGCTGATGACCGACTATACCGGATCGACCGGCTATGGCGAAGCCTTCTCCCGCGCGATCAAGCTGGACCCGCTGCGCGGCCCGGCCGAAGAAATCAATCGGGCCGTGGACGAAGCGGGCAAGCGTTTCAGCTTCATCGACACCAGCAACGCCTGCATAGGAGGGGCCAGCTATGGTGGCCATCTGGCCAACTGGATGGAGGCCACGACCACGCGCTATAAATGCATCGTCAGCCATGCAGGCGAGGTCGATCTGCTGACTCAATGGGGCACCAGCGACTTCAACTATGGGCGGGAGGTGGCGAGCGGCGGACCGCCCTGGGGTGACAGCAAGGTGTGGCGCGACCAAAGTCCGATCACCTATGCCAAGGACTGGAAGACGCCGATGCTGTTGACGGCAGGCGAGCGCGACTATCGCGTGCCGATGGCGAACACCCTGGAAACCTGGTCGACGTTGCAGCGCATGCAGGTGCCGAGCCGCCTGCTCATCTTCCCCGATGCCTGGCACTGGATCACAAAGCCCGAGGATAGCCGCCAATTCTATCATGAGGTGCAAGGCTGGCTGGCCCATTATCTGAAAGGCGCGCCTGCGGTGAAGGGCGGCCCGCTGGCGGCTCCGGGGAAAGCGCCCTTAGCGAAATGATCCGGTCGCCCTCGGCCTGAGCAGCGCCGACGGGTCAGCCATGGGGTGGCCTCCTGGTCAGGGGTTGGGCTCAGCGACCAGCCTTCTCATCAAGAGGCCATTCCAGCCAGTATCTACGCTTTCCTGCTGCAACGGGTTTGTTCAATCCTGTTGGCAATCAGGCAAGATGTCATTGCGCTTGCGCGACATGACAGCCTCCTATGCTGATTTGTTCAGGCGGTGCCTTATGCCCCGCGTCAGAGCGTTGCGAGCAAATCCACAAGATAGCGGATCTGCGATTCGGTGTTGTAGATGTGTGGCGAGATCCGCAGCGCGTTCAACGAAGCGAAGGCGGAGGAATTGACCTTGATTTGGAAACGCTCCCATAAGAGCGTGGTTACTTCATCTGCGGACCGCGTGTCCCCGACGTGGAATGATGTCAGGGCGGCGGACCGCTGTGGCGAACGCGGCGTCAGCACCTTGCCCCATCGAATTTCCTCCAGGCCTTCGCGTAACAACCGCGACAGATATTCCAGCCGCCCGTGGAAAACATCCTCCCCGATCGTCTCGTAAAATTCGATCGCTTCCAGGAAGCCCATTTCGGACGCGAGATTCTTGGGGCCGTGATTGTCGAACTTGCGTGCCGTGTCCTTCCATGCCGCGGGCGCGCCCGGCACATGCGCGGGTCCGGCGATCGGCCAGACCTGATCGATGATGCGCTTGCTGAAGAAGGCGAAGCCTGCCCGGTCCGCCCAGAATCCATTTATGGCTCGGCGCGGCGAGATGATCGATACCGCTGTCCACCACATCGATGGGCAACGCGCCGAAAGCTTGCGCTGCGTCCACCGAAACGATCAGGCCATGGCGGTGGCCCAGTTCCGCCAGTGCCTTGATCGGCATGCGGAACCCGGCGCGGTAATTGACCCAGTTCAGGAACAGGATGCGCGTGCGCGGCGTGATCGCAGCGGCGTATTTCGCGATGATGTCGGCGTCGGATCTCGGCTCGGCGCTCAGGTCTACGAACACCAGTTTTACGCCGTGTCGGCGGGTCAGGTTGAGGAACGACTGGAACGCGGTAAAGTGATCGTTTCTGTCGAGAATGATCTCGTCACCCTCCTTCCAGTCCAGCCCCTGGGTCAGCAGGTTGATGCCTTCCGTGGTGCTGCGGGTAAGCGCGATTTCGTCAGCGTCGGCGTTCACCAGCGCGGCGGTCCGGGCGCGGACATGTTCCAAAAGGTCGGTGCGGACGCTGTCCTGAGGATGGCTCGCCAGATGACGCTGCCACCGCTTCTGCGTTTCCAGCACGATCCGCGGCGGCGGGCAATAGGTGCCGTTGTTGAAGAAGGTGACGCCGTTGACGATGTCGAATTGCGACCGGATGCGGTTCCAGTAGATGGCATCGGGTCCGCCTTCGGGCGGTGCGAATGCGGACCGATCGGTCGCAAAGCCCCTGTCCAATATGGCATAGGCGCCCACCCGTTCGAGCCGGATGATCGGCGGCAGATCTTTCTCCGGCGGTGTTTCGCGAACGACGATGCGGTCGAGCAGGGTCTGTGTCATGCTGATATCCTCGTGATGAGCGGCATTATTCATTGGGTTGCGAGTGCGAACGTTTCGGTTCGGGGCGCGCGGCGGGCGCCGATCAGAAAATAGCTGGTCGCCGCGATGAAGAAGAAGGCGACGAACGCGACCAGCGCGCCATTATAACTGCCGCTATAATCATAGACCTGCCCCAGCAGCGTCACGCCGAATGCGCTGGCGATGAACATTGCCGTGAACATCACGCCGGAAATGGCGGAATAGCTTTTAAAGCCGAATTCACGCGCGATGAAATAGGGCAGAATGTCGCTTTCACCGCCATTCTGGATACCGATAATGGCGATCGCGAGCGCAGCCACCCAAAAGTCCGGCGCTGGAAGGGCGATCAGGATCATCAGTCCAATCGCGGGTACAAGCGTCACCGCGAAAGCGACATGGTAGGGCGGCAGACGATCGAGCAGCACGCCCGTACCCACGCGCCCGATGACCACCGCCCCGGAGTAGAGCGAAAGGAACAGCGCGGCATCGGCGGTCGTAAAGCCGTTGTCTGTCACCAGCGGCGTCAACTGGCTGAGAAATCCCTGTGCCGGTGCGGTGCAGAAGATGACCGCCGCCAACAGAAGCCAGAAGGCGCGCGTCCGTGCAGCGTCGCGCAGGGTCGGGCCGGTGTCGGCAGTCACGCCGCCGTCCAGATCAGCCTCCCCCGGTGGCTCACGCAGGGTCGCCAGGACGATGGGCAGCCCGACGATCACGACAAGCCCCCCCAACGAGAGATAGCCCGCGCGCCAGCCATAGTCGGAAATCACATAATGCAACGCGAAGGGGGCGACCATCGCTAGCAACGGGATGCCACAGGCCGTCAGCCCCAGCGCCAGTCCGCGGTTCTTGACGAACCAACCGGTCAGCGTCTTGGCAAATACCGGTCCCGAATTTGCCGGTGCGGCGATCAGCATCCCTGCCATCAGGAAGGTCAGGGTGACGAGGCTGCCACTGAGCGAAGCGTAGCCAAGATACAGCGCACCGATCATCAGCGCGCCGATGGTCGACATCACGCGCACGCCGAACCGGTCGATCGCGCGCCCGACGAAGGGCGCGGCCAGAACGCCCACGCAGCCGATGCCTTGGGCAGTGGCGATTTCGCCCCGCGACCAGCCAAACTCCGCCTGCAGGCTGGGGATGAAAAGGCTGGAAATATAGGTGTAGAGCGCAACACCCGTGCCGTTTCCGACCGTTGCGCCCAGCGCTACGCGCCAGTGTTGCCGCCATTCGGACGGCTCTGCATTGAGGGTGACGCTGTTCGTCATGACGGATACCTTATTGTGGCAGGGTCGGCTTTCACGCGGCGGCAATGCGAGCGAGCGCCCATGCCACGCGATCAATGTCATTGAAGCTGTTGTGGATATGCGGTGAGACGCGAAGCCGCGCATCGGCCCCCTCGCCAATCAGGCCGAGGTGAACATTCTCGCGCACATGCAATATGTCTCTGACCTCTTGTGCGCTATGGCCCTCGACCGAAAAGAGGGTGAGTGGGCTGGTGGGCGGCTGTTCGAGATCGCCTAATATGCGAACCGTCGGCAGCACGGCCAAAGCCGCCCGCAGATAGGCCGACAGGTCCAGAATGCGCCGCTCGATCGCGTGCTGACCCACCGCCTTGTGCCATTCGACGGCAGCGTCGAAACCCAAGAGGAAAGGAATGTTTTTCTGACCGGCGTTACGGTCGAGCCGACGGGCGCTCTGGTCGAACGGCGAAGTCGATTTGGGATCATATCCGCCGCCCACAGTAGGCCACACGATCGCCTGAGTTGCATGGCGGAAATAGGCAAAGCCGCCGCCATGGCCCGCCGCCGCCCATTTGTGGCCCGGAGCGGCCACGAAATCGACGCTAAGGTCGCCAACTGACAGATGCAGCGCGCCGAATGACTGGCTCGCATCCAGCGCAACCAGCGCGCCGCTGGCATGGGCTGCGTCGGCGATGCGGCGAACCGGCATGCGCCTGCCGGTCCAGCCGTTCACATGAGACAGCAGGACGAGCCGCGTATGTGCGGTCAGCTTGTTCGTGTAGCGCGCGACGATCGCATCATCGCCGGGCACGTCATCGCCAAGCCCTGCGTCGATCGCCCGCACGCCATAGCGTCGTTGCAATATTTCCAGAATAGCGCGGATGGACGGATGATCGCCGCCGTCAAACAGGATTTCGTCACCAGCATGCCAGTCGAACCCGTAAAGTAGCAGGCTGAACCCCTCCGTCGTGCTTCGTGTGAGAGTGATCTCCTCCTCCGAACCGCCGATCGCGTCTGCAATATTCGCGCGCACCGGCTCCAGCTCTCCCAGCCGCATTGGATTGGCGGGATTGGCCGACAACTGATGCTGCCACCGTTCCTGCGTTTCGAGGATCAGGTTCGGCGGCGGCGAATAGGCCGCGTTATCCAGATAGGCGAGGCCACCGGAGACCGAATATTGTGCGCGCAACGCTTCCCAGAAATGCGCGTCGCGATCCCCATCCTGCCGTGCGATCGCGCCGATGTCGGCGATCGGCGTTGGGACGGCAGAATGTCTGAAGGGCGCGAAAGCAGCGGTGGCTGTGGACATGCAAGTCTCTCCTGAAATATCGGGCTGTGGGATCAAAAACTGACGCCCAGGCGCACATAATAGCGGCCGCCATCGGCCTCATATGGGCGATAGACCGGATATCGCGCGCCCAACGAAGCGAGCGCGATCTCCCGGTCGGGGTAGTTGCCAAGGAAGTTTTCGACGCCTATCGTCGCCTTGATAGCGGGCGTCACGGCATAGCTCAGGCTCGCATCCAGAAACGCTTCGCTGCCGAACCGCTGGTTCATCGCGACATTGTCGAAAAATGGTTGCGTCCACGCGCTCAGCCACGTTCCCCGCAACGTCGCCTGCAACTGGCGGTGCGATGCGTCTATGGTGAAAGACGCCTTGTGATGCGGTAGCCTGTCTTCGAGCGACTGGCGCAGTAATGGAGACAGCACGCCGCGATCGGCACGGATGACGCGCGTCTGATTATAGTTGTAGAGCGCGGTCAGGCCGACCGTGGTTTCTGCGGCCACGGGGAACTGATAGGACAGAACCGCGTCCACGCCCTGCGTGCGGGTGACGAAGCCGTTCACATAGAAATTGAACGTGTCCAGCCCTTGCGCCAGCGTCACGCCCGATGCGACCAGATTGGTTCGCTCCTGCGGCGTCAGCGTGTAATTAGCCGACAGGCCGAGCCGATCCTTGACCCGGATATTATAGTAATCGACGGTCAGGTTCGCCCGCGAGGAGAGCGCGTAAGCGAAACCGGCGCTGATATTGACCGAGCGTTCTGGTTTCAGCGCCCTGCCCCCGCGCAGGACGGCGACCGGATTGATGGATGGAATCGTGCCCCGCGTCAGGATGGACAAGCCATCGTCCGTAGGCCGCTGGCTGGTGTTGGTCAGGTTCGCCTGGCCGGGCGTCGGTGCCCGGAATCCGGTGCTGAACGCACCCCTGATCGCCAGTGCGCGCGTCATTTCGTATCGGGCCGCGATCTTGCCTGTCCAGGCGGAGCCTGCATCCGAATAATGTTCGAAACGGCCCGCAACATCGACTTCGAATGAAGGGGCGATCTGCGCATCGAGATCGGCATAGGCCGCAACGCTATGGCGACCGAATGTTCCGGCCTGTGTCGGGTCGGTCCCGAAAAAGCCGTTCGCGCCGCCGGGGTAGCCGAATGCCGCGCCTGGACCCAGCGCATAGGAGGCAGCTTCGCCCGTTCCAGCGCGATATTCTTCGTGACGATATTCGCCGCCGAAGGCCACGGTCAGCGGCGTCGACAAACCCACATCCGGTTGCCAGGTCAGATCGAGATTGGCCCCATATTCGGTCTGGGTCCGGCTCCCGGCATAAAAGCTGGTCGGCGAATCCGGCCCTAGCGAGGCATTGATCGTGTTGTCGAGATTGTACCGGATCTGGTTGCGACCATAACGGCCGCTCAGATCCCAGGCGAAATCGTCGGTCAGCTTGCCCTTCAGACCCGCGACCATATCCACGTCTTTGCTGCGCGCCTTGAAATTGGGTGCGAAGCCGCCGGGATAGACGGACCGTAACGTCCAATTGCCCCAGAGAGGGAGCGGGTCGAACAGGGCGTTGCTTTCCGGGTTGCGCCAGATGAAGTCGTTCTCACCCTTGCTGTAGCCATAGCTGCCGAACGAATAGAGACTGACGTCGTCGGTGAGGTCCAGCTTGGCATGGACGAAGCTGCGGTAGTTCTGCTGCCTGGGCTGACCGATCCGCTGCGCGGGATTGCGGATCGCATCACGATAGAATGCGGCATTTCCAAAGCGCCCGCCATTATCGATCAAAGCCTGGGCGGCGTCATTCTGATCGTTGCGCGCAGTCCGGTCACCATCATTATATTCCAGACTGATGGTGAGGGAGCCGCGATCGCCGAGCGCCAGTCCCCCGCTGATGCCTGCCTGGTAATTCTCTCCGTCACCCGCATAATATTGGCCCGCCTGCACATAGCCGCGCACGCCGGGCCGATCCTCAAGAATGAAGTTGATGACACCTGCGATGGCGTCCGATCCATATTGGGCCGACGCGCCATCGCGTAGCACCTCGACCTGCTTCAGGGCGATGGCCGGTATCTGCGCGACGTCCACCGCTTGAGCGCCCAGTTGCGTCACGTCGACGAATGCCGAACGATGCCGACGCTTGCCATTGACCAGAACCAGAGTGTGGTCGGGTGACAGATTGCGGAGCGTCGCGGAACGAAAGAAGATATTGCCGTCGGCAACGGTATTGCGCTGCACCTGATAGGACGGGATGAGGCGCGACAGTTTGTCGTTCAGGTCGGCGGACGGCACGGTTTCGAGCGCCTTCGACTGGACGACGTCGATGGGGGCGAGAGATTGCGCAAGAGTCCGGTCGGACTTTCGCGTGCCGGTGACGATTATCGCGTCCTGCTGTGCAGGCCCCGCCTGCTCCATCGGCTCGGCAGCGTGGGCGAAGGACACCGCCAAGGGGAGCCAGCACGCCGCGGACACGCCGAGAAGCGAGCCTAGACGACCGTAGGATTTCAATATTACGGGCATTATCCCCCAGGATCTTGCGGTTGGTTTTGCAAAAGCACAGGCCAGCCGCTCATTTTGCATTACGGTTATAATGCCATGCCCTCGCCAAATGTCTATTTCTTAAGTAGAGAATAAAATCTATCGGCCGGGCAAGCGGCTGTTTTGTGACCGGCAAAGATGAGAGGACGAGCGAAACGCCATGGCGAGCCTATCTGATCGGCCTTGAGGCGGACCGAAATCCTGGTCTAAGGTTGAAAGCCCAGTTGGGATGCCAACGTGCACGATCAGAGGGAAAAGACTTGCGATACAGCCCGGAACATAATGAAACGATCCGCAAGCGTATCGTCGATATCGCATCGCTGCGTTTTCGCAGGGACGGCATCAACGCTGTGGGGCTGGCGCCGTTGATGCAGGAGGCTGGCCTGACGCACGGCACATTCTATACCCATTTCAAATCGAAGGACGATCTGGTCAGCGCCACGATTGCCGAACTCAACCGCGAGCGACTTCACGCAATCAGCGACACCCTTAAGAAGCCCGACGGCTTTGAAGCCTTTCTCCGCGCCTATTTGAGCGAGGGACATCGCGACACTTTTGCGGCGGGTTGCCTGAACGCCAGTATCGTGGGGGAGATCGCGCGGGAGAGCGACAAGGTACGTGCCATCTATACCGAGGGGACGTCCGCGCTTGTCGATGTTCTTGCCGCTTGTTTGGAACGCTTTTCAGCCGCCCAGCGCCGACCTGCCGCTATCGCCCTGCTGGCGATGATATGTGGCGGTATACAGTCGGCACGCGCCGTGTCCGACGCGGCATCATCGAAGGAGATACTCGACAGCACCTTCTCTATGGCCATGATGTTTGCGCTCGGCACGGAGGCCGCACGGTAAGTCCTGTTTTTCAGGTGATCATGTGACGTACTGGCGAAGCCCTCTTGCAGTGCCGCATTTGGGCTATGCTGCGATTTTGGCCGCTTTCACC
The DNA here is from genome assembly GCF_035818615.1 of Sphingobium sp. CR2-8. Taxonomy (NCBI): domain Bacteria; kingdom Pseudomonadati; phylum Pseudomonadota; class Alphaproteobacteria; order Sphingomonadales; family Sphingobiaceae; genus Sphingobium; species Sphingobium wonjuense. The sequence goes on along the minus strand of NZ_JAYKZY010000001.1, from coordinate 286,166 downwards.
TTGCGCGCGCGCCAGACAGAGCCCGACCGAACTGCCATCACGCAAATGCCGGCATAGGCTACGATCCCTGTCACCGTTGCGACAGCCAGCGCGGCAAAGCCGAAACCGAACTGATCGACGGCGATCCAGCCGACACCTGCGACAGAAACCAGGCGCGCCGTGACAGCTATGGCCGGCCAGAAAGAATGACCGGCGCCTTGCGCGGCGAAGCTGAGGATGAACGCCAGCGCCATCAGCGGATAGAAAGGGCCAGTGATGCGCAGATAAGCGGTGCCTTCGGCGAGGACCGCCTGTTCGGAGGAAAAGAGACCGAGCCAGATATGGGGCCAGATCGCAAACAGGATGCCCGGTATGCCGGTCAAAACCATGCCGACCCCCGCCCCTGTCCAGGTGATCCGTTTGGCGCGAACAACATTCCCAGCGCCGACATTCATGCCCACCATGGTGAGAACCGCCGACGCAAGCCCGAACAGCACGGGCACCATCATCGAATCGAGGCGAGACGCGATGCCATAAGCCGCGAGCGCCCCCACTCCGAACCGCGCGGCAAGGCCGGTAAGCACGACGGACATCATGCTTTGCTGAAGAGCATTGAGCGAACTGGGCACGCCCACCCTGAAGATGTCGACGAAAATGGACCGCTTGGGTCTGAAGTCGATCCCGCCGGACCCTCTTTCCGATTTTCGCCAAGAGTGAAGCAAGGCAAGAGTGGCACCGGCCTGATAGATCACAACCGCCAACCCGGCGCCTGCAATCCCCATGGCGGGGATGGGGCCAGCTCCGAAGATCAGCGCGGGCGAAGCGGGAATCATGAACGCCGCCCCGATCAGCGAGATGCGCGCCGGCAGCATGGCGTTGCCAATCCCGCGAAATGCGGAACCCAAGAGATTGCTGACCCAGAGACAAGCCACTCCGGCGAAGATGATATTCGAATAGCGCAGCGCTGCGGCCAGCGCTTCACCCCGGCCACCCAGGGCATGATAGATCCATGGGCCTGTCGTCAGCATGATCGCGGTGAAACAAAGCCCCACCGCCAGCGCAGCGATCACGGCGTGCGCAAAGATGCGCGGGACGTCTTGGGTGCGGCCAGACCCCATGGCACGGGCCACCGCCGACGAAACACCGCTGCCCAGCCCTCCCGCGGACATCGTCGTCATGAGCATGTAGAAGGGAAAGACGAGAGAAGCGCCGGCCAGCGCCTGCGTCCCGAGGCGGCTGATATAGAAAACCTCCGCGACGCCGACCCCGATCTGGGCCAATATCACCGTCATCGTGGGCAATGCGAGGGCAAGCAGCGGCCTTAGCACTGGTCCGCTGAGCAGGCCCACCGCCGGTTTGCCGGAACGTGCCGTCGCGCCTGTGCCTATTGGATCAGACTTGGCTGTTTCAGGTGTCGATGGCCGCAGCATATCTCATGTCTCGTAAATGCGTCCACACACCCCAAACCCATGCCTTATTGCATTATATTTATAATGCAATAAGGCATGGTGCGTTCAGTCTGCGACGCTGGCAGTCATGTTTGCGAGACGGTCGGCACGCCCAACTGCTTGCGAAGGCTTTTGTCGAATGCCTTGGCAGGGACGAACCGCCGCAACAGGCCGAGTTTGCGTCCGCTGCCGGCGGGGAAGCGCATCGTCCCTTTCCGGTCCTGCGCGGCGCGTAGGATGGTATCGGCAACGGCATCCGCGCTATCGCCGGTTTCGGCCATGCCACGCATCATGCTCACGACGCCGAACCGTATAGAGGCATAGGCATCGAGTGTTGCCTCGGCCCAAGTCATGTTTGCATCGAACTCGGTCTTGGTATTTGCAGGTTCGACCAAAACCGCACGGATACCGAACCCGCGGATCTCATGATCGAGCGATTCCGTATAGCCTTCCACCGCGTGTTTCGTGGCCGAATACACCGCCATGAACGGCGCGGGCATGAACCCTAACACCGAACTGACATTGATGATCCGCCCGCTCCCTGCCGCGCGCATGACCGGCAGGACGGCCTGCACCATGCGGATCAGGCCGAAGACATTGACCTCGAACAGTTGCCGCGCCTGCGCGATCGACGTTTCCTCCGCAGGTCCAGCCAAGCCGGCACCAGCATTGTTGACCAACAGGTCGATCCGTCCGGCCGCTTCGAGGATCGTTGCGATGGCCCGTGTGACGGAGCCGTCATCGGTAATGTCGCACTGGACCATCTCGATTTGGGAACTGAGGCTCGCGCTTGGTTTTCGGCTCGTCCCGAACACGCGATAGCCTGCCCCGGCCAGCGCCTTTGCTGCGACGAGGCCGATGCCGGAAGAGGCGCCAGTGACGACGGCGATCGGCTTATTTTCAGATATCATCGCTGCATGTGCCTTTTTAATGGTCCTATGTGAAGAAAATCGGCGCTCGAAACCCGGCAAGGTGGATGTCGCCGTTGCCCACGACAGCCCCCTCTTATCATGTGGTCAGTTCGTCACGGACGTTGGTTCCCAGCCACCGCCCAGCGCGCGGAACGAGGCGACCGCGCCACGGCTCGCGGCGGCGCGGGCCTGGATCGCACCATCGCGGGCCTCAAGCAGTCGACGGTCAGCGTCGAGCACTTCGATCAGACTGGCTACCCCGCCCCTATAGGCCGCAAAGGACGAGGTCCGCGCGCGCGTCAATGCTATTTCGCCCTGCGCCAATGCCGCCGCGCGAGCCTCCTGCTGCACCAGCGTCGAGAAGGCATCCTCGACATCCTGCGACGCACGCAGGACGGTCAGGCGGTAGGCAGCCAGCGCCTCGGCATTGCGGCCCTTGGCGACCTTGATCTCGGCATCGACACGACCGAAGTCGAACAGACGCCAGCGCAAGCCCAACACGCCATTGGCTTGCGTCGCGTTGCCCGTGAACAAGCCGCCCGCCGCCGTCGTCGCCGTGCCAAGCAGGCCGCTGAGCGAGATTTTGGGATAATATTCGGAGACAGCAACGCCGATCCGTGCGTTGGAAGCGGCAAGCGTCCGTTCCGCCGCGATGATATCGGGCCGACGCCGCAAAAGCGCTGCCGGACCGCCCGCCGTCGATACCGCAGGGGGCAGCGGTATCGGGGCGAGAGGCGCCAGTTCGGATCGGGTCGTGCCGGGCTGAACGCCGATCAGCACATCGAGGGCATTCATCGCCATGTCGAGTTCGTTCTGCAAAGCCGGGATCGACGCGCGCACCTGCGCCAGCGCGCCTTCGGCCTGGCGGACCTGTAGCTCTGCCGCGACCCCTTTGCGATATTGAAGGGCGATCAGATCAACGAGTTTCTGCTGGGTGTCGCTTTGCGCCCGCGCCACGTCGAGACGCGCCTGCAAGGTCCGAATGGCGATATAGGTATCGGCAGTCTGCGCAGCCACGGCGAGGCGCGCGGCGACCGCTGCCGCAGCCGAAGCCTGCCAATCCGCCCGTGCCGCGTCGCGAGCGGCATCGCGACCACCGAACAGGTCGACTTCCCAACTGGCGCCAAGATTGAGTTCGTAGGTTTCGGTCGAACGTTCGAACTGTGGGAATGCGCTGCCAATCCGCCCGATCGGGGTTTCCAGCGACTGGTAGGTTTCGCCGGCCTGTCCGCTCAGCTGGCCGGATGGCAGAAGCGCGGCGTTGGCATTCTTCAGCGCGGCGCGCGCCTGAACGACGCGGGCGCTTGCCTGCTGCAAATCCAGATTCTGGGCGAGCGCGCGTTCCACAAGGCTTGTCAGCTGCGGGTCGTGGAACGCCCGCCACCAATCGACCAGGTCCGCCACCTGCGTTGCCGCAGCTCGCGAGTCGACGGCGGGACTGCCGATAAAAGCAGGCGGCGCCGAGGAAACCGGCGCGACGTAGCGAGGCCCGACAGCACAGCCGCCCAGGAGCGTGGCCGTAGCTGACAACAGGAATGCGGATCGAAGGTATCGCATATTCAAGCCTTGCAAGATGGCATCTGGAATGTGACTAATGGTCGTATAGGTCACTGTTTGTCAATCCCGGCGGGAATGATTATGGAGCAACCATGAACAAAGCATCCACTCAACCGGCCGTGACCCGCGGGCCAGCCGAACACAGCGTACGTGACCAGATCGTCGAGGCCGCAAATGAGTGCTTCGCGCGCTATGGCTATGGCAAGACGACCGTGTCGGATCTTGCGCGCGAGATCGGCTTCTCCAAGGCCTATATCTATCGCTTCTTCGAATCGAAGCAGGCGATCGGCGAGGCCATTTGTGGCGCTCGCCTCGAGCAAATCCTGGGCGAAGCGCGCGCCGCGATAGACGAAGGCGGCAGTTCCACCGATCGGCTTCGACGCATGTTCAAGAGTGTTACGGCATCGAGCGTTGCGCTGTTTTTCGACGATCGAAAGATTTTCGAGATTGCCGCATTGGCGGCGGCGGAGCGCTGGGCGTCGACATGGACCTATTCTGACGCACTCAAGACGATGCTGGAGGAAATCGTTCGAGAGGGCCGCGAGAATGGCGAGTTCGAACGCAAAACGCCCATCGATGAAATCTGTCGGTCGATCTTCTACGCGATGACCCCGTTCATCGATCCGCTGCATTTGGAGCGTAATCTCGATCTGCTTCCAGAAGCCCAGAGCGAAGTGACGAGCCTCATTCTTCGCAGCCTGGCGCCATAGACCGCAAACGGCCCTATCTAATATGACCTATTGACAATATGGTCACAAGACACCTATCGATCCTCGGTACTTCGGAGGAATTGTGCGTGTCCCATCGTTATCGTCATCTCGCTCTCGGCCTTCCCGCCCTGCTTTCGATTTCGCTGGCGGGGTGCGACCGCGCCGAGTCCGATCCACGGACACAGCCGCCACTTGTCAGGGTAGCCACCTCCAGCCTGGCTAGTGCCGCGACGCGCGAGTTCACCGGTATCGTCGCGGCCCGCGTGCAGAGCGATCTGGGCTTTCGGGTTGGCGGAAAGGTTATCGAGCGTCTGGTTGACGCCGGGCAGGTCGTCCGCCGCGGGCAGCCACTGATGCGGATCGACCTGACCGATCTGGCGCTGGCGACCCGCGCGTCGCAGGGCACCGTCGAAGCCGCGCGCGCGCGCGCATTGCAGACCGCTGCCGACGAAAAGCGTTACCGCGATCTCGTGGGCGCGGGCGCCGTATCCGCCTCCGCTTACGACCAGGCCAAGGCAGCGGCGGATTTAGCGCGCGCTCAGCTCACGGCCGCACAGGCGCAGGCCAATGTGACGCGCAACGAGACGAACTACGGTGTCCTGCTCGCCGATGCCGACGGCACGGTGGTCGAGACGCTCGCGGAACCCGGACAGGTGGTGGCGGCCGGACAGACCGTTGTACGGGTAGCCCGGTCGGGACCGCGCGAAGCCCTGGTGCAGTTGCCCGAGACGGTGCGCCCCCCTTGGGCTCCGCCGCCCAGGCACGTACCTATGACGGCGCAACCGGCACCGCCACGCTGCGCCAGCTCGCCGACTCGGCGAACCCCGCTTCGCGCACGTTCGAGGCCCGCTATGTCCTTGCTGGCGCGGTCGCTCGATCGCCGCTTGGATCCACCGTCACGGTGACGCTTGCCACGCCAGGCGAAGCGGTTGCGACCCAAGTGCCGCTTGGCGCGCTGCACGACGCCGGGCGGGGTCCGGGCGTCTGGATCGTGAGCGGGCGTGCGAAACCAACGGTCGCGTGGCGGCCGGTTCGCGTCTCTGCTCTGGGTGAAGAGACGGCCACCGTGACATCGGGACTCAAGTCGGGCGACCGCTTCGTCGCGATGGGCGCACATATGTTGCACCAGGGTCAGCAGGTGCGAATTGCCGCGCTGGCCGCAGGTGCGGCCCGATGAGCGGCCAGCACGATCTGCCCGGGGACGAGCCTGGCAAGCCGGGCCGCTTCAATCTTTCCGCGCTCGCCGTCCGCGAACGATCGGTGACTTTGTTCTTCCTCATCGCCATCATCCTGGCGGGCACCGTCGCGTTCCTGAAGTTGGGACGCGCCGAGGACCCCGGTTTCACGATCAAGGTCATGACCGTCGTCACCGCCTGGCCCGGCGCCACCGCGCAGGAGATGCAGGATCAGGTTGCCGAGCCACTCGAGAAGCGTTTGCAGGAGTTGCGCTGGTACGACCGCAGCGAAACCTTCACGCGGCCCGGTCTGGCCTTCACCACATTGACGTTGCGGGATACGACGCCGCCCAAGGACGTGCCGGACCAATTCTACCAGGCCCGCAAGAAAATGTCGGACGAAGCGCCCAATCTGCCGCGCGGCGCGGTCGGGCCGTTCGTCAACGACGAATATGGCGACGTCACCTTCGCGCTCTATGCCCTCAAGGCGAAAGGGGAGCCACAACGCTCCCTGGCTCGCGAGGCGGAGAGCTTAAGGCAGCGCCTGCTCCATGTCCCCGGCGTCAACAAGATCAACATCGTGGGCGAACGCCCCGAACGCATCTATGTCGAATTCGCGCAGGAGCGTCTGGCGACGCTTGGCGTGTCGCCACGCGACATCTTCGCTGCGCTGGCGGCGCAGAACATGATGACGCCGGCGGGGTCGATCGAGACCAAGGGACAGCAGGTCGTCGTGCGTCTCGATGGCGCGTTCGATGACCTGTCGAAGATCCGCGACCTGCCCATCGTTGCAAACGGCACCACGCTGCGCCTGTCCGACATCGCCAAGGTCGAACGCGGATACGAAGACCCCGCCGCCTTCCTGATCCGAAGCCAGGGCGAACCTGCATTGCTGCTGGGCGTCGTCATGCGCGAGGGGTGGAACGGCCTTGATCTGGGCAAGTCGCTGAAGGCGGAAATCGCCAAGATCACCGAAGACCTGCCGCTCGGCATGAGCCTGACCCCGGTTACCGATCAGTCAGTCAACATCTCCGAGGCGGTCAACCAGTTCATGCACACCTTCCTGGAGGCGCTGGCGATCGTGATGATCGTCAGTCTCATCAGCCTGGGCTGGCGGGTCGGTATCGTCGTGGCGGCGGCAGTGCCGCTGACGCTCGCGATCGTGCTCGTCATCATGTGGGCCACCGGCCGCGTTCTCGACCGGATAACGCTGGGCGCGCTCATTCTGGCGCTCGGCCTGCTTGTCGACGACGCCATTATCGCCATCGAGATGATGGTGGTGAAGATGGAGGAAGGCTACGATCGTATCCGCGCGTCCGCCTATGCATGGAGCCACACGGCCGCACCGATGCTGGCGGGCACGCTGGTGACCGTGATCGGGCTGATGCCGGTCGGGTTCGCGCAATCGACCGCGGGTGAATATGCGGGCAACATCTTCTGGGTCGTTGGCTTCGCCCTGATCGCCTCCTGGTTCGTCGCGGTGATCTTTACGCCGTATATGGGCGTGAAGATGCTGCCGCACATCAAGCCGGTGGAAGGTGGGCATGCCGCAATCTACCAAACGCCGCGCTATGAAAAAGTGCGCAGCGTTATCGCCTGGGCCGTACGGCGCAAGAAACTCGTCGCGCTCGCGACGCTGGGCGCGTTCCTGATTGCGGGCGTCGGCATGCCGTTCGTCAACAAGCAATTCTTCCCCGCGTCCGACCGTCCCGAAGTGCTGGTCGAGGTGCAGATGCCCAAGGGCACATCCATCGCCCGCACCAGCGAGGCCGCAAAGCAAGTCGAGGCCTGGCTGCGCAAGCAACCCGAAGCCAGGATGGTGACCGCCTATGTCGGCCAGGGCGCGCCGCGTTTCTTCATGTCGCTGTCGCCCGAGCTGCCCGACCCCTCCTTTGCAAAGATCATCGTCCTGACCGCGGACGAGGAAGCGCGCGATGCCCTGAAAGTTCGGCTACGCCAAGCCGCCGCCGATGGCCTCGCGCCCCAGGCACGCGTGCGCGCGACACAGCTCGTTTTCGGTCCCTACTCGCCCTTCCCGGTCGCTTTCCGGGTCAGCGGCCCCGATCTCGAGATTGTCCGCACCCTCGCGGCCAAAGCGCAGAAGATCATGCAGGACGATCCGATGATGCGGACCGTGAACGCCGACTGGGGCGACCGTGCGCCCGCCCTCCACTTCGTGCTCGATCAGGATCGGCTACGGGCACTCGGCCTGACGTCCAGTGACGTTGCGCAGCAGCTTCAGTTCCTGCTGACCGGCGCTACCGTCAGCCAGGCCCGCGAGGATATCCGCACCGTCGATGTCGTGGCGCGCTCTGCCGGCAGCGACCGGCTCGATCCCGCGCGGATCGGCGACTATATGCTGACCGGCGCCAATGGCCAGCGCGTGCCGGTCAGCCAGATCGGCAAACTGGAAGTACGGATGGAGAACCCGATCCTCCAGCGGCGAGACAGGCTGCCGACGATTACGGTTCGTGGCGACATCGCCGATGGTCTCCAGCCGCCCGACGTCTCGACAGCGATATTCAAAAAGCTGCAACCGATCATCAAGGACCTTCCGTCCGGCTACCATATCGCCATGGCCGGTTCGATCGAGGAGGCCGAGAAAGCCAATTCCGCCCTCGCGCCGATCTTTCCGATCATGATCGTGCTGATGATGATCGTCATCATCCTCCAGGTCCGCAGCCTTTCGGCGATGGCGATCGTGCTGCTGACCGCGCCGCTGGGACTCATCGGCGTCGTTCCCACGCTGTTGATCAGCGGCCAGCCCTTCGGCTTCAACGCAATCCTCGGCCTGATCGCCCTTGCTGGCATCCTGATGCGCAACACATTGATCCTGATCGGCCAGATCCATGATCATGAGAAGGAAGGCATGGCGCCTTACCACGCAGTGGTCGAGGCGACCGTTCAGCGATCGCGCCCGGTTATCCTGACTGCGCTGGCGGCGGTGCTCGCGTTCGTGCCGCTTATCAGTTCGGTGTTTTGGGGATCGATGGCAGTCACGCTGATCGGCGGCACGTTGGGTGGCACAATCCTGACCCTGGTGTTCTTGCCCGCGCTCTATGCGCTTTGGTTCAAGATCAAGCCGCCCGCAGAACAGGAAGAGCCATCACTCGCGCCGCACTATACGGCATAAGCCTGTCGCAACTTGCAAACCTCGCGTTCGAGCGCCGTCATCTTGACGGCGACCTCGGCCGGGGCACCAGCACGCTTGCCGCAGTCGATCTTCTCCGCGAACGGCACCACCGCCGCCCAGCGGGAGGGGTAATCGCACTCGTGATCGATCACCATCCGTACCGCTGATTCGTGGACCTCGGGGGCAAATTTGTTCGTCGTCTTGCTCATACAGGCTCCACCTTCTCAGGAGTTGGAGCCTCCGGCAAACGTGGCGCAGTTCACTATTCAGGCGCGAACACAGTCCCACGTTCCGGCAGAATAAAGAGGTTACAACTTGCTCAAACAGCTGCAACGCTGCTAGCAGAAGCTGGTCAGCCTCCGATTAGAAGGGCGAAGCTTTGGAGAACCAGGCGCTGGAGCAAAAGCACTCGGACAGAGCGCGCTACAGCTTGCTCAATCGGCTTGCTCGCCTCTATGCGCGTCCGTTGACCCGCTATTTCGAACGCCGCGTTACCAATCAACACGATGTGCCAGATCTTGTGCAGGACGTTTTTCTGCGGCTAAGCGCGCTGCCGGACCCGCTTTCGATCGAAAAGCCCGAACATTATCTGTTCGTGACGGCGGCGAGCAGCCTGCGCGACAAGGCAAGGCGCGACTCAGCCCGGCAGATTACGCAGCATCTGAGCCTGGACGAAAATATAGTGCCGGGTTCGGATATGACGCCGCTGCGCGTCTTGGAAGGTAGGGAAGCGATATCGCGGTTGCGGGAAGCCTTGCTGGCACTCCCAGAAAGATCGCGCGATATCTTCGTCCTGCGGGTTTTTGAGGAGTGCCGCATGAACGATATCGCTGCGGCTATTGGCATTTCCCGCCGTGCGGTGGAGAAACATTATGCGCGCGCGCTGGCTCATGTGATTCACGCGCTGGAGGATTGGCGTCATCGCTGAACATCTGAACGATTTGGATGCGGAGGCGGTGCATTGGCATGCACGCATGAATGATGCAGAATCCGCACATGTGTCGGCCGAATTCGATCGCTGGCGCGCCAATCCCGCTCATGACGCCGCCTATGCACGTGTCAAAGCTGGCCAGGACGCCGTCCGCGGCATGGCCGATGCGCCTGAAATCCTTTCGTTGCGCCAGCAGACTCTTGCACGGCTCGCATTGCGTGGCAAAGCGTCGGATCGCTCCGCAGGCGTAACGACCGTCGCTTTGCTGCTCGCGCTGGCGGTGGTCGTGATACCGATCTACACGCTTTATCGCTCGGCCAGTTCCGAACGGCCCGAATCTGTAAAATCGGCGCAAGTCGCTTTTCCCGATGCGCAGCAGTTTCAGACGGCAGTCGGCCAGAAACTGACGCTGGCCCTGGGCGATGGATCTCGTGTCACGCTAAACACGGCCAGTCGGATCAGGGTCGCTTATACAGCGTCGGAGCGCCGTGTGATGCTGGACGCTGGACAGGCCTGGTTCGAAGTTGCCAAGCAAAAGGACAGGCCTTTCCTTGTTTTTGCTGGCGGACAACGGGTGGAAGCCCATGGTACAGCCTTCGACGTGCGTATAAAGCAGGATGAAACGGAAATCATGCTGGCAGAGGGCAAGGTTTCTGTTCGACCAGCGCGGTCCACATCTGAGGCTGTCGATATCGCGATGGTTCCCCGGCAATTATTGATCGTGGGTCCGGCGGGCGCGACATTGCGCCCAGTAAAGAACCCGGCAGACTGGGCGGGTTGGCGCGAAGGCATTATCCGGTTTGATAATCTTCCCTTGTCTCAAGCCGTAGCGGAAATGAACCGCTATAGCGAAATGCAGCTAGTCTTGGCTGACGATAAGACTGCCCAGATCAAAGTTAGCGGCGCGTTCCATACCGGATCTTTTCAGGCCTTCACCGAAGCGCTCGCCATCGGCTTCCATGTCGAGAGCCGACCTGGCCAGCATGGCCGTATCATGCTGCGCCATGTTTCGCGCTGAGGTGGTGCTGGTTCGGTCGAACAGGTTTTTTCACAAATTTCTCATAGTCCGGTTCGCATACCGGCCTTCCCTGCGTCTTGGAGAATAAGGTCCCCAACAAAATGGGGCCGCACAAGTTTTGGGAGGGGTTGATGATCCGTTTTTCTGTGTCGTCCTTATTAGCTATCTCTGTCGCTACTGGCGCGACAATCGCCTCCGCGCAGGCCGAAGTCCGCTCACAGCAAGTTGCGGTGCGCATTGCAGCCTCCTCACTCGATCAGGGGCTGAACCAGTTCATCGTGCAGACCCGCCAGCAAATCCTTTACTCGCCCGGTCTGGTGCGCGGAAAGCGTGCCCGCCCGGTTTCAGGGCGCTATTCGCCTGACCAAGCCTTGTCCATCTTGCTGCAGGGATCGGGATTGCGCGGGCTGCGCACGCCGGGCGGCGCCTTCGTACTGGAAGCCGAGCAAGGCCGCGGGCAGGAGAATGCGGCGGGCGTCGGCACGGTGTCGGAGCGGGTATCGCAGGAAGCTCCCGCGCCTGCTGACATCGTCGTCACCGGAACGCTGAGTGCGCGGGCTCCTGTGTCCGTCGCGGTGTCGACACTTGATGCAGCGACGTTACAACAGTCCGTACCGGCAAGCGCTGCCGATCTATTGCGCAACGTACCGGGCGTCTTTGTGAACTCAGCCCTGGGTGAAGTACGCAACATTGTTTATTCGCGCGGCATCTCCGCCAACTCCACTGAAGCTGCAACCGGCTATTATTATGTCTCCATGCAGGAAGACGGTCTGCCGGTTACCAACGTCACGTTCAACAATTACACACCGGATTTTTTCTACCGTCAGGATTTGAGCCTGGAGCGGCTGGAAGCCCTGCGCGGCGGTACTGCGGTTGTGACTGGGCCTAATGCGCCAGGCGGAATCTTCAACTATATCTCGAAGACCGGGCGCGACAGCCCTGGCCTGGAAATGCGCACCCGCCTGGGGCTGGAAGGCGATGGCCGCAATCCCTATTATCGGTTTGACGCTCGTGCCGGCGGCCAGATCGGCGAGAATGCCCTCTATTATAGCGTCAGCGGCTTCTATCGATATAATAAGGGCGCCCGCGACAACGCCTATCCGATGAACCGGGGTGGCCAGGTCAAAGCCAATTTATTGTGGGATTATGGCGATGGATCAATCCTGCTTTATGGCAAATATCAGGACGATCATAACGCTTTCTATGAGTTCCAGCCTGGAAGAGACTTTAGCAATCCGCGCCTCGCGCAGGGTATATCCCGCTACGATTCCTTCCTGATCCCCGCTTCGCCGCACAACTATGTCGAGACCGTGAACGGGCCGACGAAGCAGTGGAACGGGCGCAATGTCGTCCACGCGACCGCGAAAGTTCTGGGCCTGAAGTTCGATCACAACTTCGACAGTGGATGGACGGTCCGCAACAACTTCAAGGTGAACTGGAACAAGGCGGATTATGACAGTTCCGCCTTGGCCTTCGCTCTGCCAATTACCGATGGCTTCACCAATACATTGTTGAACACCTCCGCGAATGGCGTATATTCATACCGCGACGTCGTGACTGGCCAATTGCTGGCGCAGGTCCGAAATGCGAACGGTGCACGCACGGTGCTGCTGAACAACCTGCCCAATCAGCAGGTCTTGCAGAACGCGATCATTACACAGACCGCCTTCAACTATAATCCGCGGGTCCGGGAGATCATGGACCAGTTCAGCATTTCCAAGAAGCTTGATCGCGGCAGCATCACGCTGGGCGCCTTCTTCTCCGACGCCAATGTCAACCAATATGGCGGCGGGGCCGGCTTCGGCGTGTCGACACTCCAAAATCAACCGCATATGCTCAACATCACGCTGACGACGCCAAACGGGGCCGTGCAGCAGGTGACGACGGCTGATGGCTTCGCCGGGATCGGACAACGTTTCGCGGGAACGCCGTTCCGCGGCAAGCAGCGGCAATTCTCTGTCTTCGGCGGTGCGGACTATGAGGTCGTGGATGGGCTGACGCTGGAGGGGGCGTTGCGATATGAATATATCCGCAACAAGGGTTCCAACGACGTAGCGATCGCCAATCCCCAATCGGGCAGCAGCAGCTATGGCGGCCTTGATGGCAATGTGGACACGCTCTACGACAATTTTGCCGTTACCTATCAGGCACCGTACGAATATCGCTTTAATCTCGATTTTCTCTCCTTCTCGACTGCGGCGACTTATAAGTTCGACGAAAGCAATTCTGTTTATGTCCGCTACTCGCAGGGTAAGAAAGCGCCCGACCTTGGCTTTTTCACCACTTATGACACACTGGCCGAACTACAGAATGTAACGCCCATTCCCCAGAAAATCCAACAGATCGAGGCCGGCTATCGCTTCCGCCGCGACTGGGTTCGCGCGACCCTCACCCCCTTCTACAGCAAGCTCAGCAATGTCGGGACCACGGCTTTTGGCAGCAATCCAGATGGCACTTCCTACGTTCCCGCACCATTGTTGTCGCAGACTATGACCTATGGTGTCGAGGTCGAAGCGGATGCCGATCTGGTCGATCGCCTCAACCTTCGCGTCGCGCTGACGCTGCAAAAGTCGAAGTCCAAGGATTTCGCCACTTATAATTTCGGTGCGCCCGGTCCCGCCGACGATACGATCATCCGGGTTCCGAACGGCAAGGCGGACAATGCCGCTGAAATCATGTCGACGTCTACCTTGCGCTATTCGCCGACGGACACCTTCTCCACCTTCCTGACCTGGCGCTATTTGGGAAAGCGGCCGGCCAACCGTTATAATGCCTTCAATCTGCCCGCCTATCATGAGGTGGACTTTGGCCTGAACTGGAACCTCAGCGAGAATTTGAGCGTCGGTGCGAACGTGAATAACCTGTTCAATTCCAAGGGCGTATTGTCTTGGGCACCTTCAGGCGCCCTGCTCACCGCGCTCAATCGGCAGACGCTCACGCCTGCGGCGGTTGCGGCCAATCCAGCCGCCCCCTTCAACATCCTGCTGAACCAGCCTCGCGCTTTTTTCGTCACCCTCGGCGCGAAATTCTGAGCCAGCCTGCCAGACAGGTGACGGCGCTTCGGCTCTGTCACCTGTCGATGGAGATATGATGGATCATTTCTCGACCTTGCATCGCAGGACGCTGCTCAAAGCGACTGCTGGTTTGGGCGCTGCGTTCGCCATGCCTGGCGGTACGCTCGCGGCGCCAGCCGAGGGTGAAGGGATCGAAGCTGGAGCAGGCCCTTGGGTCTATTGGTATTGGCTGGATGCCAACATTACACGCGAAGGCATCATAGCAGATCTCGATGCCATGTATGGCGCGGGCATTGCAGGTGCGATCATCTTCAACATCGGCGGGGTCAGTGAAGCGACGCTGATCGCGCCGCCGGTAGAATCACACAGTCCACAATGGTGGGAGATGGTGCGCCTTGCCACGATGCATGCGCGCGATCGCGGCATAACCATTGGGATGAACATGTGCGATGGATGGGGCACAGCGGGCGGAGCGTGGGTCACACCGGAAAAATCAGCGCAGCAAATCGTGTGGACGGTCAGCCACCTGTCGCACGACGCTGGCGCGACCTCGCTACCTCAGCCATTAGCCCGTGAGAACTACTATCGAGACGTCGCGAGCTTCGCCTTTCCCGTACCGGACGCCTGGCATGACGGCGGTTCCCGTTGCACCGGCGTATTGACAAGTTGGGCCATAGACCAGCCCGATCGCCTTCGTAACACCGGTCAGCCGGATAATGTCATCGACACGCAAGAGGCCGGCTGGATACAATATTCGTTCGATCGTCCTTTCGCGCTCGCTAGCGTTACAATCCGGAGCCAGTCGGTCGCAATCCTGCCCTTTCTCTCGCTGGGCTATAGTACGGCTGCAAACAGCTTGATCGTCCAGGCAAGCGATGATGGTCAATCATTCCATACGGTGCATCGCCTGCGCGCACCGCAACTGGGCTGGCAGGCGAACCTCGTCGAGCTGGACCATGCCATACCGCCCGTTCGCGCACGCTATTTCCGGTTCGTGCATGATCCGCAGAGCGTGCCTGTTTCCAGCGGCCATGATGGCCGTATGGCGGCAAGCCAAACTCTGCAACTGGCGTCGTTGACCCTTTCCGCACAGCCGGTGGTCGATTGCCGTCAAGTGCGATCGGGCGAGGCATGGGGATTTGCCGATCCCATAACGGAAGCGATGCTGCCAAGCCGTCATTGCGTGGCAATTAGCGACATCATTGACATTTCCGATCAAGTCTCGCCTTCCGGTGCTTGCCGCTGGCGCCCGTCTGATAAGAGGCGCTGGATGGTCGTGCGTGTGGGCGCGACGACAAATGGCAAGACCACATCACCCTCTGGACGCATGGGCGGGCTGGAATGTGACAAGTTCGATCCGCAAGCCGTGGCAATGCAGTTCGACCGCTGGTTTGGCGAAGCAATCCGCCGTGTCGGGCCTTCGCTGTCGCCGCAAATCCTCAAAACATTGCACATGGATAGTTGGGAGGGGCGCGGGCAGAATTGGTCTCCGCGCCTGTTAGAGGCTTTTAAGGAAAGACGAGGCTATGATGTAGGCCCGTTGCTGCTTGTTCTGGTCGGCATCCCCGTAAACGATGCCTTGACCGTCGATGGCTTCCTCACGGACTGGCGCAGGACGATCGGTGAACTCTTGCCCGAAAGCTTCTTCGGCACCATTGCGCGCCTGGCGCATCAGCATGATTGTCTGTTTTCCTCGGAACCTGCCAATGCCAGCTTTCCCAGCGATGGCTTGGCGATCTTCCGCGATGTCGACCTGCCATGCGGGGAGTTCTGGCATGCGCGCCATAATAGCGACAAGCCAAGCGACGTCATGGAAGCCGCTTCCGCCGCACAGGTGTATGGCAAGCAGATTGTCGGCGCGGAAGCATGGACCGGTGGGCTCGACTGGAGCGAGCATCCTTTCTCCTTCAAGCGGCAAGGCGACGAGAATTTCTGCCTTGGCGTCAATCGCATGATCCTGCACGTCTGGGCGCATCAGGCATTTCCAGATCGCAAGCCCGGCATAACCTTGTTCGGCCTTGGCGCTTTCTTCAGCCCCTCGCAGACCTGGTGGCCGATGGCGGGCGCATGGATCGGCTATCTGTCGCGTTGCCAGCATTGGCTGCAACAGGGGCGCATGGTCGCCGACCTTTGTTACTTCATGGGTGAAGACATTCCGGCGCGTGCTTATGTGAAGGACAATTTGGAACCAGCGCCGCCGCCCGGTCATGCCTTCACTTCCCTTAACGCGGACGCGCTCTGGACCCTGGCTTCGGTCAAGGACGGGCGGATCATACTGCCCAGCGGCGCTTCCTATGCGATGCTGGTAATACCGCCGGATTTGACCATCAGCCATCGCACTGCGGTGAAGCTGAACCAGCTGGTTGCGGAGGGCGCAACGCTGTTTGGCCCCAAACCGCGGCCACTTTCGAGCTTGCAGGAGCGGACGAAGCTGGAGGAAACGCTTAGGATCATCGACATCTTGTGGCCTGCCTCCAACGCCTCTTCGAGCCAGGTCAAGGTCCATCAAACCGGCGATCTCGCACATATTCTGGGCGACCTGGGTCTAGCACCAGCGATCGAGGGCGTTGTGCCTGAGCTTAGGTGGACGCACAGAATTACCCCTGAGCGTGACGTGTTTTTCCTGTCGAACCAAAGCGACAATAGTTTGGACCTCGATCTGCATTTGCGGACGACCGGAAGACAAATACGCATGATTGATCCGGTCGATGGCAGGGAGCATCTATTGCCCTCGCGACAGGCTCGTTTGGATGGAACGGCGGTACGCCTTTCTCTCGGCCCCGTGGCATCGGTTATCCTCATGGCCGATCATCGCGACACCAGCCCTCTCGTTGCCTCCACGGCGGCAGACATTTCGGCACTTGTGATCAGCCCAGATCGTCAGGGGGCGTTCGTCGATGTGACGGCGTCCGGACATTGGACGCTTTCCACGGGCGGCGGGCGCAGCCATTCCGTGCGCGTTGATGCCTTGCCTCCCCACCATATTCTTGGCGGTCCGTGGGACATCCGCTTCGACAACCAGCCGCGTTCGCACATGAAGCAGGTGACCGCTCTGCGATCCTGGACGCAGGAGACAGATGACGCGATCCGATTTCATTCGGGCACGGCCAGCTATGTGACGTGTTTCAAGCATCGATCATTGAAGGGATTGCGCTGGCTGCTGTCGATTGAGCAATGCGCCAACATCGCTGAGGTCACGGTGAACGGCCGGACGATGGGGACGATGTGGATCCCCGGTCGTCCGCTAGACATCAGCGAGGCGTTGGTCGACGGTCGCAATCGGCTTTCGATTAAAGTCGCCAATAGTTGGCGCAATCGCTTGATCGGCGACCGAAGGGCATCGCAGCCGCAAACCTGGATATTGCAGAACCGGCTCGGGCGTTCAGCGCCCCAATCTTTTACCGGGGACGAGCCGCTGTTACCCGCCGGGTTGATGGGAGAAATCAAGTTGATCCCGGTCGCACGACGAAAACTGGAGGACGCGAACCTCGCTCGACTTCCATGATCGACAGTTTCCCGACTTTGACGACTAGAAGGTATAGCCGATGTCGATGCGCATGACTCGAAAGCATTTTCTGCTCGGCATGACCGGCATGGCGGCAACACTGTCCGGTCAGGCGGCCGTTGCCCGACCGAAAACAGGCAAGCGGCCCAATATCCTGTTCGTGCTGGCGGACGAATGGCGAGCGCAGGCTTTCAACCATCGCGGCGACGTCAATGCCCGCACGCCGGCGTTGGATCGCTTCTGGCAAGAGGCAGTGAGCTTCGATCAGGCGGTAGCGGGCACGCCTGTCTGTTGCCCCGCTCGCGCATCACTGATGACGGGGGACCATGCACTCACGCATGGAGTCTATATCAACGATGTGCCGTTAGTGCCCCGTCATATCACCCTGGGCGAGGCGTTTGCCCAAGCTGGTTATCAAACTGGCTATATTGGCAAGTGGCATCTGCATGGCAGCCCGGAAGGACGTTATGAACGGCGCCTCGAACCCATCCCACCGGATAAGCGCTTCGGTTTCCAATATTGGAAGGCCGCCGAATGCACCCACGACTATAATCATTCAATCTATTATGCGGGCGACGACATCCGTCCGCGCTACTGGCAGGGCTATGATGCGATAGCGCAGACGGACGACGCACTGAATTTTATCGAAGCGCATCATGGCAAGGACGATCCCTATTTCCTTATGTTGTCGTGGGGGCCACCCCATTTTCCCTATTCCGCGCCCGAAGCCTATGACCGCCTCTATCGGGACAAGGATCTGGTCCTTCGCCCCAATGTGCCAGAAGCGGACCGGGCAAAGGCGATCGAGGAACTGCGTGGCTATTACGCCGCTATTGCGGCGTTGGACGACTGTTTCGCGCGGTTGATGCTATCCCTCGACCGTTTGGGCGCTGAGGACACGATCGTCATATTCGCGTCGGACCATGGCGAAATGGCATGGTCACAAGGGCTTGATTATAAGATCTATCCTTGGGAAGAATCCGTACGTGTTCCTTTCATGCTGCGCTATCCGCGCAAATTGGGCACCGGTTCCAAGCATATTGATGTGCCGCTTAATTCACCCGATGTGATGCCCACCTTGCTTGGCCTTGCGGGCGTGCCCGTGCCTGAAGGTTTACAGGGGCATGATTTTTCGCCGTCCCTGCTGGGACATACGGACAAGGCCGCGCCGACCAGTGCCTTTTTGAGCATGCCCGTCCCGATCACGACCGCGCGCACCCATGGGATCGACGCCTATCGAGGGGTGAGGACGGCGCGCCATACCTTTGTGCGATCGTTGCACGGACCTTGGCTGCTCTATGATAATCGCGACGATCCCTATCAGATGCGCAATCGCGTCGATGATCCCGCGATGGCCGCCACACGCAACGCTCTGGAGCGCGATCTGGACAGTTGGCTGACCCGGCTTGGCGATGATTTCCTGCCGCCGAGCGCCTATCTCCAACGCGATGGACTGAGCCATTTTTTCGAAACGCTCATGCCGGTCGGACGTCAGGCCAGCGCGTGGGGCGATTGGGCATCGACCCTTCCCGTGCCGGCGCGTCAAGGTCGTTCCATCGACACTGCCTTGAGGGATCTCCTATCCAATCCGGTGACGGCGGGTATCGTGGCGCGCGTGGCGCCTGGCCTGGTGAACGTAAGTGGTCGGCGAGGAGATATGTCGCCGAGGGCTCTGTCCGTCCTGGCCCCCAATGTGACTTCCCGAGAACAACTTCGGGCGCTGGAGAACGAGTTCGCGCAGCTACGTTAGACTGAGCTTTGGTAACTGGCGGAGTATCTGCCGCGCATCGGTACAGCTATGAAGCGCTCCGGCTTTTCAGGAGGCAGTTTTCATTGGGTGGACATGATGCGATGAAACACCCATGGGATTTTTTGACGCCCATTTATCGCACCAAAGCTGAGTTGTTATTCTTGTGAAGTCGCTGTCCATCTTGCTGCCCCGCCGCTTACGCGTACTCCTTCGTCGTCATGGCCCGGAGGCCTTGATATGGCGGCGGCGCGTGGCCTTCCTGGGTGGCGCAGTGCTGGTTGGACTGGTTGCCTTGCTGTTTGCGGATATCGCGGACAGGGCCAACACGCTTTTTCACGCTGTTTATAATCGATACCGGTGGCTACCGCTCATCGTAACGCCCCTCGGCTTTGCAGGCATTGTTTGGCTGACGAACCGCTTTGCGCCTCTCGCAAGAGGGTCAGGCATTCCACAGGTGATGGCGGCCACGAAAAATCCTGAAGCCGCCTTATCGACGTTCGTTTCAGCGCGTGCTGCTATCGCCAAATTCTTCCTGACAACGACCGCCCTACTGGTTGGCGCGTCGGTGGGACGCGAGGGGCCGACCGTTCAGATCGCTGCAGCGATCATGGGCCGGATGCACCGATTGATGCGCATTCCCATTCGGTCCTCGGTCTATATTGCAGGCGGCGCTGCCGGTGTCGCCGCGGCGTTCAACACGCCTCTTGCTGGCGTCGCCTTTGCTATCGAGGAACTGGCTGCAGCGTATGAGCAGCGCATGACGCTGCTGGTGATGGCTGCAGTCCTGATCGCGGGCATGGTAAGTTTGGGACTTGCCGGCGACTATATCTACTTCGGGGCGATGCGTCAGACGCTTGGCGTATCCCAAGCCATCATAGCCGCGCCGATCGCAGGCGTGGCAGGCGGTGTTGCCGGAGGTCTCTTTTCGCGGCTGATGCTTGCCGCCGGAACGACGTCGATCGCCCCTATGGCTTGGTTACGCGCGCACCCGGTGCTGTTTGCGCTTCTGTGCGGTCTTGTAGTTGCGGTTGTCGGCACCCTGACCGGATTGACTTGGGGGACAGGGTACGAAACTGCGCGAAGCATCGTCGAGGGCGATGCGGCTCCAGCCTGGTTCGGTGCTGCTAAATTTATGACTACGCTCGCCACTGCCGTTTCAGGACTGCCTGGAGGTATCTTCGCGCCCTCGCTGTCGATAGGCGCAGGCATTGGCGACTTGTTGCGCTCCATATTTCCGACCTACCCGCCGGGCACAATCGTTTTGCTGGGCATGGTGGCTTACTTTACAGGTGTCGTCAGAGCGCCGTTAACTGCAGTCATCATCATTTCAGAGACAACCGCAAGCCGAGGGCTTATGATGCCTCTCCTCGGTTCTGCACTTATTGCCGACTTTGCTGCCCAATCCGTTTGCAAGGACAAGCTCTATCACGGGCTTTCTCGCAGATTCCTGCGATCGGCAGAATAGGTTTCACGCAATTGTTGGCGCAGAAGATATCCTTCACCCCGAGCCGTATCTCGGCCCCGATCGATAAGTTCCTCTTTCATAATGTCTATCCTGTCCGCATTCATGGGAAGCGCTCAGCTATCTGATGCTTGAATGCTCGCTGTCAGCTTTCGCAGCGCGTGGTTGGCTTGAATGCAGCCCTGCTCAGGACCGTACGCATCCGATAGCCGCCGCGAGTTGTCGCGGTACCGTGGTTCAGGCGGCGATTTCTTCGGCGGCCTGCTGCTGAGCAGCTTTCCAATGCCAAGGGGTACGCATCCGATAGCCGCCGCGAGTTGTCGCGGTACCGTGGTTCAGGCGGCGATTTCTTCGGCGGCCTGCTGCTGAGCAGCTTTCCAATGCCAAGGGAGGAGTTCGTGAAGGCGGTTCTGTGGGATGTCGGCGATCCGGGCGAGGACGTCGGTGAACCAGGCGAGCGGATCAACGTCGTTGAGCCGAGCCGTGCCGAACAGGCTGAACATCATCGCGGCGCGCTGGCCGCCGCGATCTGAGCCCACAAACAACCAGGCTTTTCTTCCCCGAGCAACGCTGCGCAGTTGGCGTTCCGCGGCGTTGTTCGAGAGGCAGATCCGGCCATCGGCGAGGAATGTGGTGAAGCCCGCCCAGTCGTTCTGAAGGTAGGCGATGGCCTTGGCCACGACATCGTGACGAGAGAGCTTGCTGCGCGTCTCGTGCATCCATGCCTCCAGTTCGGCAACGATCGGAGCGGACAGCTCCTGGCGAACGGCCAGGCGCTCGGCGGAAGGCTTGCCGTTGATGTCGCGCTCGATGGCAAAGAGCCGATCAATGATCTCGAGCGCCTCGGTCGCCAGCGGCGAGATGAGCGGCGCGGTGCCCTTTTTCTTGTTGCGCTTGAGCTGCTGCCGGATGTCGACGAGCTTGAAGAATTCCCGGCGTGCATGAACCCAGCAATTTGCGCGCGTCATGGGCTTATCGGCCCAGCCTTCCTCGAACAGGGCATTGAAGCCGGCATACCTGTCGACCTGGAGAATACCGGTATAGCCGGCCAGGTGGGCGCGCGGATGCTCGCCCCTGCGATCGCTGGAGTAGTAGCACAGCGCCACTGGCGGCGCCGGGCCGCCGAACGGGCGATCGTCGCGCACATAGTCCCATATCCGCGCCACGCTGGTTTTCAGTTTGGCCAGAAGTGGAACGGTGGTGTCGTCGGCATGCAGGCGGTCAGCGGCGAGCCCATGAGCCTCCAGCAGCAGGAACAGGGGTTTCACCGCCACGCAGATCGCGCCGATCTGATCCGCGAGCGTCGAGAGGCTCAAGGGGATGCCTTCGGCCTCGAGCCGATCACGCTGGCTATTGAGGGGCTGGTGCAGACCGTACTTCTGGAAGGCCAGGTTTGCCAGGAAGTGCGGCCCGAACATCCCGCGCGGCGTCACGTGGAAGGGTGCCGGTGGGTGGCTGATCTTCTCGCACTTACGGCATGAGACCTTTTCCCGGACCGTCTGGATCACCTTGTGGCGGGCGGGAACTCTCTCGAGCGTTTCGGTGATCGCCGGGGGCAGATGGCTCAGATCGTCCGAGCCGCAGCACGGGCAAAGTTCTGGCGCCGGGATAACGACCTTCTCGCGCGGCACGTCGGCCGGGAAGTCGCGGCGGGTGGAACGCTTGCGGGTGAACGCTGCCACCGTGCTGGTCTTGTCGGCTGCAATTTGGCCAAGCAGTTCGGCCTCGCTGGCATTGGCCTCGAGTTCCTCGAAGGTGAGTTCGAGCTGACCCAGCAGACGCCGGCTGCGCTCGGAACTCGCGCCGTATTTGTCGCGGCGCATCGTCTCGTTCATCAGTTCGAGGTGGGCGTTGCGGGCCAGCAGATCAGCGTTGATCGCCCAAACTTTCGCGACCTCGGCCTCGGCTACGAACAGCTTTACCTGGGCCTGCTCGGCCCGCTCCCGAACGACGGCAACCTCAGCGCGAAGCTGGACGAGCTCGTCGGATGGGTCGCTTTCGGCCATGCTCTTTTATAGCACGAACTTGCCGAAAACCCCAGGATTTAAGCCAGTTTTCCAGCACATTTTGCCCGCCAAAGTACCCGGACAGGTGCGCTTTTTCTCACCTTGATTGACGCCGGGGATCAGCCAACCTGTGTCGGGCGCCAGGTCTCCTGAGGGTTACGCCAGTCTATGCCCTCGAGCAGGCAAGCCATCGCTGAAGCCGAGATCGCGACCGTCCCGTCCTTTGCGGCGGGCCACACAAAACGCCCTTTTTCCAGACGTTTTGCGTATAAGGACATCCCGAGGCCGTCATGCCACAGAATTTTGCAAAGCGACCCGCTCCGGCCCCGGAAGACATAAAGGTCACCAGCATGGACGTCCTTGTTCAGCGACTGCTGAACCTGCAAGGCCAGCGACCTCATTCCCCGGCGCATGTCTGTATGCCCTAGCGCGAGCCAGACCTTACCGCCGCTCGGGACCGGGATCATCGGATCAGCGCCTTCAGAACAGCAGCAGCCACATCCGGCGGCGCCGAGGCGAAGATGTTCACGCGTCGCCCGCCAGGCAAATCCACCACAACAGCTGGCGCAGATGACAACTGGTTGCCGTCTGCCTCGTCAAGCACGACAGCTTCGACGAAGCCGACCTCCGCCGGCGACGCAGCGGCCTGCACTTCAGCTTTGCGGCGCCAAGTGTAAACCAACGCCGTCGACACATCATACTGCCGGGCTATCCGTGCCACGCAGGCACCCGGTGAGAATGCCTCGGACAGAATCTTCGCCCGCTCGTCCTCACGCCAGCGTCGCCGACGCTCAGGCCCGCCGAAAACCGTGATCTGACCCACAAAACCGCTCCTACGACCGCTCTCAAGAGCGAACTTAAGAGCGGTCCATCACGCCCGGGGGAAGGCGACTCTCAACGGAGGCGTACGCCAAGGGAGGAGTTCGTGAAGGCGGTTCTGTGGGATGTCGGCGATCCGGGCGAGGACGTCGGTGAACCAGGCGAGCGGATCAACGTCGTTGAGCCGAGCCGTGCCGAACAGGCTGAACATCATCGCGGCGCGCTGGCCGCCGCGATCTGAGCCCACAAACAACCAGGCTTTTCTTCCCCGAGCAACGCTGCGCAGTTGGCGTTCCGCGGCGTTGTTCGAGAGGCAGATCCGGCCATCGGCGAGGAATGTGGTGAAGCCCGCCCAGTCGTTCTGAAGGTAGGCGATGGCCTTGGCCACGACATCGTGACGAGAGAGCTTGCTGCGCGTCTCGTGCATCCATGCCTCCAGTTCGGCAACGATCGGAGCGGACAGCTCCTGGCGAACGGCCAGGCGCTCGGCGGAAGGCTTGCCGTTGATGTCGCGCTCGATGGCAAAGAGCCGATCAATGATCTCGAGCGCCTCGGTCGCCAGCGGCGAGATGAGCGGCGCGGTGCCCTTTTTCTTGTTGCGCTTGAGCTGCTGCCGGATGTCGACGAGCTTGAAGAATTCCCGGCGTGCATGAACCCAGCAATTTGCGCGCGTCATGGGCTTATCGGCCCAGCCTTCCTCGAACAGGGCATTGAAGCCGGCATACCTGTCGACCTGGAGAATACCGGTATAGCCGGCCAGGTGGGCGCGCGGATGCTCGCCCCTGCGATCGCTGGAGTAGTAGCACAGCGCCACTGGCGGCGCCGGGCCGCCGAACGGGCGATCGTCGCGCACATAGTCCCATATCCGCGCCACGCTGGTTTTCAGTTTGGCCAGAAGTGGAACGGTGGTGTCGTCGGCATGCAGGCGGTCAGCGGCGAGCCCATGAGCCTCCAGCAGCAGGAACAGGGGTTTCACCGCCACGCAGATCGCGCCGATCTGATCCGCGAGCGTCGAGAGGCTCAAGGGGATGCCTTCGGCCTCGAGCCGATCACGCTGGCTATTGAGGGGCTGGTGCAGACCGTACTTCTGGAAGGCCAGGTTTGCCAGGAAGTGCGGCCCGAACATCCCGCGCGGCGTCACGTGGAAGGGTGCCGGTGGGTGGCTGATCTTCTCGCACTTACGGCATGAGACCTTTTCCCGGACCGTCTGGATCACCTTGTGGCGGGCGGGAACTCTCTCGAGCGTTTCGGTGATCGCCGGGGGCAGATGGCTCAGATCGTCCGAGCCGCAGCACGGGCAAAGTTCTGGCGCCGGGATAACGACCTTCTCGCGCGGCACGTCGGCCGGGAAGTCGCGGCGGGTGGAACGCTTGCGGGTGAACGCTGCCACCGTGCTGGTCTTGTCGGCTGCAATTTGGCCAAGCAGTTCGGCCTCGCTGGCATTGGCCTCGAGTTCCTCGAAGGTGAGTTCGAGCTGACCCAGCAGACGCCGGCTGCGCTCGGAACTCGCGCCGTATTTGTCGCGGCGCATCGTCTCGTTCATCAGTTCGAGGTGGGCGTTGCGGGCCAGCAGATCAGCGTTGATCGCCCAAACTTTCGCGACCTCGGCCTCGGCTACGAACAGCTTTACCTGGGCCTGCTCGGCCCGCTCCCGAACGACGGCAACCTCAGCGCGAAGCTGGACGAGCTCGTCGGATGGGTCGCTTTCGGCCATGCTCTTTTATAGCACGAACTTGCCGAAAACCCCAGGATTTAAGCCAGTTTTCCAGCACATTTTGCCCGCCAAAGTACCCGGACAGGTGCGCTTTTTCTCACCTTGATTGACGCCGGGGATCAGCCAACCTGTGTCGGGCGCCAGGTCTCCTGAGGGTTACGCCAGTCTATGCCCTCGAGCAGGCAAGCCATCGCTGAAGCCGAGATCGCGACCGTCCCGTCCTTTGCGGCGGGCCACACAAAACGCCCTTTTTCCAGACGTTTTGCGTATAAGGACATCCCGAGGCCGTCATGCCACAGAATTTTGCAAAGCGACCCGCTCCGGCCCCGGAAGACATAAAGGTCACCAGCATGGACGTCCTTGTTCAGCGACTGCTGAACCTGCAAGGCCAGCGACCTCATTCCCCGGCGCATGTCTGTATGCCCTAGCGCGAGCCAGACCTTACCGCCGCTCGGGACCGGGATCATCGGATCAGCGCCTTCAGAACAGCAGCAGCCACATCCGGCGGCGCCGAGGCGAAGATGTTCACGCGTCGCCCGCCAGGCAAATCCACCACAACAGCTGGCGCAGATGACAACTGGTTGCCGTCTGCCTCGTCAAGCACGACAGCTTCGACGAAGCCGACCTCCGCCGGCGACGCAGCGGCCTGCACTTCAGCTTTGCGGCGCCAAGTGTAAACCAACGCCGTCGACACATCATACTGCCGGGCTATCCGTGCCACGCAGGCACCCGGTGAGAATGCCTCGGACAGAATCTTCGCCCGCTCGTCCTCACGCCAGCGTCGCCGACGCTCAGGCCCGCCGAAAACCGTGATCTGACCCACAAAACCGCTCCTACGACCGCTCTCAAGAGCGAACTTAAGAGCGGTCCATCACGCCCGGGGGAAGGCGACTCTCAACGGAGGCGTACTCAGGACCGGAGCTTGGCGCTTGAGCACGTGGCGCAAGCACCCGGCTATTCCGATTCGCCGACGCTCAATCGTGCCTTCAAGACCTGGACCGGATTGCCACCATGTCGCTTTGTCAGCGGCATTTATCGGTAGGGCCATGTCAACACACACGGGTTACGCCTTTGAGGCCGATGTCCGCCGTTCCGGCGTTTCCTTGCCTCAGTCGTTCCCCAATAAACCATTTATTAACCATGGACGTCGACATTGCGCTATTGGGGTCGACAGGCTGTGGCGATCGCAGGGGTGAAGGAATCTATGCTCAACGTGGCTTTGTTCGGAATGGGATATTGGGGTCGGAACATATTCCGCGTCCTGTCGAACAATCCGCATCTGGCACTCAAAGCCGTGGTCGACTTGCGGCCGGGGCTGCGCGATGAACTGGCGCTGTCGCATCCGAAACTGGCGGTGCATAATGATCCGGCGGCAGTGATGGCCGATCCCGCGATCGATGTCATAGTGATCGCGACACCAGTCGCGTCGCACTATAGCATAGCGCGCTCGGCGCTGGACGCGGGCAAACATGTGATGATGGAAAAACCGATGTGCGGGTCGGTAGATGAGGCCGCCGACCTGATCGCCCGCGCGGAGAAGCGCGGACTGACGCTTATGGTCGATCATACCTTCCTGTTCCATCCCGCCGTGATGCAATTGGGGCAGCTGGTCCATGGCGGCGCACTGGGCCGCATCTCCTATTTCGACAGTCAGCGTGTCAATCTCGGCCTGTTTCAGCCGGATGTGAACGTCGTGTGGGATCTCGCCCCCCATGACCTGTCGATCATCACCTATCTATTTGGCTGCGAGCCGATCGATGTCGAGGCATCGGGCTATCGGCATTTCGGACATGGATCGGCGGACATCGCCTATCTGACGCTGCATTATCCCGGCAATCTCATCGCCCATTTGAACTTGAGCTGGATGTCGCCGGTGAAGGTCCGGCGCATCGCCATCGGTGGCAGTGAGCAAATGGTGGTGTGGGACGACCTTAATCGCGACGAGCCGATCAAGATCTACGACAGCGGCATCGCCTTCCAGCCGCAGCATGAGCGCGGCGATCTGCTGCCCAGCTATCGCATCGGCTCCGTCACCTCGCCCCGCGTCGCCGGACCGGAACCGCTGGTCGCGGTGGTCGAGCATTTCCGCCGCGTCATCCTGGGCCAGGAGCGGTGCCGGACCGACGGGCATTTCGGCCTGTCGATCGTGAAGACATTGGAGATGGCGCAGGCCCGGCTCGACGCCAGCCTGCGACGAGTGGATGCCATCGTCGCGCCGGTCAAGAAGATCGCCTGATCCGGCGTTCGGGAGTTGGACATCATGCCATCAGCCACGGTGCCTTTCATGGACCTGTCCCCCCAATGGGACCGCATCCGCGACGCCGTGATGCCGGACATGGAGCGCCTTTTCGCCGCTAGCGCCTTTTGCCTGGGTGACTGGGTTTCGGATTTCGAAGCGAGGATCGGCGACTATCTGGGCGCTGCCCATGCCGTCGCCGTCAGCAGCGGCAGCGCGGCGCTGCACCTGGCGGTGGTCGCCGGTGGGATCGGCAGGGGCGACAAGGTTTTGGTTCCTTCCAACACCTTCGTCGGCACCGTCTGGGGCCTGATCTATGCGGGCGCGGTGCCGATTTTCTGTGATGTCGAGTCCGCAACCGGGACCATCGACATGGCCGACACGGCGCTGCGGATGGAAGAGGGCGTGCGGGCGATCATCCCCGTGCATCTCTATGGCCAGCCCGCCGACATGGACGCGGTCGCATCCTTCGCGCGCGAGCATGACCTGATGGTGATCGAAGATGCTGCGCAGGCGATTGGCGCGCGCCATGGCGGCCGAGCCGTTGGCACAATTGGTCGCATGGGATGCTTCAGTTTCTATCCGGGCAAGAATCTGGGCGGCGCGGGCGAAGGCGGCTTGATCATCACTGACGATGCGGAGGATGCGGCCTTACTCCGCGCCTTGCGCGATCATGGCCAAAGCCAGCGCTATGTTCACGATCGGGTCGGCTTCAACTATCGCATGGATGGCATCCAGGGGCTGGTGCTGGGGCACAAGCTGCCGCTACTGGATGAATGGACCGATCAGCGGCGGATGCTGGCGGCGCGCTATCAGCTCGCTTTCGCGGGCCTCCCGCTCAATCTGCCCACCGTCGTCCATTACGACCATGTCTTCCATCTCTATGTCGTGCGAAGCGAAACAAGCGAGGCGCTGCGCGCGCATCTGGCGGACAACGGCATCGCTACCGGGCGGCATTATCCCATTCCCCTGCACCGTCAGCCTTGTTTCGCCGATCTGCCCACGCCCATACGCGGCTTCCCGGTGACCGAAGATTTCGCGGCCAATGGCATCAGCCTGCCGCTCTTTGCCGGGATGACCATCGATCAACAGGACCGCGTGATCAACGCGGTCACCGCGTTTTTTCAGAAGGATCCCTATGGCTGACCCTCGCCCTCGCCGCCGTGCCTTGTGCGTGCGCCCGCAGGTGAACGCCGATGCCGCGCCCTTCCTGCGCGCCATTTCCGACGAATGGGTCCATGCGCTTGCTCTGCATTGCGACGTCAGTACGATCGAAGGGGATTTCGATTTCGAAGAAGTCTGCGGCCGGGTTCGGCCCGATTTCGTCATCTACGACGCCGTGCACTGGGTCCGACCCATCCGTACGCGCGTAAAGAATGCCCTTGCCTATCCGCACATCCCGCGCGCCTTCTTCTTCAATTGCGATCCCCATGATCCGGCGCGGCCGCATATCCTGCGGGCGCTGGCCGACTATGGCGCGGACACGGTATTCTGCGGGATCGAACATTTGCAGCAGATGCCGGAACTCGCCCGCTATGATTGCTTCGTCATCCCGCTGTTTATCGACGACACCGTCTTCCGCGACCATCAACTGGAAAAAACGATTCCGGTCAGCATATTCGGCGGTCATCTTTACCCGTCCTTCTATCCCTGGCGGGCGAAGATCACCGAGGAAATGCCGCATCACATTCCGACGCTGATCTACCCGCATCCGGGCTATGCTGCGGGCACCGTCAACCCGTTCGAGGCGCGGGATGAGAAATATGCGCGACTGCTGTCCGCGTCGCACTATGCCATCGCCGACACCACCCGGCTGGACTATGTCGTGCGCAAGCATCTGGAGATACCGGCGGCCGGCGCAGTGCTGGTCGCGCCCGATTCCGAGACGGTGAAGGCCCTCGGTTTCGTGGATATGGAAAATTGCCTGCTGGGGGAGGGGCCGGACCTGTACCAGCGGATGAAGGACGTATCGGCCGACCCCGCGCATTATGAGCGCATCCGCAAGGCTGGGCACGATCTGGTTCACGGGCGCTATACGCGGGCGCACTGGACGCATATCCTCGATTGGTTCGAATGCCGCGCGACCTGCGCCGCCGATGAGGTGCCGCAGCAGACCGAGCGGTTCGGCCGCTTCCGCAAGGTGTCTGCGGCGGGCTGCGGGTCGTCCATCGCGGACCTGACGATCCCGCACACGCCGATGTCGGCGATATTGGAAGACGCGACGGTCGCCATCCTGACCGACGGGGACCGGTCCGGCGCGCAGCGGCGGTTGGCGCAGTCGCTTGAATGGATCGGCCATATCGCCGAGCCGCGCTTCCTGAGCGGCGTGATTGCGATGCTGGACGGCGACCTGGATGAAGCGGCGCGCCTCATAAGCTGGCGCGCGGGCGTAGAGGTCGGCGGCACGCCAGCCGCACCCCTCTACAGCTTCGGGTTGATGGACCCGTGTGAGCTGGCCTGGATGCTGCTGATCTGCGGTATCCGCAACGATCAGCCGATGTGCGCGGCGTTGCTGGAACTGGTGCCGGAAACACCCCATGTCGCCGTTCGGCGCGCGCTCTGGCTGCTGTCGGGATCCCCGCATGACGTGCATTTCGGGGAAGAAGGGCTGATGGAGGCGCGGTCAGGCGACTGGCCGTCGATCCACTGGCTGGGACAGGAAAGCTTTCCCGACTGGCTGCGCCTGACTGCGCGCATGCTTCACGCGAACGGACAGGAAGGTCCGGCTGGCCATCTATCGGCTATTGCGGGCGCGTTCGACGAGGAGCAGCCGGACGAGGCCATGGGTCATGTCGCATAGCATCGCACTCCACGACGCGCGGCATGATGCGCTGTGGGATGATCTGATCGGACGGAGCAACGGCGGAACGGTGATGCATAGCCGCCGGTTCCTGGCCTATCACGGCGACCGTTTTCAGGATGAAAGCCTGTGCGTCTGGCGAGAAGCCGACGTTCGGCTGCAAGCCGTGCTACCCCTCGCCCGCTCGCCCGTCGAGGCGGACGTGGCCGTGTCGCATCCTGGCAGTACATTCGGCGGGCTGATTGAGGACCGGATCGATCCCGCCACTCGCGCCGGCCTGCTTTCAGATATTGCGCGGCTGCTCCTTGACCGGGGCTATCGCCGGATGATCTACAAAAGCGTGCCGGCGATCTTCGGCGGCCAGTTTGACGAGAGCGACCTTCGCCTCTTGATGCGCGTCGGCACGGTGCGGCGCAGCGACCTTTGGAACTTCGTGCGGCTGGAGCAGGATCATCGCATGTCGCCCAAGCGGCGGGCGTCCATCACGGCGGCGGCGCGCAAGGGCGTGGCCGTGCGGCAAACAGAAAGCGAGGCGGACTGGATCGCTTTCCATAACCTGTTGTCGGCCAATCTGGCGTCACGGCATGATGCCGTGCCCGTGCACAGCCTGGCCGACATGCTGTCGCTGCGCGATCGGATCGTGGGGGAAAATGCGCTGTGGCTGGCTATCGGGCCAGACGGGGACATGATCGCCGGAACATGGTACATCGCCTATAATCATCGCGCCGTGCACACCCAATATATCGCGTCCAACGAACGGGGCCGGGCCATGGGCGCGGTGGATTATCTGCTGAGCGCCGTGATGGAGCAGGCGAAGGCCGACGGATGCAGAGTATTTTCGTTCGGTATCAACAGTTTGTCGGATGGTTATGGGGTCAATACTGGCTTGCTGAAACAGAAATTGCGGTTCGGCGCGGGCGTCTGCGTGCACTGGCATTTTGACGTGGATCTCGCCCTGCTCGCACGCGTGGACGCGGGTTTCGCATGACGGCGCTCGCCATCATCGGCGGCGGTATCGCGGGCCTTGTCGGCGCGGCGCTGGCCCATGCGCGCGGGCGGGATGTGGCCGTGATCGAAGCGAGCAAGGGCGTCGGCGGCCTGTGGCACTCGACCAAGGTAGAGTTGGGTGGCTACTCCTTTATACTGGACGCGGGCTTGCGGTTGCCGGTGGCGACCGGCGATGCGCGGCTGGACGGGTTGCTCTTCCATCGTCCGGACTTTGCCTTCGACTGGTCCCATTTGGATGGTTGGCCCCGTGAAGGGGCCATCACCGCTGGTCGCTTCAATCCGGAAAATTCCTGCCTGGACGCCACTATGCTGGGCGAGGCGCTACACGGCGTGATTGCAGAGATGCGCGGGGCGAGGCAAGGGGACGAGGCTCCTGCATCCGCGCTGGATTATGCTGTTGGCCACTATGGTCCGACCTTGGCTCATGGCCTGATCCAGGACGCCGTGCACGGTCTGTTTGGCAGGGCATTGGCTGAATTAGACGCAAAGGCGGTGCAGTGGTTCGTGCCGCGACGGATCATCCTGGGCGACAGTGCGGCGACTGCCGCACTGCTGGAGGATCCCGCCCTGTCCGGCCGGGTCGCCCATGCGCGTCATGCCGACCTGCCTGCAGGGGCCAACCGCCCCTTCCTGCGACCAAGCGCAGGCGGCATATCGACATGGATCGATGCCCTGCATGCCAGCCTGGCACACGCGGGTGTGCGCTTCATTCTGGAAGATGGACTGGACCGGATCGTTGCCGACCATGGCCGAGTCCGCGCGATCATCCTGCGGTCCGGCGAGCGACTGGACATCGACCAACTGCTCTGCACGACGGCCCCCTCGCGCATCGCGGAGGCGGTGGGACTGGCGGTGCCCCCTTCGCCGCTATTTCGCCAGTTGCGCATATCGCATGTCCTGATCGACGGTGCGCCCGGCCATCAGGCAAGCTATTGCCTGAACTTCAACCGCGACGCCCGTTTCTTCCGCGCGATCTTCCACCGCCATCCGGGCGAACTGCCTTTAGGCCTGCACGTCGTCAGCTTCGAACATCTGGTCGCAGATGGCGATCGGCGCGATCTGGCGGCGGCGGAGGCCGTCGCCGAATGCGCAAGCGCAGGGGCCTTGCCAGTGGACGCGCGGATCATCGATGAGAGCAGCACCGACTATCGAAACAGCGTGCCGGTCGCGACCCTTGGCGACAGTCGCGCGGCTGCGAAACTCCGCGAGACGCTGTGCTCCTTTACCAACCTGCATTTTGCCGGACGCTCTGCGGGCGGGGCGCCGTTCCTGGACCAGATCATCCGCGAAATCGACCGGACCCTCGACGCCATGGCGGGAGCCTATACCCATGACTGACGCCGCTACCACCGCCGCCAAGCTGATGGGCGCGGACGATTATGCCGAAACCTATCTTATCGACATGGATTTCGAGCGGCACCTGATCACTGCGCGACAGGACCGGTGCCTTGAATTCCTGGCCGCATGCCAGCCCGCAACGCTGCTGGAAGTGGGATGCGGCCCCGACCTGCTGATCGATCGCCTGGATCTTGCGGCTTCGTCCATCGTGCAGTGGATGGTCGTTGAGCCGTCCTTCTATGCCGACAAAATCGCGGAAAGGATGGCCGATTGTCCGAACTTAAGGCTGACCCGCGGTTATCTGGAGGATCGGGTGGACGCGCTGCGTGCGGTCGCGCCGGATCGTTATGATGCGGTCCTTCTGTCCGGCCTATTGCATGAGACGGCCAATCCGCAGGCGATGCTGAGCGCCGCCCATGCGCTGCTCGCACCGGAGGGGCATCTGTTCGTCAGCGTCCCCAATGCTCTGTCCTTCCATCGCCTGCTGGGAGTCGAGATGGGCCTGCTGCGTAGCCCCGCAGGCCTGTCCGACCGCAACGTCAAACTCGGCCAACCCCTGGTCTTCGACCGGCTGATACTGGAGGACATGGTCGAGAAGGCAGGCTTCGAGGATCTGCATTTTTCGGGCTATATGTTCAAGCCCTTTGCGAACGACCAGATGGCGCAGGTGATCAATATGATCGGCGACGATATGGTCGGCGGGCTGAACCGACTGGGCGCCGCTTTCCCCGAGCATGCCGCCGAGATCGCGGTCGTCGCGCGAAAGCGGCCGACCGCGCCAAGACAATCTTAACCATCTTTTATCGGTCGGCCCCTTAGTCTGATGTCGAGCGATGCATCAGGGATTGATCGAGCGATGGGATTAGAGGCGGCCTTTTCCAGGGCAAGGAACGCGGAAAAGCGCGGCGATATCGAGGAGGCGCGGCGCCTGCTGTCGGAGGTGCTGGCGAAATTTCCCGGCAACCGTCGCGCGGCCGACGGTCTGGCGCGATTGGAAACCGGGGCGGGAGCGGACGACGCCAGCGCGCTGCAGACCGGCGTCGCCGCTGCAGGCGCGGCCTATGCCCAGGGCGATTTCATGCAGGCGGTCCGGCTGACCGAAGCGTTGCTGCAACGCTTCCCCCATGTCGCGGCGCTGCACGGTATCGCCGGGTCGGCCTGGCTCGCTCTCGACGATCCCCAGCGCGCTGAACAAGCGTTCCGCACGGCGCTGTCGGCCCATGCCGCCGATGCCATCAACCAGAGCAACCTCGGCATCGCACTGCGGCGGCAGGGCAAGCTGGCGGAAGCCGAACGCTGTTATCGCGAGGCGATCAGGCTCCGGCCCGGTTATGCCGAAGCGCACTACAACCTCGCAAATCTGCTCAACGATCAGGGGCGGGAGGATGACGCCGTCACGCATCTGGAAAAGGCGCTCGCAGCCAAGCCCGACTATGCCAGCGCTCTCTACAATCTTGGCAACATCCATCGCGAGCGACGCAACCATGCCGCTGCGATCGATTGCTACCGCCGCGCGCTGGCGATCCGGCCGGGCCATGGCGATGCCTGGAATAACTTGGGATCGGTGGAACTGGACCGAGGTGACAGGGATGCCGCGATCGCTGCTTTCCGCTCGGCTGCGATGGCGGACGCCCAGGATAGCAAAGCGCTGATCAATCTGGGCAGCGCACTGTCGATCGTCGGCGCGCTCGACGAGGCGCATGCAGCCTTCGGACGCGCGCTGGAAATCCGGCCTGGCGACACCTTTCTTCAGGCCCAGCAACTCTACCTCGAAGCGCATCTTGTCGACTGGTCCCGGCGTGACGCGTTCGCTGCTTTGGCGGTGCCCCAGGCGCCCGGTTGCGAGCCGATCCCGCCCTTTATCGCCTTGACGTTCGAGGATGATCCCGCCAAGCATCTGGCGCGCGCTCAGGTGGCCGTGGAAGCGGCGGCGTACCCGCACGGTAGCGCTATTGCCGCGCCAATGCGCACCGACGGCAAGATCCGCATCGGCTATTTTTCGGCCGACTTTCACGATCATGCCACGATGCACCTGCTCGGCGGCCTGCTTCGCGCCCACGATCGTGAGCGTTTCGAAATCCGCGCCTACAGCTTCGGAGAGGACGACGGCGCAGGCGCGCGTCGAAAGATCATGGCGCATCTCGACGGCTTCTTCGACATCCGGTCGATGACCGATGCGGAGGCGGTCGATCTGGTCCGGACCCACCAATTGGACATCGCCATCGACCTCAAGGGCCATACGCGCTATGCGCGGCCCGCACTATTTGCCGCACGCATGGCGCCGGTACAGATCGGCTATCTCGGTTACCCCGGCTCGATCGGCGGCAATTTCCTGGACTATATCATCGCCGACGCGGTCGTGATCCCCCCGGGCGACGAACGCCACTATAGCGAGCAAGTCATTCGGCTGCCGGGCAGCTACCAGCCCAACGACGATCAGCGCGCGATCGGCGCCTGTTCGGACGATCGCACTGCGATGGGCCTTCCGGCGGAAGGCTTCGTTTTCTGTTCCTTCAACCAGAACTGGAAGATCGGGCCCGACGAATATGAAATATGGATGCGCTTGCTCGCGCAGGTCGAGGGCAGCGTGCTCTGGCTGATCCGATCCAACCCGTGGGTCGAGACCCGGTTGCGGCAGGAAGCGGCGGCGCGTGGCGTTGATCCGGCCCGGCTGGTCTTCGCCGAAAAGCTGCCTCATACCGACCATCTGGCCCGCCACTACCATGCCGACCTTTTCCTCGACAGCTTCGCCGTGAACGCACATACAACTGCCAGCGACGCGTTATGGGCAGGCCTGCCGGTATTGACGGTGGCGGGGCGGCAGTTCGCCGCACGGGTCGGCGCCAGCCTCTTGACAGCGATCGGCCTTCCCGAGTTGATCGCACTGGACAAGGCAGACTATGAGCGCATCGCGATCGCGCTGGCGCACGACCAGGCAAAGCTGGCGACGATCAAGGCGCGCCTCGCGGCCAACCGCCTGACGGCGTCGTTGTTCGATACGGTCGGCTATGCCCGCAAGATCGAAATGGCCTATCTCGCCGCCCATCGCCGATCGCTGAAAGGTCTGTCACCGGCATCGATCACAATCGGATAGCCTTGAGGCAAACCTCAGTGCTTACCACATGGCTTATACCCGCCTTCAGTGATGCTGACTTACGAGGGGGATTCCCAAGGCGCTGAATTTCTGAATCTATGGCTTCCTGTTGGAGGTCATGGCCATGGGTGCAGCGATTGGTTTGCGGGACGACTTTGACGCGTTGAGCCTGAGGCGACTGGCGCGTGCGACAAGGAGCGCGAAGCAGGGGCCGACGGCTGCTGGCATTGGCGGAAATTTATGATGGCGCAAGCCGCAGCGATGCTGCGCGCATCGGCGGAGTGACGTTGCAGATCGTGCGCGACTGGGTGGTACGGTTCAATGCCCAAGGTCCGGACGGATGCGAGAGTAACGTCAGGGTAGCGTCCGAACGAAAGCAGTTTCTCCTTGCCGTCGAACCGATGTTTTATGCGCCAAAGGCGCGAACCTGTTGGGCGGACAAGCAGATAAAGACATTGGTCATCTGCCAACTTATAATCCTTCGAACGCTTCGTGGCGTAACGAACCTCGAGTTCCTTGAGCGCCATGGGGGTATCTCCGACTGAGCGCCGACCATTACCCCAGAAAATACCCCCAAATGCAAATCGACGTCCTGGCATTTGCCGCGATCCGATGATCCGCGTTGCTATCTCAGGAAACGGCGCAAATCCGCTAGAAAAGGCATAAAAAACCGCTCCGGGATGATCCGAAACGGTTTGATACTGATCTGTTTGGTTGCGGGAGAGCGCTTCGGCCTCAAACTACATTTTTTCAGGAGTTAATGAGGCGGCCGCGATGGCTTCAAATCCAAACGAGAAACCGTTCGTGGAAGAGGCATATTATGGCCTCTCTCGCTGTATCATTTCAGTCAAACGCAAAGCCCGAGGGCGCCCTAGAAAAGGAGTCTGATGGTTTTTTGGGTCGTGCCCCTGGTGGTGGTGTAGGTTTTGAGGGTTAGCGAAGCTGACCGGACGCGCGCTCATCGATAAAGCGCTGTAGCGGCCGGTCAGTTTCGCGGGTGGTCACCGGCGAACTTCGGATAAGTTGGAGTTGCGAAGCTCAACTTACGGAGACCACCGATGACCTCTGACAAGATGGACCTGCACGCCCTGGTTGGGAAGACAGCCGACGGCGATTTTCTACGCGACATGATCGGCTTTGCCGCGCAGCGGCTGATGGAACTGGAGGTGGGCAGTGTGACCGGCGCTGCCTATGGTGAGAAAGATCCTGAGCGCTTGGCACAGCGCAACGGCTATCGGGATCGGGACTGGGAGACGCGAGCAGGCACGGTCGAGCTGCGGATCCCCAAGCTGCGCAAGGGAACATATTTTCCCGGGTTCCTGGAGCCCCGTCGCTTGGCGGAGAAAGCGCTGACGGCCGTCATTCAGGAAGCCTATATGCAAGGCATTTCAACCCGCTCGGTCGATGATTTGGTGAAGGCCATGGGGATGAGCGGTATCTCAAAGAGCCAGGTTAGCCGGCTGTGCGTGGAGATCGATGAACGCGTGAAGGCTTTTCTCGATCGTCCGATTGAAGGCGACTGGCCCTACCTGTGGATGGACGCGACCTATATCAAAGTGCGGCGGGCCGGTCGCATTGTCTCGGTCGCCGTCATCATCGCCGTCGGCGTCAACAGCGATGGCCGGCGCGAAGTGCTCGGCATGGCGATCGGTCATTCCGAAGCTGAGGTCTTCTGGACCGATTTTCTACGCAGCCTTGCCCGTCGCGGTCTGCGCGGCGTGAAGCTGGTGATCTCCGATTCCCATGAAGGCATAAAAGCTTCCGTCGCCAAAGTGTTCAGCGCCACCTGGCAGCGATGCCGGGTTCATTTCATGCGCAATGCGCTGGCCCATGCCGGCAAGAGCGGGCGCCGGGTCGTGTCGGCATTCATCGCCACCGCTTTCGCCCAGGAAACTCCAGAGGCCGCAAAGGCCCAATGGCGTAGCGTCGCCGATCAATTGCGCCCTACCGTGCCAAAACTCGCTGCCTTGATGGACAGCGCCGAGGAGGATGTGCTGGCCTACATGACCTTCCCAGCCCAACATCGCACAAAGTTGCACAGCAACAATCCGATCGAGCGGCTAAATGGCGAGATCAAGCGGCGCACCGATGTTGTCGGTATCTTCCCCAACGAAGAGGCAATCACCCGCCTTGTTGGTGCTATCCTCTTGGAACAGAATGATGAATGGGCCGTGCAGCGATGCCGTTACATGACGCTTGAGAGCGTCTCAGGTTTAAGCGATAATCCCATCATCACGTTGCCTGCCATGGCAGCTTGATCAGCCCGGCTTAGCCGGAGGTCGCTGTGACTACCGCAGGCGAACCTACACCACGCCTTGGGGCACGATCGTTTTTTGAATGTAGGGCTAAAGCCGCAACCTAGCTGGTTCGGATCCCCCCGCAGCCCCTAAAAGCTATTACTAAGTGCCTGATTTACGAGAGATTCTCAGTTTGCTTTTTGTCTCTACCCCAAAATCTACCCCACTAGCAGGCGCGCGGGGATGATCTGGAATCTTTCTCCTTAAAATTCAACATTTTAAAACTGAAACCTCACTTACCTCCTCCCCTTTTCGTATCAATACGGCTGGGTTGCCAGTTACGTAGGCATTTCAGAGGTCTGTTCTAACTATGTTCGCAGGCACATTTCAACACCTTACTGTGGATCGGCGTCGAAGCTGATCCCCGGCTAAAGTCGGCACAACTATTTGAAAACGTTCTGAAAGGTGGGAGGCTGATGGGGTCCCAATGAGCGCCTATCGGGACCCCGCCTCTCGTTATTTTTCGTTGCAATACAGTGGTATGAATGAAATTGGACCAGGTCCTGCTTCGGCACCGATCCACAGTCAACGACGGCGAGCATGATGTCCTCGACGCCGCTATTGCGCAGCTCGTTCATGACGCGGAGTCAGAACCTCACGCCTTTATTCTGCTCCAGCCATAGCTCCAGGACTACCTTGGTGCCGTTAGTCATAACGCCAGGGCGAGATGGATCGCCTTCTTGCGGACCATGCCTTCGTCGCGGATCCTGACCCGGATCGCATCAAAGAAAACCAGCGGATCAGCTGGGTCGAGCAGCCGTTGCTGCCAGGCTGCGGCTTCTTTCAGCACCGCATCAGTTATCGTGCTGATCATGTCGGGCGAGGCATCAATGACATATAGATTGCGCAGATGGCCCGTGATCTCTCGCGTGTCATGCCGCCGCGCGCATACATCGAGATGATCTTGTCATTGAAGCCTGGTAAGCGACGCTGATACTTAGCAATCAGCTGCGGATCGAAACTGTCGGCCCGATCACGTGGCACCTCGATCTCGATCCGCCCACTGTCGGTCGTCACCGTCTTGCGACCATAGCCATTGCGGTTGTTACCGATCGAGAATCTCGTTCGGTATCGAGGGTTTTTCCGTCGTGGCATAATGGGTCTCCTTGTTGCCCATTATGCCTCGCCGCACACGAAAATCCTGAAAGTCCCCGGCTCCTCGCTTTATAGCTTCGCAACAAACCGTCACTCTGCGCCGTTAGCGTCGATCGAACGACATCCAGAGTTCCTGCAATCCATAAGGGGTATATCCTTCCAGTGGTCGGCAACTGGCGTCGCCACGGCTGAACCGGAAATTAGTGAGCCGTTGCGTCAATGCCTGGAACGCCAGACGCAGCTCTCCCCTCGCAAGCTGGTTGCCGATGCACAGGTGGATGCCCGCGCCAAACGCCAAATGGCTATTGGCATTTTTCCGCTCCAGATCCACGTCGCTCGGGCAGCCGAACTGGGCAGGATCGCGGTTGGCCGCCCCAAAACGCATCTCCACGATGGAACCCGCAGGGATCGTCATGTCGCCAAACACGACATCCGCCAGCGCGGTACGCCACAGGCATTGCAGAGGCGTTGCGGTCCGTAGCGTCTCTTCGACAAGCGCCTTGGCAAGTGAAAAGTCGGCGTGGATCGATGCTGCAAGTTCAGGGCGCTCGATCATCAGCCGCATGCCCGACGCCAATGTCGTGGTGGTCGTCTCGTTCCCGGCGACCAGAATCTGGAAAACGATGCTGTGCAATTCACGATCGTTCAGCCGTCGGCCGTCTGTTTCCAGATTCACCAGCCGACTGATCAGCATGTCGTCTGGCTTGGTGCGGACGCGCTCTATCTCGATCGCCATATATTGCTGTAGTTCGATCAGAACTTGCGCAAGCTCGAGCTGACGTTCGGGTGTCAGCGGACCCGTCGTTTCCACCGCGACGTTCGACCAATGTTTGAACATGACGCGATCCTCGCGTCGAACGCCCAACTGATCGGCGATGACGAACATCGGCAAGGGAATGGCGAACGCTTCCAGAAAGTCGATTTCCTCCCGGTCGCTGAGGCTATCGAGCAATTCATCGATCATCTCGATGATGACGGGCTCCAGCCCCTTCACCTTGGCAGGGGTAAAAACCTTATCGACCAGAGTGCGGTAGGTGCGATGTTCCGGCTGGTCGTTGGAAACCAAAGTATCCATTGGGAGCCATCCGTGTTTTTCGAACAGCGCATTGGCTTCCGGCGTCCAGCGGTCGCCCAGAAAGGGGGTCTTGTTGCTCAGGACTGACGGACTCAGCAACGCCTTGCGGACATCATCATAGCGCGTGAGGACATAGTGCCCCGTTTGCGGATCGTGAAAGACCGGCTGTTCGTCGCGCAGCCTATCGTAAAACGGAAATGGACATTTTTGAATGTCCGGGTCCGCAAAGCTCGGCAGCGACGTCGATGTCATGGTCTTTCCCTCTCCTGGCCACTGGCTCTTCAGGCCTTTTCGCCGCTAATCCGCGGACGCCCATGCTATCATACTGCCTTCCTGCGCCGCGCAAGTCAATAAATAGTGTGAGCGATCACTCTATTTTTAATAGAGTTCATTGATGACTGAAATTCGGTAAGCCCTCCTATTTTCTCCTCATGTCAGAAGGCAGCGCATCAAGGTGGCTATCGCAGGATCAGAAGCAGTGACGCTGCGACGGGCAGAACGGCACAAGCGTCGTCGGACGCAAATTCTGGATGCTGCTCGCGCCTGCGTGCGCCTCGACGGATTTCACGCAGCAAGCATGAGCCGGATATGCGCCGAAGCATCGATGAGTGTCGGCCACGTCTATAAATATTTCGAGACGAAAGAGGCCATCATGATCGCGCTGGTCGAGCGCGATTTTGAAGAATTCATGGAGCATGTCACACGGTTGCGCGGTCAAGATACCTTGGACGCAGATCAGGTCATCAATGAATTTCTCAACGATATTCTGTGGCTGCTGGATTATGATCGTGCGGCGCTCAGCCTGGAAATTCTGGCAGAAGCTGCGCGCAACCCGAAATTCGCAGCGCTCGTCGCTCGCGTAGACCGCCAGTTTCGCGAGGAGGCCCGCAAATTTGTGGCGCCACTGCTGGAAGGACTCGCCGAGGACGAGATCGATGTTCGGACCGAGATGCTCCTGGTGATTACGCGCGCCTTTGCAATCCATGTTGGCACGCATCCCACCAGAGATCCGAAATTCGTCTCAGGATGTGAACTGGTGCTGCGGAGCATCCTGTTACCGCCGGCACCGGCTACGCCTGTTTAGATGGACTTTTCCGCCTAACCGGGCTGACGCCATCCGGTCTTCAGCATTTCACGCAGGATATGGCGCGTGTTTGCGTCCGCCGCGCTTGTGCCGCCAGCCCATGCAACCGCCAGCGCGCCGAGGAAAATGTCGCGTCCGGTCAATCCTGGACGGACAGTGCCACCTGTCTGTGCGGCGCTCAATATCCTGTTGGTCGTGTCGATCACGTTGCTGCAAGTCGGACTGAGCGGCGAATTCGTACGCGACCAGCCTTGGCGCAGCGGCTCGGACAGGCCGTCATACACCAGCATCCAGTCTCCCAGAGCGTCCATCCACCGCTCCAATATCCGGTCCGGGCGAGTCTCCTGGGCCTCGATCATGGTACGCTGGCGTTCCAGATCGTCATGATGTGCGTCGAGCAAAGCCGCGAGCAAGGCGTCCTTGTTCGGGAAATGGCGGTAAAGCGTTCCGGGACCGACGCCCGCCTGGGTGGCAATAGCGTCCATCGACACATCGACGCCGGCGCTCGTAAAGGCCGCACGCGCTACGTCCAGAATGTGCGACCTGTTATGTTGTGCATCCTTGCGAATGCGACGAGCAGTGGAAGTGCGAGGCATGACGATCCTGTGCCCTTGAATAACGGAGATCATCTCCATATCTGATCCTTAACGGAGACTATCTCCATATAT
The DNA here is from genome assembly GCF_035818615.1 of Sphingobium sp. CR2-8. Taxonomy (NCBI): domain Bacteria; kingdom Pseudomonadati; phylum Pseudomonadota; class Alphaproteobacteria; order Sphingomonadales; family Sphingobiaceae; genus Sphingobium; species Sphingobium wonjuense. The sequence continues at coordinate 244,339 of NZ_JAYKZY010000001.1, read as the reverse complement.
CTATGCCTTGCACCGCTGAACGGCAAGGGCGCGCATAGTGGCAACGAGGACCATGATGACGAGACAGATGATTATCGGCATGCATTTCGGGAACGGATATGGCTCCCAACCCGGCGCATGGCGCATGCCGGGCGTCGATCCCACCAGCTATACCAGTTTCGACAATCAGGTCCGCTACGCACAAGCCGCCGAGCGTGGCAAGTTCCAATTCCTGTTCGTGCCCGATTTCCCGGCGTTGAAGGGCGATATAGAAACCGAAGCACCGCAGATCACCATCGACCCGATGATGACGCTCGCGGCTGTCGCCTGCGGAACCGAAAGGATCGGAATGGTCGCTACCGGCTCCACCACCTTCAACGAACCCTATAATCTGGCTCGCCAGTTCAAAGCGCTCGACCTGATGAGCCACGGCCGGGCGGGATGGAATGCAGTGCCGACCAGCGATCCCGCCATCGCGGCAAATTACGGACGGAACGTGCCGCCGCGCGACGAGAAATATCAACGGCTTCATGAATCTGTCCAGATCGTTCAGGCGCTGTGGGGCAGTTGGGAAAAGGACGCCTGGTTGCATGACGCTGCGTCGGGACGGTTTGCAGACCCGGCAAAGATTCGGCCGATCAATTTGCGGGGACGATATGTCGGCGCCAGCGGCCCGCTGCCGCTGCCCCCGTCCGAGCAGGGCCAGCCGGTGATCTTTCAGGCAGGCGGTGGGGATCAGGGGCTGGAGGTGGCCAGCCGCTACGCCAGCGGGGTGATCGGCGCGACTTACACGATCGATGAGGCACGCGCCCAACGCACCGCTCTCCGCAACGCTGCCGAACGTGTCGGCCGCGACCCGGATGAGGTCAAATTCTTCCCCGGCCTGATGACCACGATCGCGCCCGACAGACGTGCCGGGCTGGATCGGCGGATCGCGGTCAGTGGACATACATTCCCTCAGCGGGTCGGATATCTGGGGCAGATGCTGGGCTTGCGGCTCGACGGGCACCAACTGGACGAACCGCTGTCGCAGGCACAACTCGCTGCAGGCCGGGCATCGCCTTACGATCCCCGCTCCGACCATGCGCTGAAGATAGCGCGCGAAGGATGGAGCCTGCGCGATGTTCTGGCGCATGGCGTGATCGACTATCATCCCGTGATCGCTGGTCCCGCGCAGGAGGCTGCCGATCATATGCAAGCATGGTTTGAGGCGGAGGCGGCCGATGGCTTCTGGCTATCGCCTGACGTCTACGAAGATGGGATCGATGCATTCGTCGACGGCGTGGTACCCATCCTTCAGGAACGCGGCCTGTTCCATCTCGACTATGAAGGCACGACCCTGCGTCACCATCTGGGCGCGCCAGATCAATATGGCCTTGATCCGCGTATCGCAGGCTGAACTCAACTCTCGTGAACACGCTGCTGGAGGCTGCACCAGCGAACCTTTCGACTTATTCACGCCTTGATGATCCGCGTGGCTGGCAGCATCGGTCGACCGATGCTGTTGATCATGCAAACGGCAGCCTACGTAATAGCGCGACAATGTCATGGTCGAGCATCTATCGCGTTAGGTGAAGTGCGAGGAAGTCTACCTTCACGCCTACGAGTTGGTCAGCGAAGCACACAGTTCGATTGGCCGATATCTAGGCTTCTGCAATGCCCGGAGACCTCGTTCGAGCCTTGGCGGGCGTACGCCTGACAAACCTACTTTGACAACCTGTCGCTAGCCGTGCCAGCGTGAATTGGCTGTGACTTGAGGGGCAGTTTGAACAATCAGCCCGCAGACGCCCCACTTATCAAACGTCAAAGGCTGTTCAGACGAACCGGGTCACTTCTATGCGCACCCCAGGCCGGATCGCGCGTGCCAGTTCCATCGCGCTCTAAGCGACCGAAGACTTGAGGGCGTCCCGCAAATGCTCGATACGAGTCGGGTAATATTGCGTGAGATAGGCATCGATCTGGGCAGCGTCCGGTCGCCCCTGATCTACGCCCGAGGTCCAGTTGATCGCCGTCTGGCCATCACCGCGCTCCGACAGGGAGATCGCCCCGCTAAGGCCAATGGAGGACGGCTTGTCGCTATCGACAATGGCGTAGTGCAGGATATGGTGATCATGATCCAGACGGACGAGCCTTTCGGCGGCCCAGGAATTGGCGAAATACACGGTACGAACTGCCCCTTCGCCTTCGCCAATGGTTTCGCAGCGCTCGACCAGAGGATGCCATCGCGCGAGATTTCCAAAATCTGAAATCAAAGCCCAAATGTCGGCCACGGGGGCATCGATTACGGCATCGATCGAAATCGTCATGAAATTGCTCCTTCATAAAGCAGATGTGCGAGCGCATCGGCGATTTTCGCAATCGCCGCCTTTACTGCGTCCGGGCGTCGGCAATTCAACGCAAAGATCATATCGGTCGCGCCAGCGGATCGGTAGATGTCAACCACCTGCCGCAAGGTGTCGACGCGATCCACATCGATCGCCGCTTTCAATTCGCCTTCGGTCATTCCCTCTCCTTCGAAGGTGATGTTAATTCGCATACTGGCGGCTATTTCCTGAGGATCGCGGCCGATGGCGATCGCCTGGGCGACAATCTCTCCTTTCATCGACTGAAATTCGTCGGGCGTCACAGCAACCGCCTGCCATCCGCGTCCGACCCGAGCCGTCCGGCGCAAGGCGGCCGCACTGATGCCACCGATCCATATCGGGATCATGGCTCCAAACGGTTTGGGCGACGTATGAACATCCTCGAACATCCAATTCCGTCCTGCATGTGTCGCCGACCCGGTCGACCAAAGGGCCTGGATGATGTCGATGGCCTCGTCCGTCAGCGCCCCTCGCTCCTTCCACGCAATTCCGACCGCAGCGAATTCTTCGGGTACATTGCCGATACCAGCGCCCAGAATGGCGCGCCCTTTTGAAAGATGATCCAAGGTCGCGAAATATTTGGCGACAAAGAAGGGGCTATGAAAAGGCAGGACCAGAACCGATGTGCCAAGCTGGACCCGGGTTGTTCTGACCGCCAGGGCTGACAGGATCGACAAGGCGCTGTAATAGGGCGCATCACCAATACGATCACGCACATAGCTGACATTAGTCAGGTGTTCCGACGTCCAAAGCGCATGAAATCCGCGCGTATCGGCAAGGATGCCAATCTCGATCAATTCGCCGACATCGGCGATACCCCAATTATTGGGGAGGGACAGGCCTATCCTCAAAATCCGACGTCCACGATTCCGACTGTCCCGATCCGCCAACGGATCGCAGCACTCGTGTAATCATGGTTGTACGCCAGGGTGCAAGTTGCAGACGGGCAATACAGCATCCTCACCATCCTCATTCTAGTTCTTTCATACTATCTCCAACCGTTTCGACGTCAAGCGTGCCTTTCGGAGGGCGCGCGCGGCGTTGGCGACCTTGCAGACCCGCACGTCCTGTTGACATAAATAGTATTTGAGTACTATATATTGGAAATAAGATTCTAAGTTCTAATGGGAGAGAGATCGTGTCGGCATTTTGCAAACCTAGGGCAGCCCTTTGCTCGGCGAGCTTGGGCGCGTTAATCATAGGAATGTACACCAGCCCTGCGCTGGCTCAGATCGAGGGTTCAACAGCTCCCGCCCAGGAATCAGCACAATCGGATGCGCGCTCGATGGGCGGTCTTCAGGACATTGTCGTCACTGCACGCAAGAAAACGGAATCCTTGATCGACGTCCCCGTAGCGGTGTCTGCGCTGGGTGCAGCGGACATTGCAAAATATAACACTACGAACTTCACACGGCTCGCAGAAATGGTGCCGCAGGTGACGATCCAGTCCACTGGCGGCGGCGGGTCGGGCGCCGTTCTGACCATCCGCGGCATCGGTTCGTCATCACAGGATACAGGTCTTGCCTCGACCGTCAGCGTGAATATTGACGGTACGCAGATAAGCCGCGGCCGCATCATTACGGCTGGCTTCTTCGATCTGGAGCAAGTCGAGGTGCTGAAGGGGCCACAGGCGCTGTTCTTCGGCAAGAACAGCCCGGCCGGCGTGATTTCGGTCTCCAGTGCAGGCGCAACGAAGGAACTGAAGGGCTTTGTGAGAGCCGGCTACGAATTCAAGGCAAATCAGCGCTATGTGGAAGGTGCTATTTCCGGGCCGATTTCCGATACGCTGGGCTTCAGGGTTGCCGGTCGCGCCAGCAAGATGGATGGCTGGATGAGAGTAGGCGGGCAGGTCTTCACCCTTCCGACCGATCCGCTCTTCCCCCACGCGCCGGTTCCCTATTCGCGCTCCCCTGGGCAACGCGAATATCTGGGACGCGTGACGCTAGACTGGGCGCCAACGGACGAATTTCGCGCCGTGCTCAAGGTTTTTGCGACGGATTCCAAGGATCGCACCGGGACGAATTCTACGACCGAGATCAAATGCGCCAATCCGCTGGGCAAACCTGTAGCGTTTGATTTCGCTACGGGTTCTCCCCTGATCGACGCGTCCGGCGACTGCAAGGTGGACGGTCGACGTCAGACAGCTTCGTTCAATCCACAGCGCGCCGCAGCCTTCCCTAATGCGCGTGATGGCAATCCCTATAATGATTTCTGGGCCGTACTGGCGTCGCTCAACGCAAGCTATGAGGGCGACAGCTTCAGCATCACGTCAGTCACCAGCTTCTATAAGTTCAAGAACAAGTTCTTCGACAATGTGCAGTTCGGGTCGCAGGGCAACTTCTGGGCGTATAATGCCTCTGCCAGCCGCGACTTCGCTCAGGAGCTGCGCATTCAAACAAGCTTCGACGGGCCGATAAACCTCATGGCAGGCGGCTTTTTCGAAAGCGAAAGCTTTCCGTTCAACCAGAATGTCAGCCTTGTTTCGCTTGGCCTTGATCCAGCAACCGGACGGTTTGATAATTTTAGCGGCGGTTGGGACAGCAGTTCCAAAACCTATTCCGGCTTTGGTCAGGTTACGTTCGACATCCTGGACAATCTACAACTGGCAGGCGGCGCGCGGTACACCTATCAATCGTACAAGACCATCGGCGGCAACGACTATGTTCAGGCCGCGTTTGGGGCCTTCGGCTTCTCTCGCGCGCAAGGCGACCTGATAGCCGGCAAGTCCAGCGACGATAACATCTCGCCAGAGGCGACGCTGACATGGCATCCCAACGGCAATACGACGCTTTATGCGGCCTATAAGACTGGCTTCAAGTCCGGCGGCTATGCGCAGGCCAACTTGGTCGTGCCGTCCTTTACTGAGAACACCATTCGCTTTGCGCCGGAAAAGGTGAAGGGGTTCGAGATTGGGGCCAAAGGCGAATTCTTCAATCGCAAGCTGCGGCTGACGGCGGCGGCCTATCGCTACACATTCGACAATCTTCAGGTTCAGACGTTCGATGCACCCACGGTGTCGAACCAGATCCGCAATGCCGCATCGGCACGGACGACCGGCGTCGAACTCGAGGCGATCTATCAGGTCGATGCAGATTTGCAGCTCCACGGATCGGCCGCCTATAATGAGGCGAAGTTTCAGAGTTTCCCCGATGCGCCATGTTATGCTGGTCAGACTGTGGCACAAGGTTGTGTGCCGGTGGGCACGGCATCTACCCAAAGTCTGACCGATCGCCGCCTGGCGCGCGCGCCGAAGGTCAATCTGAGCGGCGGGTTCACCTATGATACAGGCCTGACCAACACGGTGAGGATCGGTTTTACAGGTGATGTTCGCTATACAAGCAACTATAACGCAAGCGAAACACTCAACCCCGTTGGTCGGCAGAATGGCTTTGCCCTGTTGAACACCAGCGTTCGTTTGCATGATGCGGATGATAAGTGGGAATTGGCGTTGATTGCCCAGAATCTTACGAACAACTATTATATCAGCAACGCGATCGATCAACCGCTGGCGCCTCCCGGCCAGATCGTTGGCGCTGTGGCGCGGCCTCGCGAAGTCACCCTGCAGGGAACGTTCAGATTCTAAGAAATTGAAGGGATCTGGCGCTGATTGCGCCAGATCCCTTCAGCTTGAGCTTCATATCTGTGATGAGTTGAGTGTCGCTCCTATCATCCGGCGGGATATTCCGATGGGATAACGCTTTTTGAAAGGCGGAACTGGAGCTCGGAATGGCGGTGAGGCGTTTTTGGCAAGAGCGGGAGCAAGCTCTGTCGTGGTCCACGGCTAGACTCGTTGGTCAATAAAGACGAGCGCCGTCACCAACTTTTCGAACGGCGCGAAGGCAGATGCGTTGCCGCACAGGCCTTTTATGCGCCTGCCCTCGGTCGTGCGGGCAAATTCATCGTCATAAAAAGCCGTCGACCAAATAGCGCCCATATCTCGCCAGTGGAGGGAGACGGCGACATGCCATCGTCCTTGCGTCGTATCGCAGTTCACTTCGATATAGGGGTTGCCCAGCAGGCGTTAGGAATAATAATGGAGCGTGCCGTCGTCGAACCGCTCATTTGATCGCAGACGATCCTATTAACGGAGGCGCACCCGTCGCAACGATGTGAAAACGTCGTCGGTGAAAAGCGCGTTGATCTCACCGCCTGTATGGGGCTTTTCCGGCTGCTGTTGGCCAGTTCTGTGTAACGCGTCTTTCAGGCGCTTTATGTCTTTCATGTCTTCAAGGCGGCTCAGCCTCGCGGCACTTGCGACCCATACTTCGATCTCCTTTTGGTTTCCGTGCTTTAGCCATTCCTTCGGTGAATTCAGATGTCCTGAGCAATGAACGGGCCTAGGTTTCTGGTCGCGCCGGGCTGAACTTCAATGCGTCCTTGGCGCACCCGCGTGGAAAAACACCGCAGCGGATCGACGGCCGGTCCGGTAACGACTTTGCCAGAGCATATATCGAAACGCGCGCCATGCTTCCGGCAGACGATTGTCGTGCCGATCTGTCGCCCCCCCTCCAGAGGAAAGTCAAGATGGGTGCAGCGATTCTCCAACGCGTAAGCGTCCGCGTTGATGCGGAATACCAGTATAGAGGTGCCGTCGATCAGAAAGGCGCGATGTTTGCCGTTGGGAATGTCATCAACCGCGCAGACATCGACATAATCCTTCATAGACTTGACACACCTGCATTCTGTACAAAAAGAATGATGTCCTGCGTCTTAGACCCTGCGCCAAACACGCCCGCCACACCCATCTCCTTGAGTTCTTCGACGTCATCCGGATGGATGATTCCGCCCAGAATTACGGGGACGTGCCCTACCCCTTTCGCCTTCATCGCCTCGATCAACTGACGCGTATATTCGACATAGGCCGCAGACGAAAAACTGATGCCCACGACATCGGACTTCCGCTCCGCAACGGCCGCCGCCATTCCCTCCACGCTATTATGCTCGCCGATATAATCGACCTCTATGCCGCCTGCTTCGTTCAGCAGGCGCGCCAGTGTGCGTATGCCCTTGGAATGGACATCCGTGCCCAACATCCCAAGCATGCAGCGGACTGTGTTCGGCTTGTTCATGTGTAACTCAACGGTGCTTGAAGGTGACCATAAGGGTCGAAAGGATGACCATAGGCCACGCGAACGGTTCCCCATATCTCACCAATGCTGGCGTCGGCAATGAACGCGTCGATCATGGCCTGCATCGGATTATTGCCGTCGCGAACGACAGTGTGCACTTTGTTCAACGCAGTAGACCATAGGCCCTGATCGCGCTGCTGCTTGAGTTCTGAAAAACGACGGATGTGGGCATAGGTATTCGTGCGGTCGAACTTGAACCGCGTGGGTGACGGCTCGTCTTCCGGCACAAACCGGTTGACGCCAACCATGATACGCTCGCCGCTGTCCATTTCACGCTGCAATTCGAAATTGAAATCGTCCATCATCTGCTCGATCTGGCCGCTGGCGATCGCTTCGATAAGGCCGACTTTTTCGATCCGCGTCAGCATGGCAATCGCCTCCGCCTCTACTTGATCGGTGAGCGCTTCGACATAATAGCTGCCGCCAAACGGGTCGGCCACGCGGGCCGCGCCGACTTCGTTGGCCAGAATTTGCTGCTGTCGCGTGGCAAGTTCCCTTGCCTCGTGCGTTGGCACGCATACCGGTTCGTCGAATGTGCAGGCCTCGAGCGATTGAACCCCGCCGCACAACGCCGCCAGCCCTTGAATAGCGGTACGGGTAAGGTTGTTCAACGGCTGCTTGTAGACCAGTGATTTGCCCGACGTGTGGCAGGCGATGCGAAGCCGCTGGGCGCGCACATCCTGCGATCCGAAACGTTCTTTCATTGTCCGCGCCCAATAGCGGCGCAGCGCACGAAACTTCGCAACCTCCTCAAAAAAGTCGATGTCGGATGTCGAGACCCACGCCAGGCTGGGCGCAACCTGATCCACGGTCAGGCCGCGCTCGATCAGATCTTCCATCGTCTTGTTGATCATGGCCATGCCCAGCGCTATTTCTCCCGCCGGTGAAAGACCGCGCTCGCGTAGATCATAGGCCTGCGGCATGCCCAGCGCCCATTTCGGGCTGTTACGAACGCTGAACTCAATCTCATCCACAGCGATGCGATGCCCGAATTCGGCGGGCACGAGATGCTTACCCCAACCGCACAGCGTTTGCTGCAACATATCCGGCATATTGGAGCCTTGCAGGGTGGAGAGCGGCTGCCCGCGCTTTGCATGGACTGATGCGATGAGCGGATAAGCCATTGCACCCCAGTGCCAGGCGGTATCCACTTTTGCGAGATCGACGCCGTCCAGAAGCCTTTCGGCATCGCGCAACGTTGGGAGCGAACAGCCCTCCAGCCCCACTTCCGGCGCGAAAGCAGGGTGATCTGCATCCACGCTCTGGGTCGTCAGCGGATCTGGCACGATACTGACGCCGGTTCCGCCCGACGCCAGCACCATTTCGAGGCCCTGCCTGGTGTCTTCCGGCGAACCGTAACCGACGATATTGCGCAACGTCCACATGCGGCTGCGGTACATTTGCGGATATGCGCCCCGGGTGAAGGGGAAGCTGCCGGGATCACCCAGATTCTTCGTATAGGCCTCATCCCGTTCTTTGGGGAAATAGGCAGGTTCGGTTTCCAGCCCGCTCCAGGTCTTGGTCCGGGACAGCTTGATCTCGACGTTTTCGACGCTCTCGAAGAGGTTTGCGTTTTCGCTCATCTGGCGCGCTCAGCCTCTGCCAATCAGACGATCGAGCTCTGCCAGATAATGCCGTATGCGATTTTCCGATTCCGACAGGACATAGCCGTCGAATGCCACCGACTCGATGCCTTTCTGCACCTCCGGAACGCGCACGGCGTCTTGCGCGAGGACGGAGCCAAATTCCTCTGGCGTTTGGGGTACGATCTTTTCAGGTCGGATCGACCCGTCCCAGCCGGGCGGCGACACGGCTTCCGGGCCAAACTGTCCCGGGTCCATGACCATATCCTGCGAGCCGCCCACCGGCAGGCAGAGAGAAATAGCGCGATAGTAGCTTTTGCGCGGTTCGGTTTCGTGCGGACGGAAAATCTGGATCAGTAAGGCGTCGCTGAACACGTTGATCGTCACGTTGGGGAATATGAAATAATTCCAGTCATCGTTGATCTGATCATCGGTCAGATCATCGAAATGATCGTGGCCGTGCCGCTTAGCCCACGTACGTCGTGTCTGGGCAAAAGCCTTGTTATATTCATGGCCTTCCAAATGTGTGAAATCATCGGGATTGCCGCCGTAGAACTGAAGGAAAGCCTTCATGCCTTCAGGGACAGTCGCCCGATCCTCGAACCGCACCGGCACACTGCCGATCGGGATGACCATACGGCTGTTTCCGTTGCCATAGAGATCATACTGGCATCCCAGCGTCTCCGTAAAGCTCGCCAGTTGCGGGTGCACGTCGTCCGCGTGGTAGAATTCAATGAACGCGTCGAGCGCGACCTTCCAGTTCGCATTCCAGCAGGTTTCTATATCGCGAATGACCTTGTATTTATCGAACGGATAAGGCGCGAGGTGGCGCGGGATGACGTCCAACTGCTCCAGGAGCGGCTTGGCATTCGGATCCATGTTGATAAAGACCAGACTGTTCCAGACGCTGCAGCGAACCGCCTTGAGGCCTGGCCGATGGGCGATCGCTTCCTTTCGGAAGATCATCTCATCGCGAATTTCGACATTCTTGCCGTCCAGGCCGAATTTCCAACCGTGAAAATCGCAGGTGAAGATGCATGCCCCCTCGTTCGCATCGCTTCCAACGCTGCCGAAGTCGTCATGAACGATGCGGTTGCCACGGTGCGGGCAGACATTGAAATAGGCCGAGATGCCGTCATCGCCTTCCGCATTCCGAACAATGATGAAGGACTCGTTGCCATAATCGGCCTTGAACCAGTCTCCTACCTCTGCGATATCATGGCTGATGCCGACGAAGAGCCAACTCTTCGTCCACATCCTGTCCCATTCAAGGTCTGCTTCATCTTTACTGTAGAAGCGCTTGGGATCGACGCGGGCGGTGCCATGATCGATATAGGGAGCCTTCTCGCCGGGACTGCCAGGCTCGGCGTCAGGGTAGGTGACGAAACCCCTCTGGAAGTCGTAATCCATGGCATCCTCATCATTTATAAAAACAGTATGTAGGACCTAATACGTCCTTCGCTGCAACGCAATCCGTTTTCATGGCTTGCAGCTTCATCATCAATGCCCTGACCGACCTTCACCCAGCCCGATTTGCGAGACTGCCGATCTTCCAGGTGCCACTTTGCCTCCATCTTCAAGCCATGCCTAACATAAAATGATTGCTCGGCGGGTGGGCCATCCGAGCCGCGCGCGCAGCCAGCCTGCCTCGCTCCTCCATTTATACCAGCGCCATATTCTGCGCAGCCTGTTATTGCCACCGAGCACTCTGAGCCGACGACTTATCATAATGTACGACGCACCGCCTGCCCGTGCTTCCTCGGCAGATTTTTTGAGCACAAGAGCCGGGCAGCACGCCTGCTTTCTCCAAAAAAAATGCGGCCTGCTGGCGTCAATGCCCTTTCACTTCACACAATGAAAGATGTAGTATATAGTATCTACAGATCTATCAGATGTGCTATGGTCAGCCTGTTCAGGCGACGGAAGTTGCGGCGCGTGTTTTCGATGTCACGAGGCGACAGCGATCGCAACAAATCTAATGCCCCGCTGCCCGGGCTTCAGGAAGAGGAAAAACAATGTCAGAAAAATCGTTGCAGACAGGCACCATTCTCGTTCTGGGCGCGTCGGGCGGCGTTGGCCAGTGCCTGACACGACAATTGCTGGACGCTGGCTATACCGTGCTGGGTTCAGCCCTAGACGACACCGACCTTGAAGCGATGAGGAGTAAAGACTTTGGTGCGGCAGATTTGTTCGTGGCCGATTTTTCTTCCGCGGATGTCGGCATATCTCAACTCAAAGACGCACTTCGCCGCAGCGACCGACCGCTCACGGCGGTCATAAGCTGCGTAGGCGTGAATCCGTCCGGGCCATTGGAGACAACGCCGATCGAGATGTTTCGCCGCACGGTCGAGATCAACACCGTCTCCAATCTCGCAGTCTATCAGGCCACTCTCGGGCAGATCAGGGAAAGCAAAGGGCGCTTTATCTTTGTAGGCTCGATGTCGGGCAAGGTCGCGTTCCCGTTGCTTGGCTATTACACGGCCTCAAAATATGCTCTGGAAGGGCTGGCCGACACCATGCGGCTTGAGGCGGGCCAATGGGGCATCCCCGTTTCGCTGATCCAACCCGGTGCGATCGCAACGGGCATGGTGCATGGCTTTGCAGCCCAGCTCGATCGTGGATTTGACCAGCTCGATGATCAGGGCAAACGCAACTACGGTCACTATTACGCCCAGCAGAAGGCGTTTTCGCAGAATGCCCATGCCCTTGCAATCGCGCCGGATGCGGTGGCAGAAACCATCATCCAGGCGTTGGAAGCAGATGTTCCGGCTGCCCGCTATCCTGTGGGTAACGCAGTCGATCTACTGGAACGTCGGCGGGTGTCGACGGATATGGAGATAGATACGCTGTTCAATCAGTTGCTTCCGGGGAGCCGCGTCATGTCGCAATCGACTGACCCAGCCTGAACATGGTCGATTTGCCGACCCGCCGGAACGCTGTGCCACGCGTCCCGGCGGGTTTAATTGACGGGATAGTCCGTGCGGCGCGACCGGACAGCGGGTTCAATTCAACAATGACGCGAAGTCCAGTTCGGCATAGGCTTTTGGCGTTATGCGTTCACATGCCTTGAAAAGCCGCGTTCGGAGCAATGTGGTGCTGCCGTCGGGATGATGATCCTCCAGCAGCTTGTCATTACCCCTGCCGCCGATCAGCGTGGTCAAAAGAATGGCTCCCCTTTCCCGTGTCACGGGTTGGTGAACCTCGACCGTGGTTTCGAACGCGATGTCGCCCTTCTGAAAGCTCAGATCGTCATAGAACCATTCCCCTTCCAGCGTGTAGGCGGTAGCGGTGCAATGATGGGCATGGACCGGCGTCACGGTATGGGGCGGCATTTTGAAGTTCAGGATGACGATATTATTGTCTTCGTCCACTTGCAGCACACGGAACTGCGTGTTCGGAATCAGCGCATAGGGAAGCCATGGGATGTCGTCGGTGGCTATCCGCTGCACAGGCTCTTCGTCTGCGTGGGCTAAAGTCGTGGAAGCGTTCATGATCTTGCTCCTTTTTTAGAAACGATAGGCCAGGGAGCCGCCGAAAGTCCGTGGCGATCCCGCTGATCCTGCGACGCCAAAGGCGGATGTCGGCAGGTCGAGATAATAGCGCGCGCGCGTCAGATTGTTGACGAAGAGGCGCGCCTCCAGCCCCGCCTGCTCATTTTCGAATGCCAAGCCCAGAGTGACGAAATGATAGGCCTTCTGGTGGCTGAGGCCCAGCGGACCACCTGCGCCCGGCAGCAGATCATAAGCACTTGTATAGCGGTCGTTGACGGTAAAATTGCCCGCCCATTCATCGGTGATCGGGAATTGATAGTTCGCCCCCATCGAGAAGGACAACTCTGGCGCGCGCGGTATGCGGGTGCCGGACAGATCGGCCACCCCGCTGACCAGCCCCGGACGACCGCTGGGCGCGGGGCAACCGGAATAGGTGGGCGATGGCGCAGATGCGGGGCAATAGATGACGGCCCCGGTATAATTGCGGAAGCGCGCCCGTTCGATCAGTCCGCCGGCATGCACGGACAGTCTCTGAGTCAACCGCAAGGATGTATTGAGTTCTAGCCCGTAGATGCGTGCGCTGGCGGCATTCTGCGCCCCGATCCCGCCGGTCGAGGCATTCACATAGCTGACCTGAATATCCTTATAGTCATAATAGAAGCCCGCGACCGACATATTGAGCCGCCCCTGGAGACCATTGGCCTTGAGGCCAAGTTCATAGCTGGTGAGCGATTCCGGGCGCAACGCATCGAGCGGCGTGAAGGCGGGACTGTTATAGCCGCCACTCTTGGCGCCCTTGCCATAGCTCGCATAGACCGTACTCGTGGCAGTTTCGCGCGAGATGACGATGCGGGGCGTGAAATTGCGAAACGTAATCTGCTGATCTACCCGTGGCACCGCGCCAAAAGCGATCACGCTGCCAGGATTGTTGATGGCCCGCAATTTCTTGGTGTCGATATTGTAGCGGCCGCCCACCGTCAGCTTGAGCGATTCCGACAGTTTGATATAGGCTTCGGCATAAGGAGAGATGGACACCAGTTTCACGCGACTCGTGCCGCCTGCATCCTGCAACGGTCCAAAGGCATCGCCAAATACCCGGATCAGCAGGCTGTCCTTGTCAAGCTCTCCGCTAAGGCCCGCGATGAAGTTGAACGGGCTGTCGAAATGTGTTCGCACATAGGCATCCTGCGTCAGGGTGGTGCCATATTCCTCAGCCCGGCTATTATAGAGGTCGGCCCGTGCGAAGTCCTGATCCACGAAGATCGCGTAGTTGAAGTGCCTGATCCCCGTCACGCTGATGACATCGAAACCATCACCTTCATATTTGAGGCTCAGGGTGCCGGCGATATAGTTGATGTCCGTCTTGCGCGTTTTCGTCTGATCCACCTTGTAGAAATCTGTCGGCGGAGTCGTACCATAGATGGCGCACGACAGGCACAGCGGCGCGTTCACCAGGGTGCGACGTGCCAGCGGGTCGTTGATTTCGTTATGATATTCGACCGACGCGATTGCGGTCAGGCGGCTGCCGGGCGTCCATTTGAATTTCGCCCGCACCGTGCCCGATTTGAACCCGCTCAACCGTTCGCCGTTGGCGACGTTGCGGGTATAGCCCGATAGCTGCGTATATTTTCCGGCCACCCGAAACGCCAGATCATCGCTAAGCGGCATGTTTAGTATGGCCTCGCCACCAAGTCGGCCGAAATTGCCAGCTTCGGCTGCAACCTTGCCCTCGAAGCGCTGAGCCGGATCATTGGTGTTGACCAACACGACTCCGCCGGTCGCATTACGGCCGTAAAGCGACCCCTGCGGTCCGTTCAGGACTTCGATACTCTTGAGATCCACGACATCGACGGATGCGCCCACCTGTCGCTGAAGATACACGCCGTCAACATAGGTGCCGATGCTCGATTCAAGGCCCGCATAGGCCGAGTTGGAACCGATGCCGCGAATATAGACCTGCGCTGAACCGCCGCTGTCATTGTACACTACCGACGGCAGAAGAACTTGGGCATCGCGCACGCTCTGAACGTTCAGTCGCGCGAGGTCGGCGGCATCGACCGAAATGGCAGCGACGGGGGCGCGATCGAGCCTTTGGCCGGCCTTGGTAGCGGTGACGACGATGTCATCGACGGACGATGATTGTTGCGGCGCCACCGCCGATCCTTCCTGCGCCATCGCCGGCACTATACCCAGCGCGATCAGGCTCACCCCCCAGATTTGCTTCAACGTATCTCTCCCCTAGTGTTGTCGACAGCCGATAGACTTTGGCCTTTATGATCCTTACAATGCCACTTGGGTGCGGCGCGCAGCAACTTTACAAGTGCGGCTCGAGACGCCAAAAACAGTGCGCCAAGTGCCAAAGGGTGCGCGCCAGTGCAGGAGAGGAAACAGCGATGATGGTCGCGCCCACCAAGTTGCGAGGCGATCTCCTCAGTCTTGCCGAACTGGGTTTTGATCCTGACGCCTGCCTTAAGGATTTTGGCCTCAGTTTTGAGGCAATATTGGCGCAGCGTCCTGTGTCGCACAACATGATGTCGGGCATATATGGCATCGTTGCCGCGATTGCTCCGGACGATTTCGCCATTTCCTGCGGGCAGCAGATCAAGCTGCAATATCTGGGACTTCTAGGATATCGCCTAAGCAATTGTGCCACGATCGGGGATCTTCTGTCGGACTGGGCCGAGTTTTGCGGCCAGATAGGCTATCCGTTGAGCGCCGCGCTGGAAACATCGCAAGACGCGTGGCGGATGACCTTTGCCCCTCGTTATCCGCTGATGCCAGAAGCGGAAAATTTCTGCGTCACATCAACCTTGGCCGGCTTTACGCAATCGGTGTTCAACCTTAGCGGGCATAGGCTCCGGCTGCGACGGATCGGCTTTACCAGTCCCAAGCCCGACCGGATGGAAGCCTATGCGCAACTGGAAGCCGACGAACTGTTGTTCAACTGCGCCGTGCCTTTCGTGGAAGGCGACCGCCGGGATCTTGAACGGCAAAATCCAACGGCGGACGCCAATCTTCTGAAGATTTGCGATGAACTGTGCCGCCAAGCCTGGGACGGCGCGAGCGGATCGCTGGCCAGCCGCCTTGGGACGCTGCTGCGTTCAGAAGGGCCGTTGGACCTTGCGCGGGCGAGCGAACTGCTGGGTATGAGCGCCCGGTCCCTCCAACGTCATCTGGCTACGGAAGGGAGCGGGTTTCACGAAATACTGGATGAATATCGCCACATGAAAGCATTGCTGCTGCTGCGTCAGGGGAAGCGCGGCAAGATGATCGCCAATCTGCTCGGCTTCGATGACGACAGCAGTTTTCGCCGTTCCTTCAAGCGCTGGACCGGACAGTCAGTGTCCGAATGGCGTCGGCAGCCGGCAAGCGGGATTTTTCAGGCAGGAACCTTAGCACATGCGTGATCAGGCCAGCACCGTTGAGCAAGGCGCCATGCAAGGCGCATGGTCCTCTTTCAATCCGTCGTCCAGCCACTGATATGGGGGTTGTGGCGACAGGCCTGATGATAGTCATCGGGCGTGTCCATATCGAGCGCCAGGCCAGTGCGCCTGACGATACCGGCCCTTCCTCGTCCGGCTTCGACGTGCCACACGAAACTGTCGGGACCAAACCCAAAGGCAAATCCCGTCGGATCGTTCAGAGCGATTGCGTTCGTGCCGGTGCCGATATGATCCGGGGCGATAGCCATCGACGTTTGGCCCGCAACGTCGAGCAGGTCGGCAATGTCCTGCGGCTTAAGTAAAGGAAGGTCGGCATGGATGATTAGCAAGCGCCTTATCGACGGACTCCTCGTAAGGGAGCCCAGTTCCGTATTGAGGCCCTGCCCCCTGTCGTTGATGAGGCGACCGTCCCATCCAGAAGGACGCATGTCTGACAACACCGCGATCTCCCGCACAGCATAGCAGCTTGCCAGAACCGCGATCGTATGCTCAAGCATGGCATAGCTCAGCCGATCGCGCTGCTTGGGAGAGAAGAGCCCTGCGAGGCGAGTCTTTCGCGCAGCGCTCCCTTTGAACGGAATGACCGCGGTCCAGCCTGTCACCGCAGAGCTTGCGCCAAAGCCAACGTCGCTTGCGCGACCCGCGCCCGATCATCCAGGCTG
Organism: Sphingobium sp. CR2-8; assembly: GCF_035818615.1. Taxonomy (NCBI): domain Bacteria; kingdom Pseudomonadati; phylum Pseudomonadota; class Alphaproteobacteria; order Sphingomonadales; family Sphingobiaceae; genus Sphingobium; species Sphingobium wonjuense. The sequence continues at coordinate 227,689 of NZ_JAYKZY010000001.1, read as the reverse complement.
TTCATCATTATATCAGCAGACGCCGACACGATCCCGGCAACGCCAAGGTCATCGCCCGAATTGATCAACAGACCGTCGATCAACCCTTCATAATGTTCTGCGATCGTAACCAACGAGACCGGAAGGCCAAGTTCGGCCATCAGCTTTACGGTCGGTCCTTTGACAGCTTTCCCGCCGATGATCGGCGAAACCGCAACTACCGGCGCCACGCTGTTTTCGAGGGCGTCCCTTATCCCTGGAACAGACAGGATCGGATCGATGCTGAGATAAGGATTGGATGGCGCGATCACGATGGCACTGGTTGCAGGATCGATGATTGCCTCCAGCAGACCCGGCGCTGCCTTGGCCGTCTGCACGCCTTCGAAGCGGATGGCGCTGACTTGCGGTATACAGCGACGTTCGACAAAATAGCGCTGAAACGCCAGATCGCCCTCATCGGTCGTCACGATGGTGGAGACGGGATCATCGCTCATCGGCAGGACGGACACGTCGACGCCCCAGGCCGCGGCGAACCCGGCGGTCACCGCGCTCAAAGACTGCCCCGCTCGCAATTGGCCTGTCCGCAGGATGTGAAGCGCAAGATCGCCATCGCCAAGCTGGAACCAGTCCTCACCCCCCAGTGACCGCAACGCCGCCATGAAGTTCCAGCTTTCGTCCTCCCGGCCCCAGCCTTTTTCCTGGTCTGCCTTCGACGCCAAGGTATAGAGAAGCGTGTCGATATCAGGCGATATATTCAGGCCCAGATGGTCGAAATCGTCCCCTGTGTTGACGATTGCTGTAATCTGGCCGGCTGGTATGACCTGACACAGACCCAGAACCAGCTTGGCACCGCCGACGCCGCCGGTCAGCACGACGATCTTGTCCGTCATCGGAACAGGTCCTCCGTCATCGGGCGGACGATCGCGGATGCGGGCCTGGGTTGTTCGGTCCAGTGCAGGCCGCGGACAAGGGCCGCAGGAACGCCTTCTGACCCTTCGCCCATCGCCAGTCCGGCCGCCGTTGCCACCATATCGGCAAGCGCGATCTGCGTCACTTCCAGAACCCGTCCGTCCCGGTCGATCTCGCCCCTCTTGTCCTGGAGCGCCGGCAAGCCGCTTGCACCCAAGGCGACGCAGACGACGCCCATGCGCCAGGGCCGCCCAAAGCTGTCCGAGATGACGACAGCAGGCGCATGACCGAAGTGTTGTTTCAGCCCAAGCCTGATGCCCTCGGCCGATCCGTCCGCATCTTCGGGCAGCAGCAGCGCATAGTCACCCTGCCGACCGCCAATGTTGGAGCGATCGATGCCGGCGTTAGCCATGACATGGCCGCTTCTGTGCTGGGTGATCAGCACATGGGGAACCGCACGCAGCACTGCGCGCGATTCCGCCAGGACGAGTTCGACAAGCCGCGCATCCTTGCGCGTGATTTCAGCGAGGCGCAGCGCCTCTGGCCCAGGGGTGACATGGGTCAGATCAACGAACCGATCTTCAGCCTTCGAAACGATCTTCTGCGTGACGACCAAAATGTCGCCTTCGCGAAAAGGCGCTAAGCCGTGCGCTTCTATACTGTCTGCCAGTATCTCATCGAGAGCGGCTTGGGGCGCAATCTCGCCGATCCCCTTTAGTGGGCAGATTTCTATCATTCGTAATGCCAGTTCGGTTCATCGGAAGCGTATCGACCCGGCTTATTCCAAAACGCCGGTCAAGCGAATACCTGCTTCGCCAGGGCCGTAAGTTTTATTGATGAAGATCAATACGGACGTCAGCGCTTCAGCAGCCGCGGAATTGCCAAGCGCGCCGGCATGGAAGGCCCGCAAGCCCATGAGGTCCGCTAGTTCGACCACCTGCTCACGCGAGGCCTTGTCATCGCCAAACACCAGCACGTCGCAATTGATCGCATCGTCGGTTGCAAGTTTGTGGGCCGCGACGTTATGAAATGCGGATACGACGTTCACGCCTTCTCCCAATTGTGCCTGCGCGCGCTGCGCTGCGCTGCCTTCAGGAGGCAGTTGCACGCGCATTACTTTGGGCGGCACCAGTGGCACAGTGGTATCCACGACAATCTTGCCGGCACAATGGGCCGCGATGTCGGCGAGCGTCCCTGTCTGCGCTGCGAAAGGCACGGCAACGATAATGAGGTCAGCTTCCTGCGCCGCGTCCACGTTCGTCCTGCCGACCAGCCCAAAGCCCAGCTCAGCAGCCGCGTTCTGCGCGCTTTCCAGCGAGCGAGAGCCGATCAGGACGGTGCGGCCAGCCTTCGCCAGCCGGCGCGCAATCGCAGCACCCAATTTACCGGTTCCGCCGATGACGGCGATCGTTCCTGCCATATCAATCATCCTTTTAAACCAAAGCTATTCTGCAGCTTCTAACGCCTGGTGTGCAACTCGCTCATATAATGTCGTCCGCTGCATCGCATGTCGGCCCGATTCCCGCGCGAGCGCATGCATCTGATCGGGATCGCACAATTGTCCGTTCAGGCCACCGGCTGCACGCGTGATCAATTCATCCATCAGCGTACCACCCAGATCATTGACGCCTGCGCGCAATGCGGCCGCAACCCCGGTCGGCCCCAACTTCACCCAGCTTACCTGGATGTTGGATATTACAGGGTGCAGGACGAGCCGGGAGACGGCGTACATCAAGATGGTTTCGCGAAAACTGGGCCCCGAGCGCGAGAGGCCCTTACGCCAGATTGGCGCTTCCATATGGACAAAAGGCAGCGGGACGAATTCTGTGAAGCCGCCAGTTTCGACCTGAAGATCACGGATCTTCAGCAGATGTCGCGCCCAATGCTCATATCCTTCGACATGCCCGAACATCATGGTGGCAGTCGACCGAAGCCCGACCCGGTGCGCCGTGCGCATGACGTCGAGCCATTGGGCGCTGTTCAACTTGTCCGGGCAGATGATCGCGCGGATATCATCGTCCAGTATCTCTGCGGCCGTACCGGGCAGTGTAGACAGACCCGCGTCACGCAGACGGATGAGATAGGCTTCAAGGCCCATTCCAAGGGTCGTGGCGCCGTGCATGACCTCCAGTGGCGAAAAGGCATGGATATGGATATTTGGCGCAGCCTCGCGCACGGCGTGAAGAACCGAAAGATAGGTATGCCCATCATAGTCGGGATGAATCCCGCCCTGCAGGCAAACCTCCGTAGCGCCTCTGTCCCCTGCTTCTGCCGCGCGGCGCCCCACCTCCGCAAGATCAAGCCGGTAGGCGGGGCCGCGCATCGCCTTCGTACTGCCCTTGGAAAAGGCGCAGAAGCCGCATTTGTAAAGGCAGATATTGGTATAATTGATGTTACGGTTGACGACATAGGTCACCGCGTCCCCCGACATGTCCTGGCGCACGGCGTCGGCCGCTTTGGCAAGCAGCAGCAGATCAGAACCGTCCGCCCGGAACAGCCTGACGATATCATCTTCACTCAACCGTTCACCAGCGCGAGCGCGGCCAATCAGCGTTTCGATCACCCCCGTATCAACCGTGCGGGTGCCACCCACCAGCGCAGGCGCGCTATCGCCCGTGCCCGCGTGCCACCCGTCGGTTACGGGAAAACCCCGTCCATCGATCGAGCGACGTATGATTTTGGCAATGGCAGGCTCTGCCCAGCGGTCGGCATCCTGCGCATAGGCGGGGCCGATCGCCAGTCGCTCCCGTAAAACGCGCCCGGCATCCAGGGTTGCCTTTTCCAGCAGCGCCAGATGCGGCCAGGGTGCTTCGGGGTTTACATGGTCCGGCGTCACTGGGGACACCCCGCCCCAATCATTCACACCGGCCTTCAACAATGCGGCCAACTCTTCGGGTGCATGAAGATTGGGCGGGGCCTGAATGACCATGTCGGGACCCAGGATCAAGCGGGCGACAGCGACGGTCCACAGATGCTCGTCCAGCGTCGGCTCGGGATGATCGACCATCTTCGTACCGGGCTTGGCCCGGAAATTCTGAATGATGACCTCCTGGATATGACCATGGCGCCGGTGCAGGTCCCGGATGGCGACTAGCGCATCGATCCGCTCATCGCGCGTTTCGCCGATCCCGATGAGCAGACCCGTGGTGAACGGAATGCCGGCCCGTCCAGCCGCCTCTATCGATTCCAGCCGGCGCGCGGGCCATTTGTCGGGCGAACCATAATGCGGACCGCCCTTCGCCGACAGCCGTTCCGACACCGTTTCCAGCATAAGGCCCATAGAGGCTGAAACCCCGCGCAGCGCCGCGTAATCGGCCTCGTCCATCAGGCCGGCATTGATATGCGGCAGCAGCCCGGTTTCGTCGAGAACAGCGCGCGCCATCTCCTCGACATAGGACAGGGTGCTGGCATGGCCAAGCAGCCCCAGCGCTTCACGCGCGGCTCCATAACGCGCCTCCGGCCGGTCGCCGAGCGTGAACAGGGCCTCGCGACAGCCCGCAGCTACCCCGGCCCTGGCAATCGCGAGCACGGCGTCCCGCGACATATAGGCACTGCCGACCTCACTTGGTGTCGATGCGAAGGTGCAATAGTGGCAGACGTCACGGCACAGCTTGGTCAGCGGAATGAAGACCTTGCGCGAATAAGTCACGACCGGACCGAAACCGGCGATCGTCAGATGTTCGGATCGCGCCAGCAACGTGGCGAGCGGCCCGTTGGCCAGCGCGCGCACATCCTGTTCGGGCAGTTCATCATACACGCTTGGCATTCCACTATCCTTAAGATCAGCGCAGTCAGCTGGCGAAAAGCGTCTTTGCGATGAGAGTGCGCTGAATCTCGTTCGTCCCGCCGAAAATGGACCAGCATCGACCATAGAGATACTGATGGCCCATGAAACTGGCGCGCTGGGCCGCACTAAATTGTCCAAGGGGTGCCATATGCAGATCGTGGGGATCATGGGCGCCGCCCAGCGGCCCTTCGATTTCCAGCGCCAGTTCGGACAATTGCTGGAGGATCTCGGTACTGCGGATCTTGAGAACCGACGCTTCGGGTCCGTCGCGCGACGCGCCCTGCGCCCATTGGAAAATATAGTCCTGCTCCATGGCGCATAGCGTGAGTAGCGCAATCTCCGCGCCGGCCAGCTTTTCGGCCAGACGGTCCCGCGATGGCGATGGCGTCACATCGGACAGCATCGCCTTGATATTCTTCAGCAGGCGCAGTTTGGGTCCAGTATCGGCAATCGCGACGCGCTCGTGCGACAGCAGGAACTTGGCAATGGTCCATCCCTGGCCTTCCTCGCCCACGAGATTGTCGACCGGAACCCGGACGTTATCGAGGAAAAGCTGGTTCGTATGATGCTGACCGTCGATGGTCACGATGGGCCTCACCTCGATGCCCGGACTGTTCATATCGATCAGTAGCATGGAAATCCCGCGCTGGGCCTTCACGTCGCGATCCGTACGGACAAGGCAGTGCATCATGTCGGCCCAGTGCGCCTCGGTCGTCCACATCTTCGTGCCATTGACGACATAATGGTCCCCATCGCGCACCGCGCTGGTTTTCAGGGACGCAAGGTCGGACCCGGAGTTGGGCTCCGAATAGCCCTGGCACCACCAGGTATCGCTCGACAATATGCCGGGCAGATATTTTTCACACTGCTCCTGCGTGCCGAATTCCTGCAACACAGGACCGATCATGTTGACCCCGTAGGGAATGATCATCGGCGCGTTGTTGAGCGAAGACTCCTGAAGAAAAATCAGCTGCTGGTCGATCGTCCAGCCAGCCCCGCCATGTTCGACCGGCCAGCCGGCTGCGAACCAGCCTTTGTCGTGCAGGATCTTCTGCCAGCGGACATAATCCTCCTTGTGGATTTCAAGACCTAGCGCGCCCTTGCTGGCGATATCCGCAGGAAGGTGGGTGCGAACGAAATCACGGACTTCGGCGCGGAAAGCAGTTTCCTGGACGACACTGACGCCCAGACCAGCGTAGCGCGCACGGTGCAGGTCCGCGCTTCCCAGTTCAGCCCGGATGGCGGCCAGGCGGCGCATATAATGGCTGACGTCCAGTTCATCGCTGACACCCATGCCGCCATGCATCTGCACCGCCTCATGGCCGATCTTGCGCCCAGCCTCGTCGACCAGGGCCTTTGCGGCGGACGCCAGGGCGGACCTGTCCGATCGGCTGGCATCGAACGCGTTGATCGCCAGTTCGGTTAGGACCCGTGCCTCCTCGGCGGTCGCATGCATGTCCGCCGCACGATGCTGCAACGCCTGGAAGGTGGCGAGGGGAACCCCGAATTGCTTGCGCGTGCCGAGATAGGCGTAGGTCGCCGCGTTTAGGGCGACCATGATCCCCGTCGCTTCGGCCGCCAACGCGATCACGCCCCGCTCGATCGCTTCGACGATCCCGTCGGGGCCGCATATGCGACGTGCCGCGACGTTCGTCAGTTCGATGGTAGCCGCTGACGCGCCGTCGATCATGCGGAAGCTGTCGATAACCAGCCCCTCCGCCTTGGCATCGACGAGGAAAGCTCCCGCTTCGCCGTCCAGCGTCGCAGTGACAACAAACTGGTGGGCCAGATCGGCATGACGGACGGCCAACTTGCGTCCGGTCAGGCAAAAGCCATCGGCGACAGCCACGGCCTTGCTGCCCGGAAGCGCGAAGGGATCATAACCTTCCTCATGCGCGAACGCCGTGATCGCTTCGCCCGCTATCAGCCCGGACAGATCCTCGCCCGCACAATGCAGTATCGCGCCACACAGCGCGCTGGCCAGCACCGGTTCAACGACAAGTTTCCGTCCGACTTCTTCCATGACCACCGCGATGTCGCGCATACTGCCGCCAAAGCCGCCCGCCTCTTCCACAACGGTCGCGCCAAGAATGCCCTGCTCGGCAAGGTGCGGCCAGAGCGCCAGCCGATCCGGCTCTTCTGCCGAAAGCCGCCGTCGCCGCTCCTCGAAATCATTTTCGACATCGAGAAGCCTGCCCAGCATGTCGCCGAACATCTGCTGCGTTTCTGTTCTTGCGAACGTCATTTTTAATCAGCCTTTTTATCAGACTTTGTGTACCCGCGCCTCATCCGTCACCCGAACAGCGTTCCATCGGCGAATATGCCGCCGATCGCCCGGACAAACCGCGCAGCATCCGCGCCGTTGATAACGCGATGATCATAACTCAGAGAAAGCGGCAGCATTTTTCGCCAAACAACATTACCGTCATCGCCAGGGGCTGGCCGAAGCTGAATAGCGGTCGCTCCCAGGATCGCGACGTCGGGAGCATTGATGATAGGCGTGAACGCCGTACCTCCGATATGTCCGAGCGACGTCAGCGACATCGAACTGCCCGCCATCTCCGCCATCGACAGGCCTTTGGTCCGCGCCTTTTCCGCGATCGCCGATATGGCGATGGCGATATCGGCTAGGGTCATCGTGTCAACGTCCCTCAAGACCGGCACGAACAAACCGGCGGGCGTATCGACCGCCACACCGATGTTCACATATTTCTTGAGGATGATCGACAAACCGTCATCGCTGAGCGACGCGTTGAACTGCGGGAAGTCAGCCAAAACCTGGCCAAGCGCCCGGACCAGCAAGGCAACCGGGCTGATCTTCGCGCCCGGATTTGCACGGTTCCAGTCCGTGCGCCTGGTTTCGGCCTCGGTCACATCGACTTCATCATGATGCGTGACATGCGGTATGGCCAACCAGTTGCGGCCCAGAAACTTCCCCGTCAGTTTCTGGATGGGGGTGAGCTTCCTCACCTCCACTTCCCCGAATTCGGAGAAATCGGCGACCGGCCAGGCCGGGAGCGATGCTATCAAGCTCTCAAGGCTCATGATTACTCGATCACGCCCAAGACCGTGCCCACATCATAGGTTTCGCCGGGCTGCATGATGATGCGCAAAGTCCCTGACGCTGGTGCTTCGACCTCGTTGGTCGATTTGTCACTCTCCAACGAGAAGAGAGGCTCGCCCTCAACGGCCTGCCCCCCATCGGGCACCAGCCATTCAGACAATTGGCCTTCGCTCATCGAAAAGCCCAGTTTGGGAAGCAGAATTTCGGTGGCCATCTAAATATCCCTTTCAGTCAAGAGTGCGCGAACCGCTGCTTCGATGCCCGCTGTAGAAGGAACAAAGGCGGTTTCGAGCGGCTTTGAGTAGGGCACCGGCGCAAATGCGCCGCCCAGACGCCTGACCGGCGCTTTCAACGCGCCGAAGAAATGATCGCTCAGATCGGCAGCGATCTCGGCACCGACGCCAAACTCCTTCACGGCCTCATGGACGATCAGAGCGCGTCCGGTCTTTTGCACCGAAGCGTAAACCGTTTCCTTGTCCCATGGCGCGATAGTCCGCAAATCGACGACCTCGACGGAGACGCCGCTGTCGGCAAGCGCCGCGGCGGCGGCCATCGCGGGTGCAACCATCGTCGCATAGGTGACGATCGTCAGATCGCTTCCCTCCTGCACGACCTTGGCCTGGCCGAGCGGGATGACTTCCTTGGTGAAAGGGCTGCTGTTCCAATAGGTAGGCAGATTCTCGATGAAGATGACCGGGTCGTCATCCTCGATCGCACTGCGCAGCAAGCCGTAGGCGTCGGTGGGATTGGATGGCGCCACCACCTTGATGCCGGGCGTATGGGCGAACCAGGCCTCCAGATAATCGCTGTGCTGGCCGCCGTTCGACATGCCCGCACCCGTCATCGTGCGGATGACGATGGGGACATGAGTCTGCCCACCCGACATGAAGCGCAACTTGGCGGCATGATTGATGATCATGTCCATCGCGATGGTCGTGAAGTTCATCAGCATGATCTCGGCGACGACCCGATGCCCCCGCAGCGAAGCCCCGATCGCCGTACCGATGATCGCCTGTTCCGAAATCGGGGTCGACTTGACCCGATCGTCGCCGAACGCCGTCGAAAGGCCTTTGGTCGCGCCGGCCACGCCCCCCTCTTCCCGATCGGCAACATCCTCGCCCAGGACAAGGAGCGTGGAATCAGCAGCCAGCGCATCGTAAAGCGCCAGATTGACGGCCGAAATATTGTTCATGGTATCTGTCGTCATCATCTGATCCTTCAGGCCAGCTCATGGGCGAAGACGTCGCGCTTCAATTCAGAAACGTCGGGCCATTCGGCATCGAATGCCGCTTTTACCGCCTCTTCGATGCGGGCCTTGATGTCCGCATCGATCGCGTCGAGCGCTTCCTCGCTCGCCGCGTCGTCGACCAGAACCCGCTTGCGCAAGGTGACGAACGGGTCATTCTGCTTTGCCGACGCCATTTCATCCTTGGGAATATAGCCCGCAGCATCGCCGATCAGATGGCCGTTGAAGCGGAAGGTCAGCGCCTCGATCAGCGTAGGCCCCTCGCCTGCCCGCGCACGATCGACTGCGATCTTTGCTGCGCCATACATCTCGTCTACGTCGTTGCCGTTGACCGTCACGCCCGCCATGCCATAGCCAGCGGCCCGCTTCGACAATTGATCGACAGCCGTCGAATTGGCGAAGCTGGTATGTTCTGCATAGCGATTATTCTGGCAGATGAAGATCACCGGCAGCTTCCACAAGGACGCCAGGTTCAGCGATTCATGAAACGCGCCGATATTGGCGGCGCCATCGCCAAAATTGGCGACGGCTACATGCCCCTTGCCCTCAAGTTTGGCGGACCAGCCAAGGCCTGTGGCGATCGGCATCGATGATCCCACGACACCTGTCGTCACCATGCAGCCACTCTCCGGGTGGGTCAGGTGCATCGTCCCGCCCTTGCCCTTGCAACTACCGGTGATGCGACCGGCCAGTTCAGCCCATAGCGGACCAAGCGGAAAGCCTTTCGCCAGCATGTCATGTGTGCCGCGATAAATGGTGCAGATCGTATCGCCGTCGTTGAGATTGACCGAGAGCGCCGAAGGAATGATTTCCTGACCAGCAGGAGAATAATAAGGCGTCATCAGCAGGCCAGCCTTCATCGCCTTGATGACGCGCATGTCATTATAGCGAATGAGTGCAGCCTTCTTGTAGATTTCGAGGAGCGTGCCCGCGTCCAACACTGGTAGGTTTGACATCCTGTCCTCCTGGATTATCTTTTGTTCGCAAACAGATCGCGGCCGATGATCTGCTTCATCACTTCAGCAGCACCGCCAGCGATGCGCGCAATCCGCGCGTCGATAAATGCGCGCGCGATGGGATATTCGGTCATGTATCCATAGCCGCCGAAAAATTGCAGGCATTCATTGACCACCTTGTTGTGGAGATCGGTAACGAGCAATTTGGCTTTGGCAGCATCGACCGGGCTTAGTTCGCCCTTGAGATGGCTTTCGATACACCAGTCGGTGAACACCCGTAAGGCTGTGGTTTCCGCAGACAATTGCGCAAGCACGAATTGCGTATTCTGGAAATCGGCGATCGTGTGCCCAAACGCCTTGCGCTCGGCGGTGTAGTCCACCGTCCACTGGATCGCTGCCTCGCAGACACAAATGCTGCGGATGGCTTGGGTAAGCCGCTCCTGCGACAATTTGGTCATCAGCATCGCAAAGCCGCGCCCCTCGTCGCCCAGACGGTTGGCGACAGGCACGCGCATATCGCCAAAGAACAGCTCGGACGTGTCCTGCGCCTTCAGGCCGATCTTTTCCAGATTGCGCCCGCGTTCAAAACCTTCATTGTCGGCCGGCGACAGGACGATGCTGACGCCCTTTGCGCCCGCTTCAGGATCGGTCTTGCACGCCACCAGTGCAAAATCGCAATTCTGGCCGTTAGAGATATAGGTTTTCTGACCGTTGATCAGATAGTCGTCACCGTCGCGGACGGCGCGGGTGCGGATGGCCTTGAGGTCGCTTCCGGCGTTGGGTTCGGTCATCGCCACAGCGCCAATCGCCTCGCCCGTCACCATCTTCGGCAGCCAGGTCTGCTTGAGTTCTTCTGATCCCCAGGCAAGAATATAAGGCGCGACCATTTCGGAATGGACCATGAAGCCCGGACCGGACATGCCGGCCTTTGCAAGCTCTTCGATCACGACGACATTATAAAGCCAGTCGGCGCCGATCCCGCCGTAATTTTCGGGGATGTCGCAGCACAGCAGACCCGCCTCGCCCGCCTTGAGCCATACGTCGCGGGGGACGCGCTGCTGCTTTTCCCACGCATCGTGGAAAGGCACCATTTCTGTCTCCACGAAGCTGCGTACAGTATCGCGGAACATCTCATGGTCGGACGAAAATAACGTGCGCTTCATCAGGCAAGACCCAGGATAGAAATACAGGCAATGCCCTGATAGGGAACACCGCCCAGATTATGCGTCAGGCCCATGGAAGGCGAGGAAATTTGCCTTTCGCCGGTCCGGCCAAGAAGCTGGCTATAGACCTCATAGGCCATCCGAAGGCCGGTCGCACCGATCGGATGGCCAAAGCATTTGAGCCCGCCATCGATCTGGCATGGCACCTGCCCATCGGCATCGTAAAAGCCATCGAGGATGTCGTTGACCGCCTTGCCTTCTTTAGAAATGAACAGGTCCTCCATCGTCACCAGCTCAGTGATCGAAAAACAGTCATGCACCTCTATCAAATTTAACTGGGTGCGCGGATCGGTGATCCCCGCTTCCTTGTAGGCGCGGGTCGCGGCACTGCGCGTATTGCGCACATGGCTGCCGTCCCATGTGTTCATCTGCGATTCGATGCCGGAACTGATCGCCAGCTGGATCGCCTTGACCGTCACCAGCTCCTTCTTGCCGAGAGCACGCGCGATTTCCGGCGTCGTGACAATTGCGCAGGCTGCGCCATCAGACACGCCGCAGCAATCGAACAGGCCGAGTGGTTCCGAAATCATCGGCGCATTGATGATCGTCTCCATCGGCACGGCCTTACGTAAATGCGCCTTGGGACTGCTCACCCCATTCTGGTGGCTCTTCCACGAGACATGCGCCATGCCCCGCTTCAAATCCTCCTTCGACATGCCATGTTTGGCGCGATAGCCCGCCGCGAGTTGAGCAAATCCGGCCGGCGACGAACCCATGGGCATCCACATGTCATTGAAAGTACCCTTGAATGGGATGGGCAGTCCACCATAACCCGTGTCCTTGAGCTTTTCCGCTCCAATGGCGACGGCAATGTCGACCGCGCCCGACGCGACTGCGTAAGCCGCCCCGCGCAAAGCCTCCGTCCCGGTCGCGCACATATTCTCGACACGCGTAAAAGGAATGCCGTCGAGCCGGAGCGCCGTTGAAGCCGGAATAGGCGAGTTGCCGACATTCACATTGTCCAAGGCGCTGCCATACCAGCCAGCCTCTATCTGCGAACGCTCGATCCCGGCATCGGCCAGCGCCTCGTCAAAGGCTTCGCGCATGAGGGCCGAGGAATCTGTATCCCAACGTTCGCCGAACTGCGCACAACCCATGCCCAGGATCGCTACCTTGTCCTTGATGCCTGTCGCCATGATTATGCTCCCACCACGCCAGCGGGCGCAGCTTTCCAGAAATAGCGGTTGAAGCCGCGAGCGCGGTCGCGCTCCTTGATCCGATAGGTCAGCTTGAGTGGCGTGCCGACTTCCAGCCCGTCAGGCCCGACATCGACCACCTCCATCAATATCCGCGCGCCATTGTCGAATTGCACGAAACCGACATAGAGCGGCGGAGCAGGATGAAAGGACAGCCAGTCGGCAGTGTAGGTGAACACCTGCGACGGCTCGTCGACGAGCGAATAGTCTTCAAACTGGCTCGCAGGCGCGTTGCAGTCCGGGTTGACGCAATATTCTAGCCGGGGAAACTGGATCGTGGCGCATGTGCCGCATTTGCCCGCGATGAGCGCGTCGATTTGACTACCCGAGCGATATTGCTCCGTCAGCGCCGTCTTCGCCACCTTTTCCGACCGCATACCCCATTCCAGGTCGATACCGTCATAGAAGGAGAGCATGCGCAAATAGCTGTCCGTCGCGATGCCATTGGCGATCGCGCCACTCACACCGTTGCGCGGCTGCGCGTTGCCAATGGCGGCGGTGACCTCGAACACGAGCGCATCGGCGCCTTGACCGAACCCCACGAGCAGAATCCTGTCGCCCGCAGTTGCCGTTTCCAGCACATGAGCCAGCATGAGCAGGGCGTGGGCAGTGCCCGCATATCCAACGCATTCTGCCAAGCCGTCAGCCGGCTTCCCCGCGAAACCGATCTTCTTGGCCACCGCGTCGGCGGCACCGCGCTGGAGCGACGGCATGACGAAATGCGTCAGGTCATTCTCGGCGATGCCGGCTTTCGACAGCGCCTGAGCGATGGCCTGCGGGGCAAGCTTGGCATAGCCTTCGTCACGAACCCAGCGTTCTTCCCAGAAATAGTCATAGCGTTCGCGCGCCGCGCGGAAGTGATCGACAAACGGGGCTGTCACGCTAGCCGCGCCCAGCAACCTTGCGACCACATCGTCTCCCGTCCCCAGCAGGAACGCGGCGGCCCCCGCGCCATAGCTTAGCTCCTGGGTGCTGGCTGGCTTTGCAACCGGTGCGTCGCTGGCAATGAACAACGCCTCTTCGCCCACTTTCAAAGCTTGCAGCAGCCCGGACGTACCGGCGCGCTGCGAATAGCCTGCATCATTGCTGGCGATGGCGGTAGGCAGGTCGAGCGCGCTCGCCACAAGCGCCGCATGCTGAAGGTCGGCATAAGGCAGGCTTGTCGATGCCAGATACACCGCCTCGATCGCGTCGGAGGGCCGCCCGTTGAAACAGTCCCGGCCCGCTTCGACCGCCATGGTGACGGCGTCCTCGTCCCAGCTGGCAAAGGCGCGCGCGCCTTTCGCCTGCCCCCGCAGATTTGGCGCCATCCATCTATGCGCGTCCGCGATGAGCGACCGGTCGATCCGCAGACGCGGCACATAGCCGCCAAACCGTTTAATGCCAAAGTCTGCCATCGAAACTCCACTCGCATGTTTAGCAGCCTGTCGGTCTTCCGCGTCGGCCTGCGTGATAGTCATGTGCTCGACGCAGACGGAAAGCTGGCTGGTCGCTTTTCGATGAAGGCGCGAACGCCCTCCTCGAAATCGGCGGTGCCCACGGCCTCAACGATAGCGTCGCGTTCCGCATTGAGCTGTGCGGAAACCGACTGCTGGCCCGAAGTCGCAAGCAGAGCCTTGGCCTGCCGAACCGCTCCGACCGGGGCACGTGAGAACCACTTGGCCTGCGCTTGTCCTTCCGCTGCCAAATCGGCCGACGCGACAATGCGTGAGGCCAAGCCAAGCCGAAACGCTTCATCCGCACCCACACGCGCTGCGGTGAGGATCAACTCTGCGGCCCGTCTGTCACCAACCACGCGAGGCAACAGCAGACTGACGCCACCATCAGGCGGCAGACCCACTCGCTGATGCGAGAATAGGAAGGTCACCGTTTCATCAGCAATCAGATAATCCGCGCCCAGTGCAAACATCAGCCCCGCGCCCGCTACCGCGCCCTGGCAAACGGCGACGATCGGAACCTTGATCGACAGATAGGCTTCGACCATGCTTCGCACGGCATCCAGTCGCGAGGCAAAGTCGGCACGGCGGGCCTCCACCGGCTGCTCGATGGCGCGCGCGAAACTCCGCACGTCGCCACCGGCCGAAAAATGCGCGCCCTCCCCCCGCACCAGCACAACCCGAACGGTCGGATCGCTTGATATGGAGGAGAACAGCCCAGCCAACAGGGGCACAGCGTCCTGCGGAATGGCGTTGCCATGAGCAGGCCGATTGAAGCTCAGCGTCAGAACGCCGCCGGACCGGTCTACCAGATAGGGTGCATCGTCACCCATCGGGTCAGAAAGGGTCCCAGGTGAAGACATGCGATGAAATGTCGAGCGGATAGAAGCTCGGCTTCATCGCAGGCAGCACATGGCTCACGATAGTCTCCGGCGTCCAGCCGTCAGACGTCTGCGCGGTACGGATCGGACGCGGCTGGCTGAACAGAATCGTCTCGTTCATACGCGAGGAGAAGATTTGCCCGCTGACATCAACCGCGCCGTCGCTCAGCAATCCCACCGCCAGAGGCGCGATCTTGTCGGGCGTCATGCGCTTGGCGATTTCCAGCCGCCTGCGGTTCGCCTCGTCATTGGCCGGGATCGTGCCAACCATGCGCGTGAAAGCGAAGGGTGCGATACAGTTCGACCGGACATTAAATCGCTGCATGTCGATCGCGATCGCCTTCGACAGGCCAGCCACACCGAGCTTGGCGGCCGCGTAATTTGCCTGACCCATGTTGCCGATAAGGCCGCTCGTGGAAGTCATATGGACAAACGCGCCACTTCCCTGTTCCTTGAAATAGGGTGCCGCCGCGCGCGACACATAGAAATAGCCGTCGAGATTGACCGCGCGCACCAAATCCCAATCATCCTTCGCCATCTTGTGGAATATGACGTCGCGCAGGATGCCGGCATTGTTCACGACCGCGTCGATCCTGCCGAAAGCCTTGATCGCGTCCTGAATGATCTGTTCAGCGGATTCCCAGGTTGCGATGGAATGAAAGCTGGGCGCAGCAATGCCGCCCGCAGCCGTGATCTCGTCCGCGACCCGCTGAGCTGGCATGGAGTCCGCGCCGCCGCCGTCCGCCGCGCCGCCAAGATCGTTCACGAGCACGCTTGCGCCGCTTGCCGCAGCTAGCTTGGCGATCTCCGCTCCCACGCCGTTGCCGGCACCCGTCACGATGACGACCTTGCCCGCGAGAATTCCCGACTGAGTCATGTTCTTCCCATCCTTTTCCAAGGCCATATCAACTACAGCGTCCGCAATTAGTGTCAATATACTAATTGTGCCTCAGGCTTCAATCGTCGCGCTTCCCCGGTCGAGGACAATGAGGTCGCGTTCGACCGAACGGCACCGGAAACGAACGCCATTCCCATCGAGAAAAAATTCCACGCGGATCGTTTCGCCGGGGAAAACCGGCTTGCTGAAACGCACTTCCATGGCGCGAAGACGCGCCGGATCCCCATCGCACAGGCGGCTGATGATTGCGCGCGTCGCCAGCCCCATGGTGCATAGCCCGTGAAGGATGGGCCGGTCGAACCCCGCCTTGCGCGCGACCGCCGGGCTGGCATGGATGGGATTGAGATCACCGCTCAAGCGATAGATCAGTGCGATCTGCGGCAGTGTGGGAATGTCCACCACCTCGTCAGGGTCGCCGTCCGGGATCGGCGCCAGTCCGGGACCGATATCGCCGAACCCGCCTTGCCCGCCATCACCGCGAAGGAACAATGTCTGCGTAACGGTCGCGAAAACAACATCACCATCCCTGTCGAACAGGCGTTTCTGCATTTTCATGATGGCGCCCTTGTCGGCGCCTTTGTCCTCGATACTGAGGATCGAATAGTCGCCACGCATCCGGCCTTCGGCGGGAATGGTGGAGTGGATTTCGAAGGCCTGCTCTGCATGCAGGACCTTGACCCAGTCAATCTCCAGTTCCGGTCGATCTATCCAAAAGCCGGGATGCGCGATCGTGTTGCACATCGCCGGCACGGCCTTGAGGCCTTTCTCATATACAAACGCCAGCTGGGTTTCATCCGTGGGATCGCCGCCGTAACCCAGGCCCAGCGCATAGAGAATGGTTTCCGAGGCTGTGTAATCATGATCCTTATCGTCGAGCTTGAAACGCTGTAAAATGTCGAGATTCACGATTCCTGGCTCCCCTGGCGCGTTTAATGTTGACTTGCCTTAGACCATCTAGGATTTAGGAACAAGATGTTCAGCCGCGGTTGGCTGGCGGGCATGGAAGAATGCCGTGAAGGCTTAATGCGCGTCGGTTCGTGTTCAGGTCTTCCGCGTGCTGAATTTATGTGGCGCCGGGACGTGGCCCCTATTCTAGGAACTGGATTAAGGCATGAGCGAAATTATCGGTGATAGCGAGATAGAAACGCGTGCCTCGCAGCACGGGTTGACGGCTCGAATTGAGCTTGCCCAGGCCATAAGGACATTGCTGGACGATTTTTCCTGCTCGATGGCCGATGATGCGGTGTTCGATGAAGCCGCCGCAAATATCCGAGACACCTCGACATTGCTTGCCCAGCAACCCAGCCGACCAGCCCATGTGCGCTATATCGAAGGCGCCTTAACCGGATTGGACGCCCTGAGCGAGCTTGGTCCTTTCACTGGCAGGCTTCATCCCTTGCCTCCGGCCTTCAGGCTGGTCCTGAATGGCGACCGGGCGGAAGCGTACGCCACCTACAGTCATGCCCACCAAGGCGCTCCCGGATTGCTTCAAGGCGGGTTCATCGCTGCCACGTTCGACGAATTGCTGGCCATAGTCCAGACCGGCGTCATCCGAATGACTGCCGATCTTCAGATCGCCTATCGAGCGCCGACCCCGCTTTACAAGGAACTACGTTATACGACTTGGCTAGACAGGGTCGATGGGCGCAAAGCCTATACCAAGGGTACGTTGCACGATGGTGATCGCCTTTGCGCAGAGGCTACCGGCCTGTTCGTGGAACCCCGCACACGGCCATTCTAATGAAGCGGACAGCGATCAAGCCGCCAATAATGTCGGGCAGTGAGAGGAAGAGTGAATGTCGTCGCATAGAAACTGCTCTCGCAATTTGCGCCTCAGCTTTCCGACCCAGCCTGTCTATATGATAGAAGGGATATGACGCGGCTCGACCCGACAAAAGGCGACATGGTGAGCCGACGGATCGAACTGTCGGCGTGGTTGTCAACCGTTCGCAACATCGAGACTTATGTACCCGGCATCATTGTCATCTGTCGTCGCCAAAGCGATCCGAACCGCAGGAAGAACTGGGCCTGGACAGGTTTTCCCATCGGCTCGTATCGCTCGACCTGGACATTTAGCAAATCGATTTCATCCCCAGACGCAGGCAAGTGCCTTTTCACGATGTCGCGCGAGAAACCTGCACTATAATAAGGAGTATATACATATGAAAATCGGAATTATCGGGGCGGGAAATATCGGCACCAGCCTGGTCCGCAAGCTCGCCAAAGCGGGCCACGCCGTCAAGGTCGCCAACTCCAAAGGGGTCGATTCATTGCGCGATCTGGCCCAGGAGACCGGCGCGGACGCAGTCGAGAAGAATGATGCAGTCAAGGATGTCGACGCAATCATTCTTTCCATCCCCTTCCTTGCTTATGAGGAACTGACAAGGCTGCTCGATGGCGTTCCGTCCGACGTCGTCGTGATCGACACGTCGAACTACTACCCTTTCCGCGACGGCGTGATCGATGGTGTCGATAGTGAGGCGCCCGAAAGCGTCTGGGTCAGCGAACGGATCGGTCGGCCGGTCGTGAAGGCATGGAACGCGGCATTGGCGACGACACTCGCTGATCGCGGCAAGCCGAAAGGTGCTGAGGGTCGGATCGCATTGCCGGTGTCAGGTGACGATGCAGCGGCAAAGTCGGTCGCTATGCAGTTGGTGGAGGACACTGGGTTCGACGCCCTGGACGCCGGCTCACTGGCCAATTCTTGGCGGCAACAGCCTGGAACGCCAGCCTATTGCACCGAACTGACGCGCGACGCACTCAAACAGGCGCTCGCCGCTGCCGACAAGAAACGAGCACCAGAAAATCGAGAAACGCTGATCAAGGGCTTTATCGAGCGTTACGGCCAGCTGACCCACGACGATACAGTTGCAGCCAATCGCGCCGGGACGGCCTGAATGATGGTGGCGGCCAACGCGTAAGCGGCATAGCCCGCACATGCCGCAAAAAGGCAGTTCAGGTTCCCGCCCTGTCGGGGACCTGAACGCCACAGAGGTTGGGCGACATTCATGACAACCCGGTTATACCGCAAGATCGAACGGTCCACGGATCATGTTGCGCGTTTTTATGATGTTGCCTAAAAAACTGCGTTTCTGAAGAACAGCTGCCTTAAATCATCCCCGCTTGATCAGAATGTCGCGTTCGTGACGCCGCCGTCGACCACGAGGCTTTGCCCCGTTATATAGTTGGACTGTTGGCTACAGAACATCGCCGCGATGGCGCCGAAGTCGATCTCCGACCCAAAACGTCCGACTGGAATGCCAATTGTCTTGATAGCCTCCTCCAACTCCGCTTCCAGGCTGATCCCATTTTCCTCTGCCCGCTTGCCATAGATTTCACGAATTCCGTCGGTGTCGTGCATGGCAGGCAGAAGTGAATTTATCGTCACGCCATGAGGGGCAATCACCCTTGCGACGGCCACGGTATAGTTGACCAGCGCAGCCCGCGGCGCGCCGGACAAGATGCGCCAGGGATGTGGGAACTTCACCGCCGCAGTAGCTATATTGAGAATACGCCCCCATCCACGCTCGCACATGCCATCTACGACTGTGCGAATGAACTCGACAGGCGAGATGAAGGTCATATCCAGATTGGCGCGCCAGTCCGCGTCCGAAATATCCCGGAAACTTTCGATATAAGGCGGGGGCGAACAGGTGCCGACGAAAATATCCGGTTGAGGACAGGCCCGCAATATGCGCTCGCGGCCCTCCACCGTCGCGTGATCCGCCACGATCGCCTGCACATGCGCTCCCGTCGCGCTGCGGATTGTTTCACATGCTATTTGCAGCCGCGCCTCGTTGCGTGCGGAAATGAAAAGATTAACCCCCTCCCCGCCCAATGCCATGGCCGTGCCAAAGCCCAGTCCCGCACTACCCCCGTTGATGATGGCGTTACGTCCGCGAATTCCCAGATCCATCGTCTCTCTCTTTCCCGTTTGGAAACAATCGTTTCGATCGTTTCCACATCCACACACCGATTGTAGCCGCCGCCATCTCGGCGTGGGCAGCTGACCTCAAGCCGAACCGGATTTCCACCGCCACATTCGTTGCTGTCGCCGGCCATTCCACGGCTTTTCGTCATAAGCGGCGTCAGGAGCAGTGCTAAAGTTGCAGTCCACCATCGACGGCGAGCGACTGTCCCGTAATATATTTTCCCTTGTCCGAGAGCAGGAAGGCGACGGCATCGGCAACGTCTTTGGCTGTACCGAATTTCTTCATCGGCAACATCTTGCGCAAGCCGTCCACCCAATCTTCGATACCGGGCTTTGCGATCAGTTCATGGCCCAGGCCAGCGTCGATGAACCCGGGCGCAACGCAATTGGACCGGATGCCAAACCGCCCCTCTTCCAGAGCGATACCCCGGAACAGCATTTCGATCGCCGCCTTGGGCGCTGCTGAACAAATGTCGCGCAGGGGTACTTTTTCAACCGCAGCCGTGATGATCGCCACCAAAGCGCCGCCGCCCCCCGCTTTCAGATAAGGCAGCGTGGCCCATACGAGATTGAAGGCCGCCTGCACGTCATTGTCGAAAACCTGCTTCCACTCGGTCGGCGAGATGGTGCTGAGGAACTTCATCGGAATATGGGGACCGGCGGCGTAAACGACGGAATGGACCTGACCGAAACGCTCGGCCGCCGCGTCGACAAACGCCTTCATGGCATCGGCATCGGTATGATCGACGGACATGGCCAGCGCATCGCGACCTGCAGCCTCGACCTTGGCGACGACCGCATCGGCAGCCTCCCTGCGCGAGCGGAAGGTGAAGGCGACGTTCGCTCCGGCGATCGCCAACTCCTCGCAAATCGCCGATCCGATCCCTCCACTGCCGCCAGCGACGATCGCCACGCCGCCCGTAAACGCCTTCTCCATTTATCGCCCTTCTTTTCCTCTTGTCGGTGCTCCCCTGATGGTGCACCTCGTCCGCATCAGAATTAGTTTGCATATACTATACTGAGGAAATCAAATGCCCAACCCCGAAATTATCATTTCCAAAAGTGAGGGCGTGATCCACGTCGCTCTCAACCGCCCCGACAAATTCAACGCGATCAGCATGGAAATGCTGGAGGGGCTGCGCGACGCGACCGCTCAATTGCGGGACCGGGACGACCTGCGGGTCATGCTGGTGACCGCCAACGGCAAATATTTCTCGGCCGGCATCGATCTGAACAGCGGGCTGGCGCCGGATGCGTCAATCACCAGTCCAAGTGCTTTTCGGCGTTGGTACCGGCAGGGTGCGGGGAGCCTGCACGGTCTTGGCGACGAATGGGAAGCCATCGAAAAGCCGATCGTCGTGGCCGTCCATGGCCCGTGCCTGGGCGGCGCGCTCGAACTGTCGCTATGCGCCGACTTCCGTCTGGCTGGTCCCGATGCGCGTTTCGGCCTGCCCGAAATCGCTCTGGGCGCATTACCTGGATCGGGTGGAACCAGCCGTCTTGTGCGCTTAGCTGGTCCGCATTGGGCGCGTTGGCTGGTGCTTGCCAATCGTCAGATTGACGCAGAACGCGCGCTGTCGATCGGAATCGTCCATGACATTTTGAGCCAGGAGGCGTTCGGGGACGAGGCGCTCGCCTTCTGCCAGTCCTTGATCGCGCTACCGCCGGAGGCCTTTGGCGCAGGCAAGCTCGCCATCGAACTGGCCGCGGATCTGGAACGCGGGCAAGGGCGCAATGTCGAAAGACTGGTCGTCAGCGGATTGTTTCAGGGCGCCGAACTGCATGACCTAATGCGCGCAATGCAGGAAAAGCTGGCCGCCAAAAAGCGCTGACGCCCATCGTCGGCGTCAAAGCTTTGCGAAAAAGCTCTGCCATTGCGCGGTGAGTTCTGCGCGGTGGTCGGGCGCGGCGACGGCGATCAACGCCGCGGCCCGCGCTTCATGGGTGGCGCCGCGCAGGTCGGCCCGGCCAAATTCCGTCACCACTATATCGACATCCATCCTGCCGAGCGACACAGGACCCGCCCCCGCATTGGGCGCGACAATCCGGCTTACCGCTCCCTTCGCAGCGGTGGCCGCAAGCGCCACGATCCGAATGCCTCCCGCCAGCTTGGCGCCCCGCGCGAAATCACTTGCGCCGCCGGGGCCCGACATCAAGCCTTTCGGTCCGACTTCGGCATAGGCCTGGCCAAACAGGTCCACTTCCGTCGCCGAATTGACGGCAATGAAATCGCGAATAGCGCCGATGGCCGATCCATCATGCGTGAGCGCCACCGGCGCAAAACGATAAGCCGGGCCGGCGATCGCCTGGTAAAGTCGCTCCGAACCGATTGCGACGCCGGCCGTGACCGCGACGCCGGGAGCAAGCGCGCCTGCGTCTTCCAGATCGACAACCCCATCCCCGATCAGACCCGAATGCACCCGCAGATTGCGCCGCCCGGTCAGGGCGCGAAACAGAGCGCCAGGCACTTTGCCCAGGCCGGTTTGCAGGGTCGCGCCATCGGGCACGAGCGGCGCGATATGACCGGCGATGGCGTCCGCGACGGGATCGCTCCCACCGTCCGGCATCGACAGAAGCGGCTGGGGCAATTCGACAATCGCCGTGACGCTTGCCAAGGGAATAGCCGCCTGCCCGCGCGTACGCGGCATCAATGGATTGATATGCGCCAAGCGCACGGGCACGGATGGCCAGAGTTCCGCCATGAAGTCGACGGTCGGGCCAAAACTGCACATGCCCTGCTCGTCAGGCGGTGAGAGCATCATTAACGCGGCGTCGGGCGGCGTGTTGATGAGGCGCTGCCGGATATCGGCATAGCAAAGCGGGAAAAACGTGACAGTGGCCCCCGCCGCCTTGAGTTCTGGCGTCAGGAAGAAGGTTTCCGTCCGGCATGACGGATTGGCAAGATAGGTCCGGCGATTGAGCCCCGGAACGAAAATCCCGGTGAAAGTCATCGCGCCTAGCGCCGCCCCGGCGCGATCCAGAGCATCAGCGAGCAACACCAACTCGACCGAACAGCCAGACACCATTGTTCGCCCCCCGGACGGCAGCATCGCGACCAGCGCGTCGACATCTGTTCTGATCGGCATATCGGGCAAGGTCCTTGGCGCGGTCGCGGACGGACCTGCAATTGGAATATTTACAAGCGGGCCGGTTGCTGTCAATGAGCATCTAGTATGTAGTGCCTAGAGGATAGCTGGCAGCATGGTGGGTTTGTACTTCGATCAGTTCACGGTGGGCCAGACATTTCGGCATGAGATCCGTAGGACGGTGACGGACATGGACAATATGCTGTTCTCGTCCCTCACCTATAATCCCGCGCCCATTCACATCGATCACGCCTATGCGGCAGGAACCGAATTTGGCAGGCCGCTGATGAATTCCATCTTCACGCTGGGCCTCGTGATCGGTTTGTCCGTTCAGGATACGACGTTCGGCACGACAGTCGGCAATCTGGGGATGAGCGAAACGAAGTTTCCCGCGCCCGTTTTCGCAGGCGACACGATCCGCGCCGAAACCCGCGTCCACGCGCTGCGTGAGAGCGCATCGCGACCCGGTCAGGGCATCGTAACATTGGAACATATCGGCTTCAACCAGCGCGATGAAATGATCTGCTCGACCAAACGAAACGCACTCATGATGGGAAGCCCGGCATGAGATTGCGGTCCATGCTGTTCGTGCCCGGCGACAGTGAACGGAAGTTCGCCAAAGGATCGTCGGCGGGCGCTGATGCACTGATCCTGGACTTGGAGGACGCGGTTGTGCCATCCATGAAGGATGCGGCGCGCGCGCATGTGTCGTCTCTGCTGGATGATCGCGCCGAACGGTCCTGGCGCTTCTTCGTGCGGGTCAATCCGTTCGATACCGGCATGACGTTGGATGATATGGCAGCGGTCGTGAAGCCCGGGCTGGACGGGTTGCTGATTCCCAAGGCGAACTCCGCGCAGGACCTTGTTCGGATCGGCGCGGAACTGGATCGACTGGAAAACAAGGCGGGCATGGCCGCGGGAACGGTCCAACTGGCCGTCGTCGCGACGGAAACCGCGCAGGCCATGTTCAATCTTGGCAGCTATGTCCCCGCCCATCCACGCCTGGTCGCGATGACATGGGGCGCGGAAGATCTGGCGGCGGCCATCGGTGCGACCGACAACAAGGAAGAGGATGGTAGCTGGACTTTTCCCTATCAGGTTGCACGCGCGCAGTGCCTGTTTGCGGCGACTGCTGCGGACGCCCTGCCCATCGACACGCTATACGCTGATTTCCGCGACCCGCAGGGATTAGCGAAAGACTGTGCCCGCGCCCGTCGTGATGGTTTCGTCGGTCGGGTCGCCATTCACCCCGACCAGGTCGGGATCATCAACCGCGCTTTTTCCCCCACGCCTGAACAGGTCGCCCATGCCCAGGCGATCGTCGATGCCTTTGCCGCTTCCCCCGATGCCGGCACGCTCGGCATCAATGGAAAAATGTACGACATCCCTCATCTTAAGGCCGCGCGCCGCACGCTGGCAGGAGCAGTATAATGTCCTCACCCCGCCCCCTCCCCACGGAAGAAGAACGCGATGTCATCCGTGAAGGCGTGCGCGCCGTCGTCACACGATTCGATGATGAATATTGGCTCGCGCGCGACGAAGACGGCGTCTTTCCGTTCGAGTTTCACAAGGCGATGGCGGACGGCGGTTGGCTGGGAATCACCATGCCGGAGGAATTTGGAGGGGCCGGCCTTGGCGTCACCGAAGCAGCGGTCATGATGAACGAGGTGGCCAACCATGGCGGCGGGATGACGGCCGCGTCGGCCATTCACGTCAACCTGTTTGGCCCCCACCCCATCGTCGTGAAAGGAACGCCTGAGCAGAAGGCGCGCTGGGTCCCGCGGCTGTTATCAGGCGAGGATCAGGTGGCTTTCGGCGTCACCGAGCCGGACGCCGGACTCAATACGACGCGGATCAAGACTTTTGCGGAAAAGGTGCCAGGCGGCTATGTCGTTCATGGTCAGAAAGTCTGGACGTCGACCGCGCAGGTGGCCAACAAGATCCTGCTGCTGACGCGCACGACCCGGTTCGAGGACTGCGCCCGACCGACCGATGGCATCACCATCTTCTACACTGATCTGGACCGGGCGAAGATCGACGTCCACAAAATCCCGAAAATGGGCCGCAAGGCGGTCGATTCCAACGCGATCTTCATCGATGGCCTGTTCATCCCGGAGGAAGACCGGATCGGTGAGGAAGGCAAAGGCTTTTCCTATCTGCTGCATAGCCTGAACCCGGAACGGATTCTGCTCGCGGCTGAAGCCATCGGACTGGGGCAGGACGCACTGCGCCGCGCATCGAAATACGCCCGCGAACGCATCGTGTTCGACCGCCCCATCGGACAGAACCAGGGCATTCAGCATCCACTTGCCGAACGCTGGATGTATCTTGAAAGCGCGTGGCATATGACCATGCGCGGCGCGGAACTCTATGATAGCGGCATGCCCTGCGGCGCTGAGGCCAACAGCGCCAAGTTCCTGGGTGCCCGCGCGGGCCATGACGCCTGCTGGCAAGCCGTGGCGACGCATGGCGGCTTTGGATATGCAAAGGAGTATCATGTCGAGCGGCTGTACAGGGAAGTGGCCATCGCCCGCATTGCGCCGATCACCGAACAGTTGATCATGTGCTTTATCGCGGAAAAGGTGCTGGACCTGCCGAAAAGCTACTGATCTGTGGCCCGGTTTTGACGGGTAAAGCGAAGGAGCGCCTATAGCATTGAGTTGCGCCGCTCCCTCTTCGCATAGATTATGACAGCGCAATTGTCTGAGGTGGAAACAGAGGTAAGATGGTCCGGCGGTCAAAGCGCCAGCCGGCTTCGGTCCTGACATAGCCATCTTCGTAGCGGATATAGTAGCGGGCGTGGCCATGATCGCGTGTTTTCGCCTCCACCAGCGCAAAAACGCTGCCTGACGCCCGGTCGGCGCTCCAATCCAGGATCACATGATTTATCATCAGATGGACGACATTCAGCACATCGGCCTGTAACTGCGCGCCGTAAGCGGCGATAGCA
Organism: Sphingobium sp. CR2-8; assembly: GCF_035818615.1. Lineage (NCBI taxonomy): Bacteria > Pseudomonadati > Pseudomonadota > Alphaproteobacteria > Sphingomonadales > Sphingobiaceae > Sphingobium > Sphingobium wonjuense. Next base: position 202,147 of record NZ_JAYKZY010000001.1, on the reverse strand, counting down.
TCACGGCCATGATAGGCTTCCATCCCTAAAGCCCTTTCGTCCAGGACGCCTGACGGGATGAACAGATCGGCCCACGCGTCGATATGCCAAAGGTCGAGATGATAGGGGTATCGGTTGACCAACTCCTGCAGCGCGAACCTGTCATCACAACCCAGCATTTTATCTCCTTCCCTACCACAGCCTGATCAAATGCGGTCTGTTACCAGCCGCTCTTGCGCCATAGCCGCGGGGCCATGTCCGAGCTCGCGATCCAGCATCGATCGGGGAACGGCCTGTCGCACTCCACCCTTGACAGCGACCGTTAGAGGAATAACATAGTATCCTAATACTAAATATGTCAATTTCAGGATGACTGCCGAGGCACGAGGATCGGTTCGTGCCTGATTCTATCAATGAACGGACGTCGAAGGAGCAGGTAATGCCGAAATACCAGAGAGGGCATGCGGAGTATCGCGGGATCGTCGACGCGCCGCTCGATGATGTCTGGGAATTGCTGACCGACTGGGCGAACTTTGAACGCTGGTGGATCAAGCCGGAAGATGGAGGGCGACCAGGCCCGAACATCGCCAGCGTCGAACTGCTGGGCGAGCCGGACTCGGTGCCGCGCACCCGCATCGTTCGACATGTCACCGGATCGACCGTCGATGAAAAGCTGTGGCTTCAGGACGATGAGACGAAACGTATCGTCTACGACATGGTTTTCCGGCCCAATCCGGGTGGCGCAGAACTGCGCAACGAGTTCAGAAATTATCTCGCGACCACAACGCTCGATACTTTGCCGACCGGCGAAACGCTGATGACGTTCAAATCAGAATTTGACGTCGTCGAAGGCGCCGATCTGAATTTGATGATATCGCTGATCGAAAGGACCTATTCGGACGCTATTACGAAAGGCTTCCGTCGATATTTCGCCCGACATCAGAAAGCGGAAGCCGTGTTGGCCTGACCCTCCAGCAAGGCGGCGAGGCCTTGCGCTCAAGGGGAACGACCCGCGGGTTTAAGCCGATGCAGCGTGCCGCTCTTGGGGCATGTCGCTTGGCAGAACCTATGATTGTGCAACAAAGCTGAGGCATTCCGTATGCGCTCAAGCAGATTGAAGCGAGGATGATCGTGATCATTGTTCAACGTGGAACCGGCCTCAGGGAAGGCGTCATCAATGCCGACGCCGAAACCGTATGGGCGCTTTTGACCGACTGGGGCACCATGGACTGGTGGGGAAACGAACTGCAAGAGGCCGGAATGAAGGTCAGCAGATGTTTTCTGGAAGGCATTGAAGGCACTGTTCCCCGAACCAAGGTGATCGAACGCGCCAATAGCGACGATGCGGGCCTGCCGCATACCAACCGTGAAACCCTGATCCATGAAGATCCGATAGCGCGCCAACTCTTCTACAACGGCACCGATAATTTCGTTGAAGGCGTTCGCAACTATATCGCGACCTGGGCCTTCGATCCCCTGCCTGATGGCAAGACCAAGATGCATATTTCATCGGTGTTCGACGTCGTCGAACCAGGCGATGTCAACGCTGTGCGCGACATCGTGGAAGCGGTGTACGAAATGATATTCAAGGGCATCAACGGATATTTCGCATCTCGGAATGTCACAGCCGAAACGCCCGCCTGATATACTAAGGAAATTCGAATGTCGGTTGATTATGACGTTGTCGTCATCGGCGGGGGTGGTGCCGGATTGTCGGCCGCCTATCACGCCGCCAAGAACGGTGCTTCGGTTATGCTGGTCGAAGCGGGACCCGCACTTGGCGGCGCGACCGCACTTGCCGGCGGCGTGGTGTATGCCGCGGGAACCAGCGTCCAGCGCGCTGCTGGCATCGCAGATTCCGCCGACGACATGTTCCAATATATGATGACGCTCAATCAATGGTCGATCAAACCGGCACTGGCCAAGCGACTGTCGGAAGGCGGGGCCTATATTATCGATTGGTTGATCGATCTGGGCAATGAATTTCCGCCCGACCTGGTCATCGAATCGGGTGTTGGCGGTCGCCCTCGCGGTCATCAATCGGTCGAAGCCGGCTTTGGCATCGCCAGGTCGCTGATCAATGCGATCGGCGCACTCGGGGTCGAGGTGGCGCTCGGTTCCCGCGTGTCGGAGCTGCTGATCGAAAATGACAGGGTGGTCGGTATCCGTTCCGGAGACATCGATCTGCGCGCCAATGCAGTCATCATTACTACCGGTGGATTTGCCAACAATCCCGAAATGGTCAAGCGGCTATGGCCGACGGCTGCCGCACATGGCGGCCGACTGACCTCCTTCTATGCAGAAGCGCCTTATAATGTGGGCGACGGCATTCTTCTTGCCGAAAGGGCGGGCGCAAACATTACGGGTATCGATAACGGGCTGCTGGTCATGTCGCCCAATTTCAAGCCGGATATGTCCTACGCCCTTCCTGAATGGGCGATGGTGGTCAACCGGGACGGCAAGCGCTTCGTTCCCGAAGACGCATCTTATGCCGTCTGCGGCTATCTGGTAAATGAGCAGCCAGAGATGCGATGCTTCGCGATCTTCGATGAAGATGCCTTGTTGGAAGCATGTGCCGACGACAGCGTCTTCAAAGTGTATATCAATGATCCTGGCAATGACAGTTGGCGTATCGATGTGATCCGCGATCAGGTTGCCAAGGGTCGGGTCAAAACGGCCGACACGATCGCGGAGCTGGCGAAGCGATCGGACATCGATCCCATCAATCTGGAACTGTCCGTCAATCGGTACAACGACCTTATGGACCGGGGGAAGATGTCGATTTCTTCAAAACCACCCCTAAATATCTGCCTATCCGAACCGGCCCCTTTTATGCCGTCGAAATCCGCGCCACCGCCATGGTGTCATGCCATGCCGGGATTGAGATCGATCCCGATGGCCATGCGCTCGATGGCCATGGCCGCGTGGTGCAGGGACTATATGCTGGGGGCGAAGTTCTTGGCTGTACGCTGGGAAGGCGCTATATCGGCGGAGGTATAGGCATCGCCAATGCGCTGATCTTCGGCCGTATCGCGGGGGAAACGGCAGCGGCAGAAAGCGCGATGGTGCGTCAACTCGTCAGCTAACGCCCGAAGGTTGAACAACAACGCGACGGGGTATTGATACCGCTTACCCGCCGGGCAAGCGGTATCATAATCACATGAAAAGCGCGCGGTTGAGGCGTACCGCAAACTCCGCGTCCGGATCGCGGGCCCCCGTGCCGGTCATACGTTCCACCACTGCGGCAAAGCTGAGGTCGCGACGCTTGGGCAGCCGGTCGACCTGCGCCGCAGCGAGCGCGGCTGGCATCTCTTCACGCGTGAGGTCGGTGCAATAGCAGGGCGCACCTGGCTGCTGTCGCCAGGATTCCGCCAAAGTCCCTGCATAGACAGCGTCGAAACCACTTTGTTCGACGAGCGCCATGCCTACGCTTCGTCCCTTTTCATCGTCGGCGGAAACAGGAATGGCCAGACGATCCGGATCGCCAGCAGGCTTGGCTTTCTTTGCGAAAGAATCCGACCCGATGGCGTTCCACGCCTTGACCACGGGTCGCCCGAGTTGCTCTGCCACCCACAGGCTTTCTACCTGCCCCGCGTCGATAGCGTCCATGCCGCTGTCACGAACCGGATAATAGTTCGACGTGTCGATCACGACCACATCGGCAGGTAACGCCGCAAACAAGGGCGCTACGTCGGGAATACGCAATAACGGTATCGACAGGATCACCACGTCGACGTCCTCCAGCGCTTGGGCTGCCTCCACCGCGCGCGCGCCATTATCCAAAATTTCAGCTTCGATCGTTTGGGGGCCGCGAGAATTTGCTACCTTTACATCATTCCCTGCCGCGCTGAGCGTTAGCACAAGTGTCTTGCCGATATGTCCGGTGCCCAGAATGCCAATATTCATCGTCGTCCTCTCCTCACTCATGATTTTGGTACCGCTGTGCCGATTATCTCGCCGGATGTGCGAGCACTTCCAGCAATCCACGCAACGCACCTAGTGACTCATCATCCAGGTCGCAGGCGGACTGAATTTTGCCGGTGATCCCGACAATGTCATTTTCCAACGAACGGCCGTAAGGGGTCAGCGACACTAGAACGCGGCGTTCGTCGCTCGGATCGCGCTGGCGGGTCACTATACCCGCCCCATCCAGCCGCTTGAGCAAGGGGGTGATGGTGCCTGTATCCATGTCAAGCCGATCGCCGAGCTTTCCCACAGAGACAGGAGATACTTCCAGCAGCGACAGCATGACCAGATATTGCGGAAATGTCAGGCCCAGCGGTGTCAGAAACGGCTTGTGCATACGCGCCATTCGATTGGCAGCACCATATAGAGCGAACGACAATTGCGTACCAAGAGACATTCTCGCGCGAACCATCACCTTGTCCACTATTATCTTGTGCGCTACTGATTGCGGGGGTTGGTGTCAAGCGCAGGACGCGGCCGGGCGAAACATGACGCTTGCTCCACTGGTTGTTCATCCTGCACATATCGTATATGGGTCCTATATTCTATATAAGAGGAGATATCATGCCTGAAGTTGGCCTCACCCTTGATCGAACGACGCATATGCTACCGGCTGCGGCGCTGACGGATCTGGCTCTGAAGATCGAACGGCTCGGCTTTGAGAGCGTCTGGCTGCTCGATTCGTTCGGACGCGACCCATATATGACATGCGCCTACATGCTGTCGAAGACATCGACGCTGAAAGTGGCCACGGGCGTTGCGACGGCCTACAGCCGCGACGCGATGGGCGCGCAGCAGACGCGAGAGGCGCTGTCGGAATTCTATCCGGGCCGGTTCCTCATGGGTATCGGAGCCTCCAATCCCATTGTCATCGCAAAGCGCAAGGGCGAATGGGTCGCCCCGCTGCCCAAGATGACATCCTATCTGGAAGATATGGCGGAGGCTCAGCTCATCAGCCCGACGCCCGAGCAGATGGCGCCAGTCATCCTCGCCGCGCATGCGCCCGGATTGCAAAAACTCGCCGTCAAACATGCGCAGGGGATGGTGACGTGGATGATGCCCGCCCCTGTCATCGCCGAGGCAAGAGACAGGGTGGGACCGGATTTTAGCATCACAGCACAGATCCTCTGCGTGCTGAACACCGACGCCGATGCGGCCCGCGCCATCGCGCGCACCTATCTCGCCATGTATATCGCCCTACCCTATTATCAGGCGGCGTTCGAGAAATCGGGTTTCGAGGAAGCTGACTGGATGAATGGTGGCAGCGACGCTCTGATCGATGCCCTGACCGCTTGGGGCGACAATGCCGCCATATCGGCGCGCGTGGAGGAGTTCGGAAACGCCGGGGCCGACCGCGTCGTGCTTAATGTGGTTCGGGAAGACCAAACGCAGCGAACAAACGGAAAACCGCCTGTCATCATAGGTGACTGGGTCGGGATCGAGGGCTTAGCTGATATCCTTCCAAAGAGTTAGGACTTCGTCACAGCATGGACGAGACGATGCCCCTTCTGGCTCGCACTTGGCGAGCAGAAGGTTCGGCAAACGCGGGCCTGCGGTTAAACTGGGGCGACCATGCTGCATCCCCGCCCCTTTCGGACCGCATCTGCAGGAGCCGATAAGGATATTAGCACATTCGATAGGAGAAAGAGCGATGACTGAAGAATCCCCATTTACCCGTGACCGCAATCTGTTTTCCGTGCGTTGGAAGGTCGATCCAGCACGCCGAGAAGAGTTTCTGAGACTTTTTGATAGGGTGTGCGAGGAGGCCAAGCCCTTTTACTACCGCGGTTGCGTATTTGCTTTCCAGGGTTGGGCGCGTGATCCGAACGAATTCGTCGTCTTCGCGTCATGGGACGAAGATGTCGCGATGGAATTGCGCGGCGTTCCCGAGTTTCAGGAATATAACCGCAAAATGCTCGATTGCTGCTCCGAGCCGGTTATCATGGAACAGTTTAGCGGCATGAATCTGGACCGCAGCATTTTTGACGGCTTTCCACAGGGGAAATCGGCCGTGCACAAATTTGGCGACAAGAACGCATTTGTCGTTCGCTGAAGGCGAACAGTCGGCGCCGTTTGCTTCTGCGCGACGGCGCCGACGTCACATCTGCCCCTTTCAATCCCGCCCGCTCAGCCGTTCTTCTGTTCGTCGGCTGTCATGAAAATATCCACCAGCGCGAATTTCTGAATTTTCCCGGATGCCGTACGGGGAAACTCGCTCACCACTTGCCATAGTTTGGGAACCTTGTGCCGGGCGATCCGGTCGAGCAGAAACGCCCGCGCCTCTTCGACTTCGATCGTCGCGCCTGCATGGCATTTGATGGCGACCGCGACCTCTTCACCCCAACGCGCATGTGGAACGCCGATGACGGCGCATTCGGCGACGCCGGGATAATCGCCCAACCGGTCCTCAATTTCGCGCGGATAGATATTCTCGCCGCCGCGAATGATCATCTCCTTGAGCCGTCCGGTGACGCGAACATAGCCAAGGTCGTCCCGCGTGCCCAGGTCGCCCGTGCGCAAGAAGCCTTCATCGTCGAACGCGGCGGCGGTGGCAGCGGGATTGTCGAAATAGCCGCGTGTCATATAAGGACTATGGATGCGGATTTCACCGATCTGGCCGAAGCCGAGCGTGGCCCCGGTGGTCACGTCGGAAATCTTCAGTTCGGTGTAAGGATAAGGCTTTCCGACGGTGCCCGCTATGACTTCGACCGGGTCGCCGCGCAGCGACTTGCACATCACGCCACCCGCTTCGGTCTGGCCGAACATGATCTGCACATCCGCATCAAAGCGGTCTCCCAAGCGGCGCACGAACTCAGGCGATACCGTGGTGCCGCCAGTCTGGATGACTTCGATCGACGACAGGTTGGTCTTGTCGAAATCAGGATGCTCCATCATGGCGATCGCCATCGTGGGAACGCACGGCAGCCAGGCGATGCGCTCCTTTTCGATCAGGCTCAACACCTCTCCGGCTTCGAAGGCGCGCAATATGACGTGGGTGCCCAGCCGGGAGATACACCCCAAAATGGTGCTCACCGACCCGCCGATGTGAAAGAATGGCAAAGCACCCAGCCACGCAAGGCCGTCGTCCATGAGGTAAAGTTCCGAGCCGAGCAAAGCATTGTTCACGATGCCCCGGTGATGCAGTTTGACTCCCTTGGGCAAGCCAGTGGTGCCGGATGTATAGAGGATGAGGGCCGTATCATCCGGCGTGACGATGACATCGACATCCCCTTCCGGCGCACTGGCGATGTGGTCCTGCCAATCGCTTGTCAGCAATATTGAGTGCAAATGGGGGAGCGAGGGCCGAACGTCTCCGATCGCGCCGATCAAGGAGAAACCGCGATACTCCGTATCTGCGATAAGGCCCACAGCTTGGCTCTGTCGCAACAGCGCCTCAACTTCAGCGAGGCGCAGCGCCGGATTGAGGGTAACCAGCACGATGCCAGCCTGCGCGGCTGCCATCTGATATAGGATCCACGGCGCGCTGTTGGCGCCCCAAATCGCAACATGGTCCCTTGGTCGGAATTGGGTGAGCAGAAATTGCGCGATCCGCAATGAATCCGTTTGCAATTGCTTATAGGTCCAGATGAGGTCCCCATCCTTTATGGCAATCTGCTCAGCCGCATTATCGGCGGCGTAGCCCAGAAGCTGCCCGACAGTCCAATCCTGGATCCCCTTCTCGTCTTGGACCAAAGAATGTACCCCTGCCATCTGATTTCCTCGTTCCACGATCGGCTACAACGCCCACGTACTTCCTATATAGATACTATATCCTATCACAATCACTGCAACTGGCAACTGGGAGCCGTTCTATTTGCGTGCAATTTGCGGGACAATGCCGCGAAATGAGCTCGCCTGTCGTTACCTTGGATGGTCCAGGACATATGGCGGGTCGGCGCAGGCGCAAAGCAGGACGATCTCATCGGACTGATAGCTACTCATTCAGACCAATGATCATCTGTCCTGGCATATCAACGGGCGGCGGGGATAAGGCGCTCCACCCAGCCATCGGTTTCCAGCCTCCAATTGCGTCAGCGCATGTACAAGCCAGTATGAATACCAACTGCCCGCGCGCGTCCCCGAGATATATCTTTTCGCCATTCTCACTTCGACCGCCAGCCACCATCCACTCGCAAGGTCGTGCCCGTAATGAAACTGGCGGCGTCTGACGCAAGAAAGAGAACGGGCTCGGCGATCTCCTCTGGTTCTGCGAACCGTCCCATCGGCGTAACGGATTTAACGAAATCGTCGACCTCCGACGAACCGCCCATTACATCGAAAATGTTGGTACGCACACCCCCCGGCGCTACCGCATTGACCCGAATGCCACGTTGCGCGACTTCGCAGGCAAGTTGGTTGACCAGGCCGGCTACCCCATATTTCGACGCTGTGTAGGCTACTCCGCCAGCCATCCCGCCCATGCTGGCAACCGATGAGGTGAGGACAATATTGCCCTTGGTGGGCATCAGATGCGCGATTGCCCCCCGTGCGCCATAGAAACTGCCGGAAAGATTTACAGCGATGTTACGGTGCCACAATTCGTCCGACATGGTCTCGCACGGCATTCCGGCGTCGATGACAGCTGCATTGCCGAAATAGACATCCAACCTCCCGAATGAACATATCGCCGAATCAAACATCGCATCGACTTCTGCGCGAACACTGACGTCGAACTGACCGGCTTCTGCCTCACCACCCGCCTTCCGGATGAGGTCGACAGTTTCATGCGCCCTGTCGCCAATGATATCGACCACCAGCACGTTCGCCCCTTCGCGAGCGAAGGCCGATGCCGTTGCCCTGCCAATGCCCGACCCGGCTCCTGTCACGATGACGGCCTTGCCTTTGAAGCGTCGATTAGACATGATCATGATCCATTTCTCACCCTCCCCCTTTCCGTATTTTACTATATGGCACGCATGCGCCGCCCCAAGAATAACCCGAATCCAAAAACTAGTATACAGGGCCTATCAACTATTTTCTTTACGGGCAATTCTCAAGGCGATAAGCGTTGCCCTTGAAAAAGAGATGTCGCCTGCCCCTCATGATGGCGCGCCTCTATCACTTCGGCGAAGGAAATGAAGATGCACGCCTATATAGTATCGGCAGTGAGAACCGCTGGTGGGAAGCGCAATGGGCGCCTATCGGGCCGCCACCCCGTCGAACTCGCCGCCGAAGTTTTGAACGCAGTTGTCGCGCGGGCCGGCGTCCCGCCCGAAGTTATCGATGACGTCATAATGGGATGCGTCACCCAATATGGCGAGCAGTCCCGCCAGATTGCCCGGTTTGCGGTACTCGCGTCGAATCTGCCGCAGTCCGTCCCCTCAGTCACTATCGATCGGCAGTGCGGCTCGTCGCAACAGGCGATGCAGTTCGCTGCGCAGGCGGTTTTGTCAGGAACGCAGGATGTCGTGATCGCCGCAGGCGTCGAAAGTATGAGCCGCGTGCCGCTTGGTTCGGCAACCAACAGCGCGCAGGGTGCCACGCCGATGGTGCAAGCGATCCGCGATCGCTATGGCGTCAACGACTTCAGTCAGTTCGCGGGCGCGGAGATGATCGCGAAGAAATGGGGCTTCACGCGTGACGATCTCGACGCTTTTGGTGTCGAAAGCCATCGCAGAGCGATTGCTGCAACGAACTCCGGGGCGTTCCAGGCCGAGATAGTGCCCATCACGATCACATTGCCGGATGGTACGCAGGACGTCCATGTCAAAGATGAAGGCATCCGATGGGACGTGTCGCCCGAAGGCATGGCAGGCGTAAAAACTGTGGTCGCTGGCGGCCTTATTACCGCCGCCACATCGTCCCAGATCACCGATGGGGCGGCCGCAGTTGTGATCGTTTCGGAAAAGGCCCTGAAGGAATATGGCCTGACACCTATAGCCAGAATTGCCAGTTTCACGGTCACCGCCGGCGATCCGGTCATCATGCTGGAAGAACCCTTATACGCCACGGACAAGGCGTTGAAACGTGCGGGTATGGCGATAGCCGATATCGATCTATTCGAAGTGAACGAGGCTTTCGCTCCTGTTCCCCTTGCCTGGCTGAAATATACGGGCGTCGACCCCTTGAAGATGAACGTCAATGGGGGGGCAATTGCGCTTGGCCATCCCGTCGGTGCTTCAGGCGCCAAACTGATGGCGACGCTCGTACACAGCTTACGCGCCAAGGGACTTAAATATGGCCTCCAGATCATGTGCGAAGGGGGTGGGCAAGCCAATGTCACCATTGTCGAAGCGCTATAGAATGTCGACGGGCGGTCGACACATGCTTCCAAGTTCAAAACCATCCGGGAAATTCAGAGAGTGCTGAGTGGTTAAGTGACCGGATGCGTGCTTATTCCCTGTAATCTCGTCGATTTAAGCCGCCCGAATCTTACCCGGATTGCGAGCGTCCAGCCCTTCAGTCGGATGCAGCGAGGTTGACGGGTCAATCCTAGATGATAAAGTCATGATCTAGGAACTAGACGCTAAGGGAATATCGACTTTGGGTGACGAATCTACTCCAGACCGTATTCTGTCAACGGCGCTGAAGCTTTTTAATAGCAGTGGTGTGGATCGTGTTCCGATATATAAAATCGCGTCTAGCTTAAGTATCAGTCCTGGCAATCTGACATATCATTTTGCAAAAAAGCAGGATATAATTTACGCTCTGATAGACCGGCTGGAGCATGATGCAACCGATGTGTTATCCAGCCCGCGCAATCCCAGCGCCAAACATCTCGCAGAATATATCGTCAATTTGTTCAGCCTCATGTGGCGGTATCATTTTTTCTTCGAATCGTTGACCTACTTCACCGCCACAGATCCTCATTTGGCGGAAAGCTATCATCGCATTATGACCACGGCCATCACGGGGTCTATCCAGCGCATTAAAGATGCTATTAGTTGCGGAGACATTGCCCCCCTTATCTCCCCTAATAGCCCGCAGATTCTGGGAGAGAATATGTGGGCGGTCTGGGTCAACCGCCTTGGTGCCGCACGGTCCGGCTTTAACGAACAACGTGATGGGATTGATGCTATATATGATTGCTGCATTCATCACATGAGTCTAATCCAGCCTTATGCTAGCGAAACTTATATTTTTCGCCTGCATAATGCTATTAAAGAAATGTTGAATATTGACCAGCGTCCAAAAATAATGAATAGCTAAATTTATCATATAAATAACTTAGCCTGGCGGTTATATACTCAATATTTTGCGATTAACGCTGGTGGATAACGGAAGACTATCGCCCATATCTCGCATTAAGTAAAGTGCCTGCTTGAAGACCTTGCGATCGGATTTGCGTCGAGTTGGATTGGCGAAGAAGCTTTCGGTTACGGGCGCGAGGGCATGTTCGTCCTTTACCAAAACAGTGATTTCAATCGAATCATACTCGAATTCTGTCGATGCCCCAATGTAGCCACCCTTCCGAAGCCCCTGACAGCGTCCTGGCGTTCGATGATATATACATTCCATTGATCATACGCTTCAGGACATCCTTTGGCGGACTGTTATACCAAGATGAATTGATAGGAACCTATAGCCAGTTGTTCCCCAGCGAAGGCCGGGGGCCAGTCCCGCGCTCAGAACTGGACCCGGCCTTCGCCGGAGAAATGCCTTATGGGTCAGCATCATCGCATTCTGATATTAGAATAACCACCAGCTGCTTAGATTAAATATCTTTTAATTATTTCAAATCCCACATAACTCTGGCCGCAATTTTTCACAATAATTATAAAATTCTGGAATATATTTAGCACCGATCACTATTTATAAATTCTATTAATTTATATATTTGGTCTATAAATCGCTGCCTTACGAACCGCCTTACATTTGCATTTCTATAATATGGGCCGACAGGCTCTGATTAGCCATTTGGTATTCGGTACAATGAAATTCGCGTTAGAAAAGGTGAGGAAGGCAATTTGAGAATTGGCGCCCCAAAAGAAATTGTCCAAGGCGAAGCGCGCGTCGCGCTGACGCCCGATAGCGCTCTACAATTGCAGAAGCTGGGCCATATATGCCTTGTCGAGAGCGGCGCAGGCAAGGCGGCCGGCTTCGACGATGACAGCTATCGCGCTGCCGGCGTGACGGTTGTTCCAACCGCGGGCGAACTATGGTCCGCTGCGGATGTGATCGTAAAGGTGCGTCCACCCGAAGCAGAGGAGGCTACCCGGCTCCAACAGGGCAAGTCCCTCATTTCCTTTTTCTATCCTGGACAGCGCGGCGAAGAATTGGCTGCGGTCAGCGCGACCGGCGCCAATGTGCTGGCGATGGACATGGTGCCGCGCATCTCGCGCGCGCAAAAGATGGATGCGCTGTCCTCGATGGCGAACATCACGGGCTATCGCGCCGTGATCGAGGCGGGCGCCAATTTCGGCCGCTTCTTCACAGGCCAGGTGACCGCAGCGGGCAAGGTGCCCCCGGCCCGTGTTCTGGTGATTGGCGCCGGCGTCGCGGGGCTGGCCGCGATCGGCGCGGCCACATCGCTCGGCGCGATCACGCTGGCCTTCGACGTGCGGCCCGAAGTCGCCGAACAGATCGAATCGATGGGCGCGCAATTCGTCTATCTCGATTTTTCGGAAGAACAGCAGGATGGCGCGGCGACCGGTGGCTATGCCGCCCCGTCCAGCCCCGAATTTCGCGCGGCACAACTCAAGAAGTTCCGCGAGTTGGCGCCCAATGTCGATATCGTCATTTCCACCGCGCTCATTCCGGGGCGCGACGCCCCCGTCCTGTGGACGAAGGACATGGTCGAGGCCATGCGCCCGGGATCGGTCATCGTCGATCTGGCGGCCGAACGCGGCGGTAACTGCGAGTTGACGGTGGCGGATCAGAAGATCGTGTCCCCCAACGGCGTCACCATCATCGGCTATACCGACTTCCCCAGCCGGATGGCGGCACAGTCGAGTTCGCTTTACGCCAGCAATATCCGCCACATGCTGTTCGACCTGACGCCGGGCAAGGATGGCGTGATCGTCCATAATATGGAGGATGACGTGATCCGCGGCGCGACCATCGCCTTTGAAGGTGCGGTCAGCTTTCCGCCGCCGCCGCCCAAGATCAAGGCGATCGCCGCCCAGAAGCCCAAACCCAAGGCGGAGGAACTGACCCCCGAACAGAAACGGGCGAAGGACGTCGCCGCCTTCAAGGCGCAGACCCGTTCGCAGGTCACGACTTTGATCGTCGCCGCGATCGTATTGATCGCCGTCGGCGCCGTGGCGCCCGCCAGCTTCATGGGCCATTTCACGGTCTTCGTGCTGGCCTGTTTCGTCGGTTTCCAGGTAATCTGGAATGTCAGCCATTCTCTGCATACGCCGCTGATGGCGGTGACGAATGCGATTTCGGGGATCGTCGTTGTGGGCGCCATGCTTCAGGTCGGATCGTCCAGCACGATCGTGCTGGTTCTGGCGACGATCTCGATCCTGATCGCGTCGATCAATATCGTTGGCGGCTTCCTGGTCACGCGCCGGATGCTGGCCATGTTCCAGCGGTCCTAAGGGGGTAGATTTCATGTTCGATACCGGTGTGGTGTCCGCAGCCTATCTCTGTGCCGCGGTCCTTTTCATTCTGTCGCTGGGCGGCCTTTCCAACCAGGAAAGCGCCAAGCGCGCCGTTTGGTACGGCATTACCGGCATGGCCCTGGCCGTGTTGGCCACCCTCTTTGGCCCCGGCGCGGCCAATCTGCCGATCGTGGTCGGCACCTTCGCCGTCGCCGCCGTCATCGGCTGGATCGTCGCGATGCGGGTGCAGATGACCGAAATGCCCCAGCTTGTCGCTGCGTTGCACAGCTTCGTGGGGCTGGCGGCCGTATTCATCGGCTTCAACGCGCATTTCGAACTGGAAACGGTGAACGCGCTCGATCCTGCCGCCCGCGAAGCGCTGACCGGCTTTGCCGGCCTGCTCGCGCACAAGACGCCGGTGGAAATCAACATCCTCAAGGTCGAGGAATTTCTGGGCATCTTCATCGGTGCGGTCACCTTCACCGGGTCGATCGTCGCCTTCGGCAAGCTTGCGGGCAAGCTGGACGGCAAGGCGAAGAAACTGCCCGGCGGCCATGTCCTCAACGCCTCGGCGCTGCTGGCCTCGCTGGTGCTGCTGGTGATGTATGTCGGCAATATCGGCGTGGAGGGCCGCGAACTGACCGTCCTGCTCGCCATGGCGGCGCTGGCGCTGTTCATCGGCTTCCACCTCGTCATGGGGATTGGCGGCGCGGACATGCCCGTCGTCGTCTCGATGCTCAACAGCTATTCCGGCTGGGCGGCGGCCGCGATCGGCTTCACCCTGGGCAACGATCTGCTGATCGTCACCGGCGCGCTGGTCGGCTCGTCGGGCGCGATCCTGAGCTATATCATGTGCAAGGCGATGAACCGTTCCTTCGTGTCGGTGATCCTGGGCGGCTTCGGTGGCACGACTGGCCCGGCGGCGGAGATCGAAGGCGAGCAGGTCGCGATCGACGCGGACGGCGTGGCGTCGGCGCTCAACGATGCGGACAGCGTCATCATCGTACCGGGCTATGGCATGGCGGTGGCGCAGGCGCAGCAGAGCGTCAGCGAACTGACCCGCAAGCTGCGGGCCGCTGGCAAGACTGTTCGCTTCGCCATCCACCCCGTCGCAGGCCGCTTGCCGGGGCACATGAACGTGTTGCTGGCCGAAGCGAAGGTGCCCTACGACATCGTGCTGGAAATGGACGAGATCAACGACGACTTCCCTTCGACCGACGTCGTGATCGTCATCGGGTCGAACGACATCGTCAATCCGGCCGCGCAGGATGATCCGAACTCGCCGATCGCTGGCATGCCTGTGCTGGAAGTGTGGAAGGCCAAGCAGGTCTTCGTGTCGAAGCGGGGGCAGGGCACCGGCTATTCCGGCATCGAAAACCCGCTTTTCTACAAGGACAATACGCGGATGTTCTACGGCGACGCCAAGGTCGCAGTGGACAGTCTATTGGGCAAATTGAGCTGAACAAAGAAAGTGGAAAAGATAACGACACGTCTTGTTATATTCATTTTCTATCATCCTTTCTTGACAGTTGTCATCACGTCGGTCCGGAAACTGGCCGCCGTAAATTTTCAGACCACGTAAAGCACTACTTTGGCAGAAGTGTAATTTTAGAACCCGCTAATGCGGGAGATGCATAGGTATTGGCTGGAATGGCCTGCTGATGAGAGGTTTCGACGGAAACGGAAAGGATCGTGTCCCACGAGGTGGTGTAGCTGGGGTCTGAGGTGGTCACCGTGATTTTCGGATAGGTTTGGGTTGCGAAGCTCGAACCTGACGGAAGGAACCACGATGACCGACCCTATGATGCACTTACGTTCGCTGGTGGAGAAGACCCCGGATGCTGATATTTTGCGCCACATGATCGCGTTTGCGGCCGAGCGGTTGATGGAGATGGAAGTCGGCAACTTGACCGGCGCTGGCTACGGCGAGAAGTCGTCTACCCGGCTTGTCCAGCGCAATGGCCATCGTGAGCGCGACTGACAAACTCGCGCCGGAACAGTAGAGTTGCGCATCCCCAAGCTACGCAAGGGCAGTTACTTCCCCGGTTTTCTGGAGCCACGCCGAATGGCCGAGCGGGCGCTGACGGCAGTGATCCAGTAAGCCTACATCCAGGGGATATCGACCCGCTCGGTCGACGATCTGTTCAAGGCACTGGGTATGGATGGCATCTCCAAAAGCTAGAGCCTGCCCCCGCGAAGGCGGGGGTCAGCCGACTGTGCGAAGAACTCCACGAGCGCGTTCACGCCTTCCTGGATCGCCCGATCGAGGGCGACTGGCCGTATCTCTGGATCGATGCGAACTATGTGAAGGTCCGCCAGAACGGGCGGATCGTCTCGGTTTCAGTGATCGTCGCGGTGGGTGTAAACAGCGACGGTCGCCGCGAAGTTCTCGGCATGGACATCGGCCCTTCGGAAGCAGAACCCTTCTGGACAGCCTTCCTGCGCAAGCTGACGCGCCGGGGTCTGCGCGGCGTGAAGCTGGTCATCTCCGACGCACACGAAGGCATCAAGGCGGCCGTCTCCAAGCTGCTGTGTGCCACCTGGCAGTGCTGCCGCGTCCACTTCAAGCGCAATGCCCTGGCCCATGCCGGCAAGAGTGGCTGGCGCATCGTCTCCGCGTTTATCGCCACCGCCTTCGCCCAGGAAACGCCCGAAGCTGCAAGCCAGCAATGGCGTTGCGTGGCCGATCAGGTGCGACCCAAACTGCCCAAACTGGCACCTTGATGGACGATGCCGAACCCGATGTGCTGGCCTACATGACCTTCCCCCGGGAGCATCGCGCCAAGCTGCACAGCACGAATCCCATTGAGCGGCTCAATGGCGAGATCAAGCGCAGGACCGAGGTGGTCGGCATCTTCCCGAACGAAGCCGCGATCACCCGCCTCGTTGGCGCCATCCTCATGGAACAGTCCGACGAATGGGCCGTCCAGCGCGCACGCTACATGACACTTGATACAATGGCACCGCTCAGCGACAATCCCATCATCATGCTGTCGGCAGTGCCGGGCACATGATCGGCTCAGACTGACGCCGAAAATCACGGTGACCACCTCAGACCCCAGCTACACCACCTCGTGGGACACGATCGACGGAAAGCCGACTATTATTGCCGGAAAACACATCAGTCCGTCCGAAAACTCAGCGGCATGTCGTGTGGCGGAGAGCCGAAGAGCGCTGGGCTCTTGAGATGCTGGTTTTTCGGCGTGGAAGGCTTGGAGACGGTCTGGATCGGCCATATCGGGACGTATGACGCGCTGCGGCGTCGAGAACGGTGAAGGGCGCGCCCATTTCAGGCCCTCACGGCGCGTAGCAGGGCCGGAATACCGAGGATGTTGATGGCCCGCCTGAGATTGTAGGCGAGCGCTGTCAAGCTGAACTCGGCATTGACGTTAGCGAGCCCCCGCATGAGGAAGGCACCCTGGTTCATCCACTGTTTTATGGTGCCAAAGGGATGCTCAACCGTCTCGCGTCGCCGGTCGATGATGTCGGGCCGGACAGCAAGCCGTTCCGCCATGCGCTCGAGCACGGCTTCGCCTTCCCAGCGGTCGATGGTCCGCCGTACACCTGACGCGCATTGAGGTTTGAGAGCACAGTCCCGGCACGCCCGCGCATTCCCGTAACGGACGTTCACATGCCCGTTCTTTTGTGAACGCGTATAGGGATCGAGGCGCTGGTCGCCAGGGCAGATGTAGCAATCCTCCTCGGCGTAGTACCGAAACTCGCTCTTCGCGAAATAGCCCTCATTGATGCCGGGGCCGCGTTGTGGGCGCATGACATAGGGCATGACGCCGACATCCTCGCAGGCGGCGATATCTTCGCCTTTATAATAGCCCTTGTCGGCAACGGCATCGATCTGCTCGACACCCAGTATCTCGCGTGCGGCGCTGGCCGTCTGCGCCAGAAAGCCCAGATCGCTGCCGGAGTTGGTGACATATTGTTCGACGATGAGCTTGTGCCGGTCATCGACCGCGACCTGCGCATTATAGCCCACGCCGACCTTGGGACTGGTCGCCATCCCGCGTGCGTCGGGATCGGTAAGCGACAACTGGCTTTCTCCACTTGCGACAAGATCGGCCAGCATCGCACGGTGCAGTTCACGCCGCTCCCGCATTCGTGCGATCTTCGCTTCCAGCGCCGCTACACGGCGGGCGGCGCCCTCTGCCTCGGTTTCGGCGCGATCGGCGAGGTCGAGACGGGCCAGATACTCCTCGATCCGCTCGTCTGCGAGCTTGATCCATCCGGCCAGCTTCTGGCGGGTGAAGTTGCGCTTGCGGCTGTTCACCGCCTTGAGCCGCGTGCCGTCCACCGCCACCAGTTCACTCCCGAACAGATCGAGGCGGCGGCACAGCAGCACGAAGGATCGGAAGAGCGGCTTGAACGCCGCGCGGTTCGTCCTGCGGAAATCCGCGATCGTACGGAAATCGGGACGTAGCCCGCCGAGTAGCCAGATCACCTCAAGGTTGCGCGCCGTCTCGGCCGCCAGGCACCGGCTTGACCGCACGCGATTGAGATAACCATAAAGATAAAGCTTCAGCAGATCGGCGGGGTCATAGCCGGGGCGCCCTGTGGGCTTGGGCAGCGAGCGGTCAAAGCCAAGCTCGCCAAGATCCAGATCATCGACGAACGCAGCGATAAAGCGCACCGGGTTGTTCGCCCCGACATAGTCGTCAACCGACGCCGGCAGCAGTAGCATCTGATCGCGCGAATGTCCTTCGATGTAGCCCATGCCCGATCATACCGCACACGCAACCATACGGGAATCCGCTCCGCAGTTTTCGGACGGACTGACATAGCGGGCGGCGGCTATCGCCTGTTTGTAGAGCATAGGACCAAGAATGGCTACCACCGGCGAGAGCAGCATGGCTCCCAGCGGTCAACTGGCGTTGGGAAGGACAACCGTTGGAGTGCGCAGCGTGCACTCCAACGGGCATGCCACGCCTATGAAGGACTGATTGTCTCCCTCATAAGAAGCCGTTCAAGGATGGTCGCAAAGTACGGGGGCGCCTCTTCCATCGGGTAGTGGCCGGAATTGGGAATAGTCTCCACGGTCAGGTCGTTAAACCAATCTCGGAACATGGGGGCCACGGTTGCTTTATCCAGACCCGGATCTTGACCCCCCATCCTCCACCGGTATCAGCATGATGTCGTTGTCTTTCTATTGGAAATCATCGTTCGAACACCCGGTCGCTCCACGGCTCACGCGGCTGCCATCCACGCCTTTCCAGTTCGGGAGCGTCGGAAACATGCGCCGGATAACCGATGCACAGCAGCGCGATCAGCGACCAAGTGGCGGGAACGTCGAGCAGACCATGGATGGCCGGTGGATCAACAATCGACACCCAGCCAAGGCCAAGCCCGCGCAGCCGCGCTGCCAGCCACAGATTGTGGATCGCCAGCACGCAGGAATATCGCAGCATTTCGGACATGGTGGCAATGCCAAGGCCGTGTCCCGCCTCGGGCTGTTCGTCACAGAACACCGCGATCACCTCGGGCGCCTCGCGCAGTCCGTGCAGCTTGAGCGACAGGTAGTGATCGTACCGTGCCTGCCCGGCATATCGCTCCGCCGCATGGGCGCTTTGCCCGTCGGCATGAACGGCCAGCGCCTCCCGTGTGTCCGGCGACCGCACGCGCACAAAGCGCCACGGCTGGGCATTGCCGACCGACGGCGCTAGCGCGGCGCAGGCCAGCAGCGCACACATGTCCTCGTCCGCCACGGCGCGACGGTCGAAATGTCGCACGTCGCGCCGCCAGCGCAGCAATTGCGTGAATTGCTTCGCAAATTCCTTGTCGAACAGAGGCGGGGCGTCGCTCAGAACTCAATCCCCGCTTGCGCCTTCACGCCCGAACGGAACGGGTGCTTGACCATGGTCATCTCGGTGACAAGGTCAGCCACCTCGATCAGCGCGTCGGGGGCATTGCGGCCGGTAACGATCACATGCTTCATCACGTCGCGCGCGGTCAACACCGCAACCACTTCATCGACCGGCAGATAGTCATACCGCAGCACGATGTTCAGCTCGTCGGCCAGCACCATGTGATCGCTGGGGTCGGTAATCATGCGCTTGACCTCGTCCAAACCGGCGCGGGCCGCCGCGATGTCGCGCGTGCGGTCCTGCGTGTCCCACGTGAAGCCCTCACCCATCGGCTTGAATTCGACTGGGTCGGGAAAGGCGTCGAACACGGTCTTTTCACCGGTCGTCATCGCCCCCTTGACGAACTGGACCACACCCACTTTCATCCGTGACCGATGGCGCGAACCATCATGCCCAGCGCCGCGCTGGTCTTGCCCTTGCCGGTGTGGACAATCAGCAGGCCCTGTTTACGGGTCTTGCTGGCCATGACCTTGGCCTGCGCGCTCTGCTTCTTGCGCATCTTTTCGGCGTGGCGAGCATCGTCGCCCAACGCTTCCACTTTGCTATCAGTTTCCATCAATGTGTTCCTTTCGCATGAGATAGACATCCATGATCCAGCCATGGCGCTCGCGCAGTTCAGCCCGGCGCGTGACTATCCGAGGAGCGGCTTCAGCAAGCGCCCCCTGTTCCAGCGCTTCATGCGCCATACCCAGATAGGCGCCCCACCAGATGGTAATGCCCTGCGGCTCCAACACCTCGAAGGCAGCGCCACTGTCGAGCATGACGACGATCGTGTCCGCCCCGTCGGGCCAGCCGTAGCTGCGTAGCCTACGCCCGGTGGTGATCGTCACCGCTCCCGCAAGGGAATTGAGCGGAATGGCATGCGCGGCAGTCAGCAGCTGGATGCTGGTGATGCCGGGCACAACGCTCACATGCATCGCAAGGCCGCCAGCTCTGAGCTTTTCGGCAATTCGCAAAGTGCTGTCATACAGCGACGGATCGCCCCAGACGAGCAGCGCCAACCGTCCGCCCCCAGGCAAATGCAGGGCAATCCCGGCGCGCCATGCCGCGCCGATAGCGTCGTGCCAATTGTCCACCGCACGCGCATAATCGCCACCTGCATCGCGAACGGGCATGTCAAATTCGACAATATGCACAGGGCGGGTCAACACCTGCCCACAAATGGCTAGACGCAGATCGACCAGATCGGACTTGGCGCTGCCCTTGCGCGGAAGCAGGATCAGATCGGCGTTGTTCATCACCTGCACGGCCTGCGCAGTCAGGTGATCGGGATTGCCCGTGCCGATGCCGATGAGAGCAAGCTCGATCATGCTTCCTCCAGCAATGGGCCGTAAAGGATCAGGGCCGGGGCGCTTCCCCCGCCCTCAGCCAGCACGCCAGCCAACCCGGCAACCGAGCTGCGCGTGAGACGCTGGTCGGCGCGGCCGACATTCTCGGCCAACAACGCAGACGTTTGCGCAGGCAGCCCCGCAGCGATCAGCCCTGCGGCCAGTTCCGGGAAAGTCCGCTTGGGCATAAATACGATGGTTGTCGCTGCGGCATCGGCCAGAGCTGCCATGTTGAGATCATGCGGCAGGGTGCCTGTGGAGCCATGCCCGGTGATGAACTGGACTCGCCGGGAAAGTCCTCGCCTTGTCAGGGGAATGCCTGCAGCGGCAGCAGCCGCACTGGCGGAACTGACGCCAGGGATTATTTCGAACTTCACCCCAGCAAGCCGCAAGGCTTCTATCTCTTCCTCAAGACGGCCAAAAATCCCCGCGTCGCCGGATTTAAGCCGCACCACATGGCCGCCCCGGTTTGCATGTTCCACCAATAGCCGGTTTACGTCGGTCTGGTTGGGCGATGGCCGCCCGGCCCGTTTGCCGACATCGACCTGTATGGCGCCGGGGCGAACACGCTCGAGAATGGGACCGGCGGCCAGATCATCGAACAGCACGACATTGGCCGCCTTCAAGCGCGCCAGCGCCTTGAGCGTGAGCAGTTCGGGATCGCCAGGCCCGGCCCCCACAAAGGAAACAAAACCAGTCATGACACGTCCAGGGATTTCATTGGCGCGATCATGTGGAAATAGGTGCCGGTCACATGGCCGCGATGTGATCCGGCTTCGGCCACCGCTGCGCCTTCGGCATCGGTCACCCGGGCCAGCGGTGGGTCGCTCTGTTCGACAATGGTTGAATAGTGAAACTCGTGCCCGCGCATCCTGGTCCCGGCGACCAGGCCCGATACCGGCACCAGCAGTTCGGCATGGCGATAGCCAAGGTGCATCTTGCGCTGAGCATTGCTGGTGACCAGCCCGAGCAGCCCGGCCATCCGGTGCCGCTTGCCGCTCTTGTCGATCAACCCCTGACCCAGCACCATATAGCCACCGCATTCTCCGTGGACGGGCCGCGTTTGTGCATGGTGGCGCAGGCCGGACAGGAATGTCGCGGCAGCAGCGATCGTCCCGGCGTGCAGTTCGGGATAGCCGCCGGGCAGCCAGACCAGATCCGCGCCACGGTCAGGTTCTTCATTGGCCAGCGGCGAAAACGGCAGGATCTCCGCCCCGGCGCGCCGCCATCCTTCGAGCAAATGCGGATAGACAAAGGAAAAGGCGGCATCGCGCGCCATGGCGATGCGCTGAGCCGGAGGAGCAGGTAGCTTCCCGCCGCACCCCTGCGGCGTGGCCGCGCTCGCGTTAGCCGCCTGTCGAATGGCGTCAAGATCGACATGGGCGTGCAGGAACGTCGCAAACTCGGCAATCGCGCGATCAAGGTCGGGATGCTCCACCGCCTGAACCAGCCCAAGATGGCGTTCGGGCAGGGTCAGGTCGCCGCGCCTTGGCAAGGCGCCCAGCACGGGGATACCCACCGCCTCCATCCCCTTGCGCACCAGCCGTTCGTGGCGCGGACTGGCCACGCGGTTGAGGATCACCCCGGCAAATGGCAGTCCCGGATCAAGGCTTTTGAAGCCCAGCGCGGTGGCGGCGGCGGACTGCGCCTGCCCCGACACATCCAGAACCAGTACGATCGGCCAGCCCATGCGGCGCGCCATGTCGGCGCTGGCGCCATTGCCTGACGCACCCCTGCTGGCAACGCCGTCAAACAGCCCCATCGATCCTTCGGCCAGCACCATGTCCGCACCCGCCGCCTGCCCCGCGATGACAGCGATCAGATCGTCCTCCATCGCCCAGCTATCGAGATTGAACGACGGCCTACCACTGGCCGCGCGGTGAAACGCGGGGTCGATATAGTCTGGGCCGCTCTTGAACGGCTGCACCACCAGCCCGTCTTCGGTCAGGGCGCGCAGCAGGCCCAGCATCACTGTGGTCTTGCCGGTGCCCGAAGCGGGGGCGGCGATCATCAGGCCCGGCACAGGCGTCAATCCCGGAACAAGCAGACACGCGCTCATTCGGCCGCACCGGCAAAGCGTGACGTGGCATCCTGCGGCCGAAAGCGGCGGTCATAGCCGGGCGCGTAAAGGCTGCTTTCGGTAAAATCCTGTGCGCCCAGCACCTGCCCGACCAGAATCAGGGCGGTGCGCTCGATACTGCCCGCCACAGCCTGTTCAATGGTGGCAAGTGTGGCGCGCACGATCCGCTGATCGGGCCAGCTGGCGCGCCAGACCACCGCAACGGGGCAATCCGCGCCATAGGCAGGCGTCAGGTCGGCCACCACTTGCGCCAGATTGTGGACCGAAAGGTGAATGGCCAGCGTCGCGCCGGTCACGGCAAAGTTGACCAGGCTTTCGTCAGGCGGCATCGTGCTGGCGCGGCCCGGTGTGCGGGTCAGCACCAGCGATTGGGCCAGTGCGGGCAGGGTCAGCTCTGCCTCCAGCGCAGCGGCGGCGGCGGCAAATGCCGGGACACCGGGCGTCACGGTAAACGGAATGTCCATCGCGCGTAGGCGGCGCAATTGCTCGCCCATCGCCGACCACACTGACAGGTCGCCCGAATGCAGCCGCGCCACATCGTGCCCTTCGGCGTGGGCGGCGGCGATCTCGGCCATGATCTGGTCCAGTTCCAGTGGCGCGGTGTTTACGATCCGGGCGCCCGGCGGGCAATGATCGAGCAAGGCCACCGGGATCAGCGACCCGGCATAAAGGCACACCGGGCTGCCCGCGATCAGGTCGCGTCCGCGCAAGGTCAAAAGGTCGGGCGCGCCGGGACCGGCGCCGATGAAGTGGACGGTCATGTCGGGATTCCCTGAAGGTTGACACTGGCAGCAATGGCGCAAGTCGCCATGCGATCGGGGGAGATGTGGCGCGGCCCCAGCAGGTGTGCGCCTGCACCTGCGGCGGCCATCGCCGATGCCTCTGCCACGCTGCCGACGTTGCGGGCGGTCTGGCTGGCGATGGAGCGCGTGGGGGTGGAAACAGCGGCCAATGCATCGGCAGCGACGCCCAACAGCGGCAGGCCCAGCGCTTTGGCCAGCGGAAGCAGCGCCGCCAGCTTGTCCTGCGCCGTGGCCAGATGCGTCACGGGGGGATGCCCCTGCTGCGCCAGCGCGAATGCCGCGCGCAGCGACGGCTTCGCTGCGCCCGACCGAAAGCCGAACCCGGCGACAATCACAACGTCACACTCCATTGCACCACCGGATAGCGCGCCCGCCACCCGTGCCGGTTGCCAAGCGGCGCGGCATCGGCCAGCTCGATTCGCAGCAAACTGCCGCGCGTTTGGCCATGCCACCGCGTCAGTAGCGCTTCTGATTCCAACGTCACCGCATTGGCCACCAGCCGCGTTCTGGCGGGCAACCGCGCCCACAGCGTGTCCAGCAGTGCCTCCGACAATCCACCGCCAATGAACACTGCATCGGGCAATGGCCCCGGTGGCAAGGTATCCGGCGCCGTCCCGACGACCACTTTCAGCCGGTCAACGCCCAGCGCGGCGGCGTTGGCCCGCGCCCGATCGGCGCGCACCAGATCCGCCTCTATCGCGCAGGCCCGGTTGGCCGGGTGGGCCAGCAGCCATTCGATCCCGATCGATCCCGATCCCGCGCCAATGTCCCACAGCAGTTCACCCGCACGCGGGGCCAGCGCCGACAGGGTCAGCGCGCGCACCGGACGCTTGGTGATCTGCCCGTCGGACGCGAACCAGTGATCCGGGCGGCCCGCCGTCAATGGCAAGGGGTCACCGTGCCCGGCACAGTCGATGCCGACCGCAACCGGATGGGTGATGTCGGCGAACGACAGCGCGTCCGCCGTCACTTGGCGCACCCGTTCGCGCGGACCGCCCAGCGCTTCCAGCACATGCAGCACCGATGGGCCAAAGCCCTGCCCGGTCAGATAGCCCGCGAGCGCGGCCACCGCGTCGCCATCGCGCAACAGTGCCAGGATGCGTTGTCGCGGCGCTAGGTGGGGTGTAAGTCGCTCTAAGGGCGCGGCGTGCAGGCCAAGGCAGGCCACATCCTGAAGTGGCCAGCCCAATCGTGCGGCGGCCAGCGTGAAGGTTGAGGGCGCGGCAATCGCTACCCATTCGCCCTGATCGAGATGTCGGGATACGCTGCTCCCCGCGCCGAACCAGAACGGATCGCCGGACGCCAGCATCACCACCCGCCGCCCGCGATGGGCCAGCAAGCGCACGATTCCGTCGCTAAACGGCACTGGCCATTCGATCGCGGTACAGGTAATCGCGGGCAGCAGCGCCAGATGCCGCGCCGGTCCCATGACCACTTCGGCCTGCGCCAGCGCCGCCTGGCTCGCAGCGGAAAGGCCGTCCGGCCCGACCTCGCCGACGCCGATGATCGTCAACCACGTTAGAGGAGCGGACTTAACCATGCCCAATGTCCTCCTGCTGGGCGGCACGACCGAGGCCAGCGCGCTCGCCCGATTGCTTGCGGCGCAAGGCATTGCGGCAACGCTCAGCTATGCCGGACGGACGGAAAACCCCCGCGCTCAGCCGGTTCCGGTGCGGGTTGGCGGGTTCGGCGGGGTGGCCGGGCTGACCGATTATCTGCGCGACCATAGCGTGACCCATCTGGTGGACGCGACTTACCCCTTTGCCGCGACGATGAGCGGCCATACGGCGGAAGCCGCCCGGCGGGCGGGGGTGGCCCATATCGCGCTGACCCGCCGCGCGTGGGAGCCGGTTGCCGGGGACTGCTGGACCCGCGTTGCCGATATCGACGGCGCGGTCACCGCGCTGACCGGACAGGCCCGCAGAGTCATGCTGGCGCTGGGGCGGATGCATGTCGAAGCCTTCGCCGCCCAGCCTCAGCACCACTATCTGCTGCGCTTCGTGGACGCGCCGGAGCGGCCGCCGGGCCTGCCCCATCATACCCTGATCGTTGATCGCGGGCCATTCACTGCCGCCGGTGACAGCGCATTGATGCAGGCCCACACCATCGATCTGGTGGTGTGCAAAAACGCGGGCGGCAGTGGCGCCGAGGCCAAGCTGATCGCCGCGCGGGCGCTGGGCCTGCCGGTCCTGATGATCGACCGTCCCGCCGTTCCGGGCCGGGTAGAGGTCTATCGCCCAGAGGATGTGCTGGTGTGGCTGGGTCATTACGCCGAATCCAAGGCCGAGCGGGGGGTGTAGAGGATCGGCCCGATTGGGCGTTCGATGATCCGCGTAAGGCTCGATCCGACGATCACCATCGTGCGCATATCGGCCATGTCCGCGCGGGCCTGACCCAGCGGTACGATCCGCAAATGCTCGTCGGGCGTCGATACGGCGCGGGCGAACAGGATCGGGCGATCCGGCCCGCACACCGCGCGCAGCAATCCCAGCACGCGTTCGAAACCTTCGGGCCGGGCTTTCGACCGCGGGTTGTAGAACGCCATGGCAAAGTCAGCCTCCGCTGCCAGCCGCAGCCGCTTTTCGATCAATGGCCACGGCTTGAGATTGTCCGACAGGTTGATCGCGCAAAAATCGTGCCCCAGCGGCGCCCCCGCCCGTGCGCTGGCGGCCAGCATCGCCGTGATGCCCGGCAACACCTGGATAACGAGATCGCGCCAGAGGTCCGGACCAGCCTCCAGCGCCTCGAACACGGCTGCAGCCATGGCGAACACGCCGGGATCGCCAGAGGACACCACCACCACGCGTCGCCCCTGCGCCGCGAGGTCCAGCGCCTGGGCCGCGCGATCCAGTTCCACCCGGTTGTCGGAGGGGTGCAGCGTCAGCCCCTCACGCGGGGCGATGCGCGCCACATAGGGGATATAGCCGATAACATCGCTCGCCCCGGCTAGAGCGGCGGTGACTTCGGGGGTCATTAGCGCCTCGTCACCCGGTCCCAGACCGGCGATGGATAGCCAGCCGCTCATGGACGGCGCCCTTGGCCATGAATTAGGAGGATCGAGAAATAGGGTGTGACGCTGGTCGCCTCAATCAACCGCGTGACACGCTGGCCGGGTATGGCGGCGTGTTCGACCAGCCAGGCCGCGTCCTCACGCCCCGCCGCTGCCACCGCACGGCGCAATTTGGGCA
The DNA here is from genome assembly GCF_035818615.1 of Sphingobium sp. CR2-8. Taxonomy (NCBI): domain Bacteria; kingdom Pseudomonadati; phylum Pseudomonadota; class Alphaproteobacteria; order Sphingomonadales; family Sphingobiaceae; genus Sphingobium; species Sphingobium wonjuense. The sequence continues at coordinate 175,445 of NZ_JAYKZY010000001.1, read as the reverse complement.
GGTTGCGCCCGATCTTCATCACCACCAGCGCATCGGTATCGCGGATGCGCCGCGCCAGTTCGTCCTCGGGCAGGGTCGCCATCGCAATGGTCAGCACGTCATCGCCCCAGGTGATGGGAATGTCGGTCGCGTTCCAAGCCCCGGCCATGCCGGTGATGCCCGGCACCACCGCCACCGGGACGACGCCCGCCAACCGGCCATGAAGATGCATGAACGAGCCATAGAAAAACGGATCACCCTCGCACAGCACGACCACGTCCACGCCCGCCTGCGCCAGCGCGCCCAAGCGGGCGGTGCATTCGGCATAGAAGGTTGAGAGACAGTCGTTGTAGCGGGGGTCGGACAGCGGAATTTCGGTCGTCACCGGATATTCCATCGGGATTTCGATCACGTCGGCGCGCAACATGCCCTCGACAATCCGCCGCGCCTGTCCCGGTCGCCCGGCCTTGCGGAAATAGGCGACATGGCGCGCCCCGCGCACCAGCCGGTCGGCGCGCACGCTCAACAGATCGGGCGAGCCGGGACCAAGCCCGACGCCATGGATGGTTCCCGTGATGCTCATTCGGCGCGGCTTGCCAAAGCGTTGATTGCCGCGACCGTGATCGCGCTGCCGCCCAGCCGTCCCGCGACGATGCAGCACGGCACTGGCAGTGCGTCCCACAGTGCGGCCTTGGATTCGGCCGCGCCGACAAAACCCACCGGGCAGCCGATGATCGCCGCCGGGCGCGGGCAATCTGGGTCTTCCAGCATGTTCAGCAGATGAAACAGCGCGGTCGGCGCATTGCCGATGGCCACCACCGCACCCGCCAGATGCGGCCGCCACAGTTCCAGCGCGGCGGCGGAACGGGTGTTGCCCATCGCCCGCGCCATGTCAGCAACTGGCGGCGCATTGAGCGTGCAGACGATCGGATTGCTGGCCGACAGGCGCGCGCGGGTGATCCCTTCGGATACCATCCGCGCATCGCACAACACCGGCGCGCCGGCTGCCAGCGCGGCGCTGGCCGCTTGTGCAAAGCCGGGCGAGAAGCGGATATGCGCGGCGAGGTCCACCATCCCGGCGGCGTGGATCATGCGCACCGCCACTGGTTCTTCGTCCGCCGAAAAGTGCGCCAGATCGGCTTCGAGGCGGATCGTGGCGAAGGACTGGCGATAAATGAACGCGCCATCGGTTTCATAGATATGGGGCATCAAGCGGTTCCAAAATGGGCAAGAATGTCGGCCGGGCCAAGCGCGGAGCGAACCGCAGACCCTCCGGCGCGCGCGTTAAGGGAAAGATCGAACAGGCCATCCCGGCCGGTCAGCGTGACATCGGCGGGACGCGGGTGGGCGCAGCCCTTGGCACAGCCCGAAACATGCAGCCGTCCGGTGACATGCGGGGCAAGGCGGCGGGCAAGATCGCGGGTTTCAACCGTGGCCTGGGGGCAGCAGGGCGCGCCCGGGCAGGCATCGACATGCAGCAGCGGATCGGCAGGATCGCTGAGCAGACCCGCGGTATTCACGGCGGGCGCGCCTTCCACCAACAGCACGCGCCATGGTGTGATCCGCACCGCTGCGGCTGATGATGATTTCATCGCCCCGGTCAGTATCCGCGCCTCTATCCGGCCGAATGGCAGGCCATAAGCCTCGCCCAGATCATGGACGCCGGGCACGATGCGAGCGGCCGACGGCGCGGGCACAATGTCACCGCAGGCCCATTCGGGCAGGGGAACCGTGTGCCGCGCCATGCGCCCGGCTTCAGCGCCCCCACTGGCGGCAAACCAGTGGGCGAGCGCGATCAGCGTGTCCACTTCCTGACCTGCGGCAACCGTCACACCGGTGGCGCGACCATCGGCGCGCAGGATCAGGTGGCCATCGCCGCCGCGCTCGATGCGGAAATCGCCCGCATCGCCACCGAGAATACATGTCTGACCGGCGTCGATGACAAAACCCGCCTTGCCCGGCAGATCGGGCAGTTCATCCAGCCGGTTTAGCAACGCCCCCGCAATCCGCTGGTTGTCATCCCCCGCCCGCCAATCCGGCGCGATCAGGACATTTCGCCGCTGTTCGATCATGGGGTCACCGTCCACCAGATCCAGCGCCTGCAAGCGGTCGAGCAGCACCTGCCAACCGCTTTCGCGCACCCCGCGAAGCTGGAGATTGGCGCGAGCGGTCACGTCGATCAGGGCATTGCCGTGCGCGCTGGCGGCCTCGCACAGGCCCAGCACTTGTGTGCGGGTCAGGCGGCCAAGCCGGGGCTTTACCCGCATCAGCAGCCCGTCGCCCGCCATCATCGGGTGCCATGAATTGGGGCACCAGCCTTTCACCTCAGGGCTGGTCATGTCCAGCCCTCGAAACCGGGCAGGCTGGCGAGAATGGAATTGCGCCGGGTCTGCCACAGCCCGGCGGCATGGAGCGCGGCAAAGCGGGCTTCCATCGCCGCCAGCGCGCCGGGGTTTTCGCGATCGAGGAAGGCGCGAACATCGACACGTCCCAGCGTCGCATCGTGATACAAGTCGAACAGATGCGGCGGCACGCTGCCCGAAAGATGGGCAAAGGCAGCCATATGGTCCAGCGTTGCGGCCAGTTCCGCGCCTCCGCGAAACCCGTGCCGCATCATGCCTGCAACGTAGCCGGGATGCGCGGCACGGGCACGGACCACGCGGGCGATCTCTTCGGTCTGGGTGCGCGCGGCCGGATGCAGCGGGTCGCGATTGTCGAGGTGATAGAGCGCCGCCGTGCCGCCCATCAGCGCCTTGGCAGCGGCAAAGCCCGCCTCATGCGCGGCATAGTCGGCGGCCAGCAACAGATCGCTTTCGGGCAAGTCTTGAAGATGGACAAAGGCGTCGGCCCCCTCCACGCGCTGACGCAGACCATCTGGATCGGGGATGGCTCCGATTGCATCAAAGGTCGCGTCGAACGCATGGTCCGATGCCGCCAGCCAAGCCTCTCCCGCCGTGCGCCGGGCCGCAGCAGTATAGACCTCGGCCGCATCGCCAAGGCCAATTCCATAGCTGCCGGGCGCCGGACCATAGACGCGCGGGGCCGCCGCCTGCCCCGCAAACGGGTTCCAGTCCGCCGGTTCGTCCCGCAAACACAGGGCGCGCACCGCCTGTCCGAACAGCATCGGCAGCGTCGGGAAAGCATCGCGGAACAGGCCGGAAACGCGCAGGGTCACGTCGATGCGAGGCCGGTCGAGCAGCGCCAGCGGCAGGATCTCGACACCCGTCACCCGTTCGGATGTCATGTCCCACAGCGGTTTTGCGCCCAGCAGGTGCAGCGCCATGGCGAATTCCTCGCCCGCCGTGCGCATCGTGGCCGATCCCCACAGGTCGACCACCAGCCCGCGCGGATAATCGCCATGATCCTGCAAATGCCGCCGGATCAGTTCTTCGGCCAGTGTTACGCCCTGGGCATGGGCGGCGCGCGACGGCACCGCGCGGGGGTCTATCGCATAGAGGTTGCGCCCGGTTGGCAGCACATCGCTGCGCTCGCGGAAGGGGGAGCCGGACGGACCGGCAGGAACGCGCCGTCCGTCCATTGCGCCCAGCAATCCTGCCCGTTCGGCCGCCCCCTGATCGCCACGCCCGAACACGTGCAGCCCGTCTCCGAACTGGCTTTCCTTCACGTCGCAAACAAAGCGATCGATCCGGGTGATCGCCTCGACTAGCGTAGCCGCGCCATCGAGCCCCAGTTCCGCCTCCAGCCCCAGCACTCGCGCTTCCTCGCGGATGGTCTGTTGCAAACGGTCGCGGCGGGCGGGGTCCAGCCCGTCGGCATTGGAGAATTCATCTAGCAGCGCCTCGATCCGGGCCAGCCCCGCCCCGCTTTCGCTTTGCACCAGGGGCGGCGGGACATGCCCGATGGTGACGGCGCCGATGCGCCGCTTGGCCTGCGCGGCTTCGCCCGGATCGTTGACGATGAAGGGATAGATCACCGGTGTCGCGCCGGTCAGCGCCTCGGGCCAGCAGGCGTCGGACAAGGCCACCGATTTGCCCGGCAACCATTCCAGCGTGCCATGCGCGCCGATATGAACCAGCGCGTCCACGCCCCGTTCGCGCAGCCACAGATAGAACGCGACATAGCTATGGCGCGGGCAGCGGGACAGATCGTGATAGTCCCCGTCGCGATGGGCGCGCTCGCCCCGTTCGGGCTGCAACGCGACCAGCGCATTGCCGACAGACAGCGCGGCAAATTGAAAGGCGCCATCGACCACGGCCACATCGGTCTCCGGCTCGCCCCACGTGGCGTAAAGCTGCGCGCGCAAGGCTTCGGGCAGCGCCGCCAATGCCTTGCGATATTCGGTCAGCGACGTGCGCAGATGCTCGCTGGCAAGGCGCACGGACAGATCGGTCCGGGCATCTGTGAGATATCCCGCTTCGGAAAAATCGGACAATATCGCCTCGGCAGAGGCGAGCGCATCCAGCCCAACGGCGTGGGCCATCTGGTATGCCTTGCCGGGATAAGTCGACAGGATCAGGGCGACGCGCCGGTCGCCCACCGGACTTTGCGCAAGTGCGACCCAGCCCGCCACCCGCGCGGCAATCGCCTCGATCCGGTCGGGATCGGCGCGATGAATGGTGCGGGCAAAGCCTAGTGCGGGATCGCGCGCACCCGCTTCCTTGAAGCTGGCGACCCCGGCAAAGACCCGGCCATCAATCTCGGGCAAGACCACGTGCATGGCGAGGTCTGCAGGGGACAGCCCACGCGAAGTCGCTGCCCAGCCGGCGCGGCCCGATGTGGCCAGCGCCAGTTGGAACACGGGAACACCCGCGCCATCGAGCGGGGTATCGCCATCCTGGCCGCGCGCGGAAAAGGCGGTGGCGTTGATAATTGCCGCCGGGCCAAGGCCGCACACCCAGCGGTCCACCTGATCGCGCACTTGCGGAGCCTTCAGCGAGGGGACGAAAATCGACAGCGCGTCAAAGCCGTGCCGGTCGAACGCGGCATGGAGGGCGGCAAACGGGTCCAGATCGTGCGCGGTCAGGTACGAACGATAGAACACGATCAGGACCAGCGGCCGGGCTGGATCGCGCGCAAAGGATTCGGGATCGACCACGCCCAGATCGGGATGCCACCCACCCGCCATCGGCAGCGGCTGGCATGTTTGGGCAGGGGCGTCGATAAGCCCTGCCAGCCGCGACAGAGCGACCAGCGCGGCCTGTGCCGCCTCCATGCCGCCTGCGTCGCACCATTGCGCAAGGTCGCGCAGCGCGGGCACTGGTACGGTCGAAGCCGCATCCAGCCGCGCGTCCTCAAAACCGTCGCCGGGCAGCACGGCCAGCGCGATGCCGCGCGACCGGGCGAGCGCCTCGACCTGTTGCAGTCCATAGCGCCAATAGGGCGTTCCGCCAATCAGCCGGATTAGGACCGCCTTTGCGCCCGACAGCGTCCGTTCGACATAAGTATCGACCGACAATGGATGGATCAGCGCGGCCAGATTGGCGAGTTGCAGCGAAGGAAACGCTGCGTCGGCCGTGCGGGCATGGTGCCACGCTGCCGCGAACGCCCCAAGGTCGCTGTCCGAAAAGGACAGCACCACCAGATCCGCAGGCTCTTGCCCCAGATCCTGCGGGACGGCGGTTTCCTCCATCCCATGGGTTTCGCGGAAGATGACGTGCATGGCCTGCGCCTACGCCAGCAGCACTGCGCGAATGGCCTCGGCATCGACATGATCGTGTTCGGCAATGGCGACCAGTGTGGTGCGGCGCGGCTCATCCGGGCGCCATGGGCGATCGTACTGGTAGCGCACCCGCGCGCCCACCGCCTGCACCAACAGCCGCATCGGCTTGCCCGCCACGGCAGCATAGCCCTTTACGCGCAGGATATGGTGATCGCGCGCCAGCGTCTCGATCCGCGTGACCAGCGGCGCCGGATCGGCGATCTCGCCCCATTCGACCACGGTGCTGTCAAAATCATCATGCTCGTGGTCGTCCTCACCATCGTGGTGCGACGGGCGCGCGGCGATGTCGGCCTCAGCGGCGGCATCAAGGCCAAGAATTACGCACGGATCGACCACGCCTTCGGTCAGTTCGATCACCGGCACCGCGCGGCTGATCTCCGCCGCGATGATCGCGCGCGCGGAGGCAACGCCTTCGGGTCCAGCCAGGTCGACCTTGGTCAGGAGGATCATGTCGGCGCAGGCAAGCTGATCCTCGAACACTTCTGACAGCGGCGTCTCGTGATCGATGCTCGGATCTGCGGCGCGCTGCGCGTCGAGCGCGGCCACATCGGGCGCAAACCGTCCCGCTGCAACCGCCTCGGCATCGGCCAGCGCCAGCACGCCGTCCACGGTGATACGGCTGCGGATCGCGGGCCAGTCGAACGCCTTGAGCAGCGGCTTGGGCAGGGCGAGGCCAGACGTCTCGATCAGGATGTGATCCGGGCGCGGATCGAGCGCCAGCAGCTTTTCCACCGTCGGGATGAAATCGTCCGCCACGGTGCAGCAGATGCAACCATTGGCCAACTCGACGATATTTTCCGCCGGGCAATCGGGAATGGCGCAGGATTCCAGAATTTGGCCATCCACGCCCAGCGAGCCGAATTCGTTTACCACCACGGCCAGCCTGCGGCCGCCGGCATGGCGGATCAGGTGGCTGATGAGCGTGGTCTTCCCGGCGCCCAGAAAGCCCGTGATGATCGTGACCGGCACCTTTGACAGTTCGGGCATGGTAACTTCTCCGCGCGCCAGAGCGAGACACGGCGAGGCTTGCCGGACAAGTCCGGTCGGCGCGCGACGACGGGCGGGCGCGACAAAGCACCCGTTACCACGCAACCCGTGCAGCCCCAGCCACACAGCTTCGTCGCTCAGACGGAGAGTTACCGTGCCGTGACCATACCCTGGATCAGGCAAGAGCGACCGGTGCGCCGGCAGGTCTCCTGGCTCGCGGGTCACAGCTTGATGCACGCCTTCCCAGACTTGCGCCAAGCGCGGTCCAGTGGCTGCTCCTGAATTCAGGAGCATGTGCATCGCGCTATCCGCTTACAGTTGCAGGGACAGCCACGGATTTGGAAGAAAGCTTCCGCACCGCATTCCCGATTAAGCCCTTGCGGGCACCGGCGCGATCATCGAAGGGCGAGTTGCCTCGTTCCTTCACCGCACACCCTAGACGAAAACAGATGCCAAGCCAATTGACGTTGTTGCCTCATCCGTTTCGCACCACCGCCTTATCTCGGTTGGGATGTCTGCCAGACGCTCGATCCCATCACAACGATAGGTCCAGACCGTTATCTCGGTTATCCGTTTTTCTGATTCTGGGAGCGCCTGACCGGGGCAATCGGCCATCCTTGGCCCACCGGAACCGCCCGCGAGACGTAATCCCGAGAATATCCTCAACCCGTCGTTGGCTGAGAGGTTTGCACGTTATCTGGAAAAGTCGCTCCCTTATGCCGTGGGCGAGATCTTCAGCGGCCTGCCTCAAATCCTGAGCAAAGACACGGCTTCGGCCGGATTTCGCGAAAATTTCTGTAGAACGCGCCATCAGCATTCGGATCACTGCGTCCCGCTCGCCGCGATATACGCGAAGCCCGAGCGGCATAAGGACATCGAGATCGATCGAGACGGTGAAGGACATGCCGTCGCGCCTGAGTATGACGCAACAATCCACCCGTTGACGGTCAGGCAACGACTGTGACCTCGATCTCGTCCAAGCGTTTCCAGCGGTAGATCGCAAAGCTGGCGAGCCAGCACAGCACGAACAGTCCGATGATGGCGAAGCCGAGGCTGTTGAAATTCTCGCCCAGTTTGGCGGCAAGGCTCCAGGGCCACCCCTTCAGATCAAGTTTGTCACCTATCAGGGCCAGCGTCTCGATCCCGCCGATGACAATGGCCACGATGGCCGAGATCAGGGTGATGGTGATGTTGTAATAGAGCTTGCGGATCGGCTTTACGAAAGCCCATTCATAAGCGCCCAGCATCACCACGCCGTCCGCCGTATCGATCAGAGCCATACCGACCGCGAACAGCGCGGGCAGCACCAGTATCGTGCCGATCGACAGGCCATTGACCGCCTGGCTGGCCGACATGCCCAGAATGGCGACTTCGGTTGCAGTATCGAACCCCAGCCCGAACAGAAAACCCAGCGGGGCCATATGCCAACTTTTGTTCACGAGACGGAACATCGGCCTGAACAACCGCGAGAGCAGGCCGCGACCACCCAGCAGCAGGTCCAGATCGTCGTCAGCATAGTGGCCGCCCGCGCGAACATGGCCAAACGTCCGCCAGACCGAGCGAAGGATGACCAGATTCATGCCCGCGATGGTGAACAGGAAAATCGCGGAAATTACGGTCGCGACCACGCTGCCGATTTCCTTGAAGACACCGAACCCCGACAGCGCGCTGGCCGTCACAGCGATGGTGATAGATGCAATCGCAATGATGCCGGAATGCCCGATCGCAAACCAGAAACCGACCGAAACCGGGCGCTGACCATCTTGCATCAATTTGCGCGTCACATTGTCGATGGCCGCAATATGATCGGCATCGACCGCGTGACGCAGGCCAAGTCCCCACGCTAGCACGGCGGTGCCCAGCATCAGGGGCTGCGCATGAAACAGGCTATAGGCCCAGATCCACACGGCAATGTTGGCGGCAATCAACCCCGTAAACAAAGCGCCGATCCGGCGGCGCAAGGATAGGGACGCCGATGCGACAGATGCGATCATGACGGACTCCGTGAACGAAGGAAAAATGGGCGGCGTGAGCGCCGCCGCCGGATACGCCGCAAGTCGCGGCCAAGTTTGCGCAGGCCCATCCACGCCCCGGTGCCGCAGACCAGCGTGACCGCCGCCAGCAAGGGCAGGATAAGGATGTAGCGCAGCGAACCTTGGCGCAGGCCGGGCAGGTCAAAGCTGTGCGGCGCGTTCCACAGCCAGCGTCCGGCGCGTCCCCTGCCATCGACTGCACGCAGCAAAGTGCCCGATGCCCCGTCAATATAAAGACGCGTGGTCTGCGGATCGGCCAGCACCGCACGCCACACCGGCAATCGCACCGGCTGCTTGTGGGCATAGTAATAGCTGTCGCCCGCAGGCAGCAGATCAAGCGAGGCGACGCGCGGGCCGTTCCGCAATGCTGCCGCCACATCCGCCTGCGTCAGGGGCGCTAGCCTGCCCGCACTGTCGATCCGCACCCTGCGCCCATCGGCGGCAATGGCCACCAACGCCAGTTTCCCGCCGAGTGGGGCGCTTTCCACCCGGACCGTATCGCTGGGGAACTGGCTGGCCAGCGCGGTTCGCATGTCGGCCCAGAGCATCGATCCGGCCAGACGCTGACGTTCGATCAGTCCGGCCTCACTGTCGAACAGCCCCCATGGGCTCATCGAGAACAACCCGCTGCCGACCCACGTCAGCGTGAGCAGGCCAAACACCAGCCCGGCCATATGATGCCCCCACCACAGCCCGCGATAGGGCGAGCCGAACGCTCCGTCCTTGCCGCGTCGCAAGCGGCTGATCCCGATCCAGATTCCGGTGACGGTCAGGAAGCAACCGGTCAGCGAAGTCCAGATGACCACCTGGCTCCACGCCGCCGGGTTCTGGCGCAGCACCGTCGGGTAAAGCCAGTGCGGCACCGCGCCCAGCCAGCCCCAGAACCGCTCAAACCGTGTGGTCTGCTGCACGATTTCGCCAGTCAGGCCCGCGATATAGGCCGTCGATCCTGCGGCATCGGCATAGTCGACCCGGTACAGCGGGCGGTTGGCGCGAAAGGCTTGAACGGTCCATTGATCGACTGAAATCGGTGTGATCGCGGTTACTGCTCCGGCAATGCCGACGTTTCGCCCGAATTCCGCCCCGACCTTGCCAAGGTCTTTACGGGACAGCAGCGCCAAGGGCGACCCGGACGCAAGGTCATAGTTCTGCGGTGAGGCGCGCATCTGCCAGATCGCGCGCGCATCGCTTTTTTTGGGGACCACCCGCAGCACCGGCCTGCCCGCGACCATCTCAAGCCGGGCCGAAGCCAGTCTGGCATCAGGTGCCAGCCCAATTCGGGCCAGACTGCCACCGGTCGGCAAGTGCAAGGGAGACAAGCCCCGCAGTTGCTCGGTCGGCAGCAGCCGTGGATAATCGACGAAAAGCATCACGAACCCGGTGAGGCACCATAGCGTCATCACCGTACCGATGATGACGCCCATCCAGCGATGCATGAGGAGCAGCGCCCGCAACAGCCGCCCCCGCCTGCGCGCCACCACCACAGGTTGCGTGCCGTCATGCACGGTCAGAACCGCGCGCTGATCGACACATCAATCGAGCGTGGTCGCCCGATTAGCCACTGCTCGTCATTATAGGTGGTGGTCGCGTAATCCTTGTCGAACAGATTATAGGCCCGCAGGTTTGCCGCGACATTCTTCGTCACCGCAAACGAAATGCTCCCATCCACCACCGCGTAGCCAGGCACCCGGAATTGATTGGCGTTGTCGGAGTAAGTCTTGCCGACATAACGCAGGCCAAGGCGTGTCTGGAGACGTCCAGTCACATTGTAACGCAGCCAGAGATTAGCTGTGGCTTCGGGCACATTGGGCGGAGTTTTACCGTTGAACGACGTGCCACCGCTCAGGAACTCGTCGAAACGCGCGGCGAGGATCGTCCCGTTGGCATCGATCCCGAAGCCCCCGGGAAGATCCAGCGTCAGCGAGGCCTCCAGCCCTTTCGCCGAACGTTGCCCTACTTGGTCCTGCCTTGGTGGGAGGCTGCCCGGAACCGTGACAAGCAGGTTCTTCTTGACGATCCGGTAGGCCACGAAACTCGCCAATCCGCGTCCGCCAAGGAAGCTGGCCTTGATGCCGGCCTCGATCTGATCGCCCGTGCTGTTCTTGAACGCGGCCTGCCCGATGGAGAAGGTGATCAACGAACCGAGCGGATCGACCGCCGTCGCATACTGACCGTAAAGCGATAGTGCAGGGCTCGGTTGGTAGACCGCTCCTACCCGCCAGGTGACATTGTGCAGCGTCTTGTCGAGTCGCAACGTCTCGGTCGCCACGCCGACGGTATCATAGCTGTTGACGTAGCGTTTGATGTTGGCGTGGTCGTAGTTGATCCCGACCGACAGCGACAATTGATCGCTGAGTGTCAGGCGGTCTTCCGCGAAGAAGGAATATTGCCGCGTCCGGGTGCGATATTGGGGTCGCACACCGAACGTGTTGTAATAGAGGCCCGGGTCAAACACGAACGGATCGACCGGATCGGCGAAACCGGCAGGTGCCGGATCGGAATCGAAATCGTTCGCGTGCCTGAAACTGATTGCGTTGACGTCGAAGCCAACCAGCAACTCGTTTGTCAGGCCACCCCATTCGCTGCGGATCGTGACGTCGCCCTGATTGCCGACCTGGGTCTGACGATGGTCGATGCCGAACAAGTCGAACCGGTCGATCCTCCCCGTGACGCCGTTCCAGAAATAGCTCTCCAGATTGCGCCACTTGCGATCGGTGGTCAGCCGGTAGGCGGTGTTGCGGACGCTGATGTCGGCGCTAGGCACCCATTCTATCTTAAGGGTGGTCCGGTTGTCCTTGAAGCGCATCAGCGCGTCGGTGACGTTGTAGTTTCGGCGCTTGTTGCGATCATTGATTCTGCCATTGATCAGCGGCGTACCGAAATAGGGCATCGGCTCCTGGTCGCTGTAATCGTCGGACAGGGTGATGGTCAGCCTATCGCTGGGGCGTAGCTGCACCGAGCCGGATATGGCCAGCCCCTTCGAATTCCCGCGATCGACCCAGCCGTCCGACTGTGTACGGCTGATGTCGAAATGATAGGCGATCAGCTCGTTGACCGGCCCACCAACGCTGGCCGCGATGCGCCAGCTATCTTGGGAACCGTAACCGGCTTCCGCTTCGAACTCGGTGCGGTCAGTATTCGGCTTCTTCGAAATGACGTTGACGGCGCCCCCGATCGCACCCTGGCCGTAAAGGACCGATGCAGGGCCGCGCAGCACCTCTATTCGCTCCACTGTCCAGGGATCGGTTGGAAAAGTCACCGTTCCCGCACCGGGATAGAGGCGAACACCGTCATAGAGTTGCATGACGGATCCGGGTCCGCTAAAGCCCCGTGCGGCAAGACCAGTGCCTCCGTTGCCCGGATTGGCCACCGAACTTATGCCCGTCGCCCGCGTTACCGCATCAATGATCGAGATATCCCCGCGCGCGCGGATAACGTCGCCCGACAGCGTCTCGACACTGGCCGGCGTCTCGAGGATGGTCAGACCGAGACGACTTCCCGTTTGCGTAGGAACATTAGCATCGTCGGTGCGAGTGCCCAGCACGAGGATATCGGACTTGTCGGCTCCCTCTGATGCATCTTCGGCATGGGCAAAGGCAGGCAAAAGGAGCGCGGCGAGCGCGGTGCTGGAAAGAATAGTCTTGATCACAAATCGTCCTCTGGCGTCTTGCGACGTGGCCGGGGCAAACCCGCGCGAACGGGCGACACGCGCGGCGGTCGAACGCCATGGGCGACCAACGCACGTCTCCGATGCGGCCCCCGCCGCTCGTTCGTCGCTCAGACGGAGTTCACCGTGCCGCGGCCATCCTCTGGACCAAGGCAAGAGCGACCAGACGCCGGCAGGTCTCCTGGCTCGCGGGTCACAGCTTGATGCACGCCTTCCCAAACCTCGCATGATTTAGCGTCCGGCCCAGTGGCTGCCCCTTCAAAGAGAGACTATGTGCATCGCGCTATCCGCTTACAGTTGCAGAGACAGCCGCGGATTTGGAAGGAAACCCTCCGCACCGCATTCCCGATTAAGCCCCTTTCGGGGACACCGGCGCGATCAATGAAAGCGGATGTAGCCCCGCTTTCAAAGCTTCGCATAGTGGAACAGCCTATCAATGCCAAGCCTGTCACAGGGCGCTATCAAAATTGGGGCAGTTTGCTGGGAGCGTCCGCTTCAGTTCGCGGCAACAAGGTTGACCAATCCGGCAACTTCGAAATCAACATCTCGATAATGACATCGTGTCTCGGAATGAGCCGCTCGAAATGAAACGCGTTCGCGCCTTCTTATCCGATACCGCGCGCTTATAGAAAGCCCGTCTGAGCTTCAGCCTGATCGCCCTCATGTCCATGGTCACGAGCATTACGCTAGCTCTCAAGAGGCAATGACAGCTGATAGCCTATTCGATCCTAGTCAAAAAAACGCGCCGTTGCCGACGCGATGATTTCTCTCGGACGTTCGATTTCCAGCCCACCTAGCAGACAACTAGGATTTCGGCGTGCCAACCATCGGGCTTCATGTGGGCGACGTAGTTGGTCAGCCAGTCAAAACCCAGGCGAGGTAGAACAGCGTCACTGGCGCGCGCGGCCCTAGGCAAATCGATCTCGACCGACAGCCTCGGCTTGGCCGTGAGCCCCGGCGGCACGCCGTCGTAAGTCAGCGCATCTCTGAGCGGGCCGCAGTTGGCCGCTTCGAACCCGGCGCGCGTCTGAACGATCACGCTGCCTGCGGGACCGGAGCGGACGACGGCAGGCTCCTCGCGAACCTCGCCATTCTTGGGATACCGCCGCCGCAGAACGACGGGTCGGCCGAGCGCGCGAGCATAGAGGCTGCCCGGCGACAGCAATTCGGCGTCGAGGTTCTTCTCGCGCGCGCCGCCCGGCAGACCGAGCAAGATCGCACTCTCGAGCAACATGCCACCGGCGACGCCTTCGGAGCGGATGACGGCCTTACCCGCCGGAAGGTCGATCATCCGGCGCTCCGTGATCAGCGCGTATCCAGACAAACCTCAAGGCGATCTCAGCCAACCGCACCGTGATCATCATCGCGCACCGGCTGTCGGCCGTCCGGCAATGCGACAATCTGATTTCCTTGGAAGCCGGGCGGATCGTCGAGCGCGCTTCCCACGAGGAACTCCTGCGCAACAACGGCCGCTATGCCGATCTCCACCGGCGCCAGAGCGGCGGCGGCGTCGCGCAAGGTAACACGGCATGAGCGGATGGCGCCATCACTGGGACGTGCTGAAGGAAGCGCTAAGGGCCGACCGCGAGCGGCCCAAAATCTTTGTACCTTCCCGTGAATCCGATTTCCTCCCCGCCGCGCTCGAAGTCACCGAACGTCAGGCCGGGTCAAGGACTGGAGCATGCGCCCTCCTGTCGGCAAACATGGCGGACGGCGGCTATCGCCTGATTTCCGATATTCAGGTTTCCATCATGCGATAGGAATCGGGAACGCGAATGCCAGACTTCTCAATCTCTGCCCGCAACGCATCCGAAAAGCACAGCAAAATGTTAGTGAAACTCCGCTCCCGCCACAAATTCGCATTTCCAAAATTTTCTGCTGAAAGGGCTAGTCCAGAAATGCCTCTATTCAATTCTTTATAAGAATAAGTATTCGGATACTCTGGACCGTAGCCGCTCCACGAATCCCCCTGACTGTTCTCTGGCAAAAAGCTGTCAATAAATTGACCGATGACCATTGTGTAATATTGTCCGGGATAAATTTGACCGCGCGGCATGCGAATCTCAATCGGGAAAAACTGATGGATTCCGGGTTCAAGTCGCTCGATTATTTCTTTCAGGGCCTCATCCACTGCCACGATACCATCGTTCAACTCGATCAATGACCCGAGTGTTTGATAGCTCTTTTCGGCTGCAAAAGATCGCGGTGCCTCGTGGGGTTCAACCGGCCTGAAAGGCGGATAGTCCGGACTCCCCGGCCTCACCGTTCCCCGCTCTCTCGTAAATTTTCCGACAACAAAAGTGCCGTAGTTTCCGGCTCCATAACCGACGTGATTGTCGCCATAGTCGAACAGCCTCCGCTGCTCGTCAGGAATCTGCGCCAAGTAGTGAAGGCGAAGACGCTCGCTCCATCGACCATCCCGCGCCTTGGCGTCGAACTCAAAATCTCCGTCCGGCCAAAATTCACCGAAGTTGGAAGGTAAACTCATTCCCCAAACCATCACGCTGCCTCCTGCGCGCCGAAAAGGCTCGCAAAATCTCCGATATCTGAAAACTGATACTGGCAAGGCGTTAAGGTCTGCCTGTCATTGAACCGCCTGACGCCAAACACACGGCGGGCGACATGGCGGCAACCGCCTGATTTTCGATCATGGGCTGTGGCGGGCACGTTATTCCGGCAGGAGGCCAGCGGTGCGGTAAATATTGATTACCGAATCGTAGACCGAAATGTCTGCCCGGCTTCTTGATAGAAGTTGTGCGCCGACGATCGCCGCGAATATTGCACGTGCTTTCTGCTCGTTTACTTTGGAAGCAGCAAGCGCCGCAGCGGCCAGTTGTCTGCTCAGCCACGCGATGTTGACGTCGGCAAAAGCCTGAACCTCCTTCTTTATCGGTGCTGGCAGATCATCATACTCAGCGGCCATAAAGCTTCCAAGGCACATCCTGTTATCATTCTCCAGTGCCTTGCGAAACATATTGGGGTAGCGGCGCAGACTTTCGAGCGGGTCCTGCGTCTGGTCGGACAGCACGTCCAAAGCAGCGGCTGCGTCCTCCCAATAACGCCTTGCCACTGCAGCACCAAGTTCCGCTTTGGCCGGAAAATAATAGTGGATGCTGGCCGCCTTAATGCCGACCTCCGCTGCCAAATCGCGAAAGTTTAGCCCGCCATACCCATGTGCCTGAGCAGTTCGCCGTGCAGCATCCAGGATCAGTTCTCTTGTATTTACGGTCATCTGATATCCATGCGTTGGCTCGCCTATCAAATGACAGATAGGGCGTTGAAGTTCATCGGAGCCCCTGATAGCACATCTATCAATTGGCAGACAGATAGGATGAATTATGAAAATCTATGATCGTGAAGCTGCGCCACACCCAGCGCGCATTCGTATCGTGCTTGCCGAAAAGGGGCTGGACGAGCAGGTAGAGTTTGTCAGTATCGATCTTATCGCCGCAGAGCAGAAGCAGCCTGAGTTCCTGGCCATGAATCCGATCGGAAAAATCCCGGTTCTGGAGCTTGAAGACGGCACGATCATTTCTGAATCGACGGCTATCACGGAATATCTCGACAATCTGGATGGCAATCCGATCCTGACTGGCAAGACCCCGCGTGAAAAGGGCCTGATCCACATGATGCAGCGCCGTGCAGAGATGATGCTGATCGATGCCGTCGACGATTATTTCCATTATGGAACGCCTGGCCTTGGCGCAGCGCTGCGGCCATGGCGGATGCCTGACTGGAGCGGAGCGAAGGAATGGGGGCAGCGGCGGGGCGGATATGCCGTGGCTAATCTGCCGTACTTCAACGATATTTTGGCAAAACAAGCGTTCCTGGCGGGGGACGAGTTCTCGATGTCAGACATCACATTGTTCGCAGGCCTGATGTTTGCTGATCTCGTGGGTTTGCCGGTGGCTTCGGAACTTACCGCACTTCATAACTGGCGCGACAAGGTGTCCAACCGCCCCGCAGTGAAAAACCGCAGCGGGCAGACAATGCATCCGGAGGATTTGGCGCGTCACAGTGGCGCGGCGTAGCATTCTCGACCTATCTTTTTGCGACTGCTGGCGCGACCGGCGGCAATCACATGGCGCGCGGCATGGCGGCTATCGCCTGATTGTCGGGCGTTGGGGGCTGTACATAGGTTTTCTGGTACACTCCGCTAAGATGTTCGCATTCCCGAAAGCGAGCATCAATCAGGAGGTGCGCGCGCCTTAGAAGCGTTTTTGAAGAAACAGTCGCTTCTGGCCGATGGGATGATCCTTCAGTTCGCCAAACACTTCGAAGCCCAGCTTTTCATAAAAGCCGCGTGCCTGGAACTCATAGGTATCAAGCCACAGACCAATGCAGTCGTTTGCACGCGCAATGCTCTCGGCTTCGTTCATCAACCTCTTGCCATAGCTCCCGCCTCTGTGCTCTTCGGGGACGGCCAGAAGCTCCACGAACAACCAATCATAGGAGCATTTACCCCATAAGCCGCCGATGTGAACGCCATGCTCGTCCGTCAGCAATATCGCAACCGACCGCATATGCGGGTCGCCACCGTGGGCGATATTGTAGGCACGAAGCGGTGCAGCGATCGCTTCACGGTCGGCATCGGACGGGTTGTCAGGAATTGTGATACTGAGTGTCATACGGATGGCGTAACTAAACCTAATTCCAAATTGAAGTCCTTCCGTAAACCAACGAGGAGCGGAGAAGCTCGCTCGCCGATCAAACTGACGGCGACAGACGATTTTTGCTTTCGCGAGTCCTGTTTGGGTTTGGATTTCCTCCATGATCGGAGCGGACTGGAACCAGATCACACTGCCACCAGTCCTGTGCCGCCAATCACATGAAACGCGCCGGTCCATGCTGGCGGTCGCGGCCAGGTGCCAGATCAGCGCCGATGCTCCCTGACGGAAAACCCGGCCACCGGCGTTGTCGGACACTTTCTCAATCCGACAGTGATTTTCGGACATTCCACGGGATCACAGGACCGCGCAATTCCGTGCGCGCCGGATTTTCGGCGGAACCGCGTGACGGCTGCCTGAGATTCATGTGATTGCCGACACCCATTAATGTGCGTGTGTTCATGGCTTAATGGGATTGGGATCGCGCCCGAAATCATTCCGCGCTGTATTGTAGGGGGTTTTATATAGCGTGGGCCACTTCTCCCGATATCGCTCCCAATCGGGATGATAGCTTTGCAGCAGCCAGCGCCGATAGATTTCGGCGGCCTCTAACCGATCCGGGCCAGATTCTATTCCAGCATCCTCGGCCGCCATGTCCTGAATCTGCGGAATTGCTTCAAGCGGTATGAAAAGGCGTAGGACGCGCGCTCGGAAACCGGGGTCTCCATCACTTGACCACTTTGGAGAAACGCCCACGGCCGTCAATCTGGCGATCGAAGTCAGAAAGACGGGGTTTGCTTCCAACATGGATCGGCGGGTATCGGCCTTGGCGTTCATGACAGCGATTTCCTCCGACGTTGCACCACCCGACGCGCCGGAAAGCGAAATATCCTCCCAAAGCTGCATATCCTGATTACGCGGATCACGTTTTGTAAGTGTCGTCATGAAACCATTGAGCAGCCACAGCGGCGACACCCGCTTAAGAAAACCGCAGAGAAAATCTTCATCCTCTCGATTGTCCGAATGCTCCGCCATGTCACCCCACACCATACAGCCCAGCGAACTCGCTTCCGGCGCAATAACGGAATTTTCCTTAAGAAACGGGCGACGTGCGCGAAAATCAGGCGATAGCCGCCATGCCGCGCGCCATGTGATTGCCGCCGGTCGCGCCAGCAGTCGCAAAAAGATAGGTCGAGAATGCTACGCCGCGCCACTGTGACGCGCCAAATCCTCCGGATGCATTGTCTGCCCGCTGCGGTTTTTCACTGCGGGGCGGTTGGACACCTTGTCGCGCCAGTTATGAAGTGCGGTAAGTTCCGAAGCCACCGGCAAACCCACGAGATCAGCAAACATCAGGCCTGCGAACAATGTGATGTCTGACATCGAGAACTCGTCCCCCGCCAGGAACGCTTGTTTTGCCAAAATATCGTTGAAGTACGGCAGATTAGCCACGGCATATCCGCCCCGCCGCTGCCCCCATTCCTTCGCTCCGCTCCAGTCAGGCATCCGCCATGGCCGCAGCGCTGCGCCAAGGCCAGGCGTTCCATAATGGAAATAATCGTCGACGGCATCGATCAGCATCATCTCTGCACGGCGCTGCATCATGTGGATCAGGCCCTTTTCACGCGGGGTCTTGCCAGTCAGGATCGGATTGCCATCCAGATTGTCGAGATATTCCGTGATAGCCGTCGATTCAGAAATGATCGTGCCGTCTTCAAGCTCCAGAACCGGGATTTTTCCGATCGGATTCATGGCCAGGAACTCAGGCTGCTTCTGCTCTGCGGCGATAAGATCGATACTGACAAACTCTACCTGCTCGTCCAGCCCCTTTTCGGCAAGCACGATACGAATGCGCGCTGGGTGTGGCGCAGCTTCACGATCATAGATTTTCATAATTCATCCTATCTGTCTGCCAATTGATAGATGTGCTATCAGGGGCTCCGATGAACTTCAACGCCCTATCTGTCATTTGATAGGCGAGCCAACGCATGGATATCAGATGACCGTAAATACAAGAGAACTGATCCTGGATGCTGCACGGCGAACTGCTCAGGCACATGGGTATGGCGGGCTAAACTTTCGCGATTTGGCAGCGGAGGTCGGCATTAAGGCGGCCAGCATCCACTATTATTTTCCGGCCAAAGCGGAACTTGGTGCTGCAGTGGCAAGGCGTTATTGGGAGGACGCAGCCGCTGCTTTGGACGTGCTGTCCGACCAGACGCAGGACCCGCTCGAAAGTCTGCGCCGCTACCCCAATATGTTTCGCAAGGCACTGGAGAATGATAACAGGATGTGCCTTGGAAGCTTTATGGCCGCTGAGTATGATGATCTGCCAGCACCGATAAAGAAGGAGGTTCAGGCTTTTGCCGACGTCAACATCGCGTGGCTGAGCAGACAACTGGCCGCTGCGGCGCTTGCTGCTTCCAAAGTAAACGAGCAGAAAGCACGTGCAATATTCGCGGCGATCGTCGGCGCACAACTTCTATCAAGAAGCCGGGCAGACATTTCGGTCTACGATTCGGTAATCAATATTTACCGCACCGCTGGCCTCCTGCCGGAATAACGTGCCCGCCACAGCCCATGATCGAAAATCAGGCGGTTGCCGCCATGTCGCCCGCCGTGTGTTTGGCGTCAGGCATTGCGGAAGGAAGTCACAGACCGTAAGCTGCGGACAACATCAAGAGTTGGGCCGACGCCCAACGCCAACCTGCCGATCCGGGCAAGGTGGCTCCCTGAAAGGGGGATGTGGCCAAACCGGCAACAAAACGGAGCAAGCCACCAAGCGTCGAGCCAGTGAAAGGGAACGACGCATTGTGTCTAAACAAACTACAGCCCTTAATCAGAGACTTGGATTTCGTGCTGAGGATCGACTGCTCATTGTCAACTGCGACGATGTGGGATCGAGCCATAGCGCAAACGTGGCGGCCCTCCGTGCCATGACCTCCGGTGTCGCCACCAGCGCATCGCTTATGGTTCCCTGCCCTTGGGCGGCCGAGGCAGCACGTATGTTCGATGGATTGCCGGTTGGCGTGCATTTGACCCTGACCAGCGAACATGCAGGCTATCGCTGGCGGAGTCTGACCGGAGGTGCATCGCTCCGCGACGCCAGCGGTTTTCTGCCTGCCACGACCGCGACCGCTCTTAGTCAGCAAGATTTGGACGAAGTCCGCGCCGAGTGTCGCGCCCAGGTCGACACCGCCATCGCATGGGGTGTCGATGTCACCCACATCGACACGCATATGGATGTTCTGCACGCGAACCAGGCGCTATTCGCAATTTACCTCGATCTGGCGTCCGAGATCGACGTACCGGTTCGCCTTCCTCTCCAATCGGACTTTCCGGCTCGCGAGTTATCGGTGTCGCGGGGTGTCCTGTCGGTGGATCATCTTATCTACACCTGGCCGCTTCTTACCCGCGACGTGATATTCGAGGTGTGTCCGACATTGCCTTGCGGAGTCACGGAGCTGTTCGCTCATCCCGTTTTAGATGGTAAGGAACTTCGCGGCTACGACCTTCACCATGCGGATATTCGCGTTCATGATGCCGCAGCGCTGATCGATCCTAGCGTTGCTGCGCTACTCGACGAGAATATGGTGCACCGGATCAGTTATCGAGAGTTGCGGGCCTTGCAACGGACAACGAACGCCGTTCCGCCGATCTAGGGCGGTCCCATCCCATGCCGAAAATCAGGCGATTGCCACCGTGCGATTGCCGTCAGGTAAAAAGCGCCCACCGTCAGCGTCTTGTCTCCAAAGGTATCCTGAGCCAAGCTCGAATGCTGAGGAGGCCGCTAATTAGTGAATGGAGACCGAGAATACCCTTGTGAAGCTGTGTCCGTACCAGCGGGCCTGTCCGCGTCATTGGAAGGGTATGAATGGGCGCGCGATAACGTCGGGGAATCAGGCGGTGCTGTTTACCGACTGCATGGCAAGACCGGCGCGCCTGACCTGTTTCTCAAGCACGGCCAAAGCTCCGTCGCTGACGACATAACCGACGAAATGGTCCGACTGCGTTGGTTGGAGAGGCACATCCCCGTTCCGGCCGTCGAAGGCTTCGTCGCCACGCAGGACGAGGCATGGCTGCTGATGACGGCGATGCCCGGACGCACCGCATATCAGCTTCTAGAGGCGCAGTCGGATGCCCGCGCTGGGATAGTCGATGCGCTCGCAACATTCCTGCGACGTCTGCATGCGATTCCGGTCAGTGCATGTCCCTTCACTAGCGATCACACCTACCGCCTTGCCAAGGCGCGCGAACAAATCGACGCGGGTATGGTTGAGGAAGATGATTTCGACGATGAGCGCGAAGGCTGGACGGCGGAACAGGTGTGGGAAGCTATGCAGCGCCTGCTACCGATGCCATCCGACGCCGTCGTCACGCATGGCGATTTCTCGCTCGACAATATTCTGATGCTCGAAGGTGAGGTGGTCGGGTGCATTGATGCCGGACGGGTCGGAATCGCGGACCGCTACCAAGACCTTGCCATCCTGTGGAGTTGTCTCGGAGAATTCGACCCTTCGCTTCAGGAGAGACTTCTGACGCAATATGGTGTCACCGAGTTAGACCGGCGCAAGTTGCAATTCCACCTGATGCTGGACGAGCTATTCTAGCCGTTGTACGCCAATCAGGCTTTTGCCGACATGCCGCCCGCCGTGTGTTTTGCGTCGGCTCAGTTTCAAGTTATTTGCTGTATTTTATAAACCTACGACTATGGCTCGTTCCGCGGCAAGGTCGTTCCAATCAAGCGGCACGTAGCCGTCGTCCTCTTCGCCATGGCGGGCGATGATCGCCTGTCCTTCGTCCGAGAGCAGGAAGCGCAGCAGGCCCTTAGCCACCGGGTCGAGTGGTTTGCCCGGCGCCTTGTCAACGTAGATGTTGAGGAAGTACGATATCGGCCACGCCCCCCGATCCGCTCCCGCCCGGGGCAGGACGTAGGGGCCGCCTTCGCGTGCGGACAGCGGCAGGACGCGTACGCCGGCCGGAGCCTCACCCGCATCGATCCACGTCGCATAGCCGACCCCCTGCGGGTCGGACGCGATGGCGGCGAGGATCGCTTTGCCGTTTGGCATCGCCTGGTAGCGGGCGCTGAACGGCAGCCCGTCCAGCTTCGACGCGCGCATTGCCGAGCCGAACCCGCCATCGTCGCGCGCGCCATAGACGTGGATCGGGCCCGCCGTGCCGCCCAGCTTCGACCAGTCGGCAATGTCGCCGCCCGGTGCTCCGGCTGCGAAGACGCGCTTCACTTGTGTCATCGACATTCCGGCAAGCGGGTTGCGCGCGTTGACGTAGATCGCGGGCGGTGTCTTGCCGCCCGCGCGGGGGCCGTGGCTGGCATAGGCGATGCGGATGCGCACCGGATTGTAGCCCTTTACCTGCCGGAAGCCGTCTAGGTCGTTCTCCCACAGCTCGCGGCCCATCGGCGCGAAGATCGTGGTTCCAGCGGTCAGCGCAGGGATGGCGGTGGAGGAGCCGCGCAAGTCGGCAGTGAACCGGACCTGGGGCGCTTGGCGCGAATAGGCGGCGAGCATGTCGGGCATGATCGTCGTCAGTGTATCGCTGCCGATGATCGACAGGCTGCCGTCCGGTGCGACGTAGCCCGGTCCGCGCTGCGGGATCGAGATCCCGCGCAGGCTTGCGATCCGTTCCCGCGCATCCGCCAGCGCGGCGGCATCGAGCGGCTTGTACATCGCCAACGCCGCTTTCACTCGCGCCTGTCCGTCGTCCGAGAACAGCGCCTGCAGTAACGGCTTCACCCGTTCATCGACGGCGCCATCCTTGTCGCAGCGGGCGTAAAGGTAAAGCCCCTGCATGGCGGGCACCGCCAGCGGCAGTCCGCCAGAAAAGCGGCGGACTGCGGCGCGCTCGATCACGGTCATCTCGCGGGGGATTATGGCGAGCGCGATGGTCCCTTGCGTCAGTAGCGGCATCGCGCCGGAAGAGCCGACGATGCGGGGGACACGCCGCTGGCTGCAGCCGCAATCGCATCCGCCTCAGGCCCACCGCCGACCGCGAGGCGCCCATCCGCTAAGACGTAGCGCGCCAGCAGCGGCTGCGCCTCGGGGATGGGGCCGCTGTCCTGCGCCGATGCGGAGCCCGTGAGCAGGGCGCATGCCAGCGCGAAACCGGCCGCGCGCTTCACTTCTTCACCTTGCACAATTTCGCCCCCGTGCGCGCCCATTGGATCGCGGCGTCGAACAGCCTGCGGCCGGTCTGGGTCATGCGGGTGAAGCTGTTGTTCTCCATGCCGATGAACACACGGCGCGCGGGCGCGAGGTGGTCGTGGTCCATTGTCGCGCCTGCTTCGTAGCCGAACAGGGTCGCCTTGTCCGGCTCGCCGGGCCAGGTCATGATGACGTCCGCGCCGAGCCCAGGCTGGCCCCAGCCCGCGGGTGTGCGCGCCTCGGTCCAAGTGCCCAGGCCCGCCGGAATGCCCGCCGCCATCGGATGCGGCGCGCGTACCAGCCAGAAATAGTGGCCCGTCTCCAGTTCGCCGAAGTCGGTGTCGCGGCGCAGGCCGGTCATCCACAAGTCGTCGAGCAGGTCGTTCTCCCAGGTCACCAGCGGCACGCCCATCTCGCGCCAACGGGTGATAGCCGTGCGGTTAGCGGTGAACTGGTTGGAGCGCACCGTCGAGGACATGACGACCAGATCGAACCCGCAAGGATCCTGCGCACCATCCAGCCCTTCACTGGTTGTGACGGAATAGCCCATCGCCTCAAGCCGCGCCTTGACATCAGGGTCGGCCGAGCCACCGGGGGGATCGGCGCGCATCAGGAACAGCACCCTGCCTGCATCTGCCGCCGATGCGGGCGCCGCACCGATGGCCAGCGCCAACAGCGCGGCAGCGAACGCCTTCTTCATCGTCAGAACCCTCCGCTCAGGCCGAGGAGGAAGCTGCGACCCTCGCCCGGCGTGATCTGCGCCCGCGAAACGGTACTGGAGATGTAGTACTCATTAGTGATATTTTTGACGTTCACCGTCAGGCGCACCTTGTCGGCCAGCTTGTACCACAGGCTGGAATCGAAGCGGGTGTAGCCACCGACCGAGAAGCTGTTCTCCAGATTGCCCATGCGATTGCTTGCTGCAATTACGCCGCCGCCAAAACCGAAGCGGCTGAGCGGACCGTCCACGGGCTCCAGCGTCACCCACAGGCTGCCGCTCCATTTGGGCACGCCGATAAGCTTGTTGCCCCTGGCATAGTCGGTGGAGGAGCGCACGGTGGCGTCTGTGTAAGCCGCGTTGGCGATGATCTTGATGCTCGGCGTGATCGCGCCGGACATGTCGAACTCGACGCCCTGCGAGCGCTGCACCCCAGCGTTGATGTTGTAGCCGACGTTGTTGGGGTCCTGCTGCGTCACGTTCTCACGCGTCAGCTGGTAGACCGACAGCGTGAAGGCGAGGCGGCCGCCGAACAGTTCGGCCTTGATGCCCGCTTCGTACTGCTTGCCCTTTTCCGGATCAATCGGCTTGCCGTCGATGGTCGGCTCGGGCTTGGACTGGAACGAACGAGTGAAGTCGGCGAACAGCGAGACGTTCGGCACTGGCTTGAACACCACGCCCACGCGCGGCGACCATGCCTTATCGTCCGAGGCATAATCGGTGGTGCCGTGGTCCGACTGCTGGGCGTGGTCGTAGCGCACGCCGGCCAGCAGGTTGATCTTGTCCCCGATGTCGATCTGGTCCTGCAAGTAGCCCGACAGCGACTTGGACTGCACCTCGCGGTCGGCAGCGGGAACGAACGTTCCCGGCGTCGCGCCGTAGACCGGATCGTCGATGTTGATCGCGGCCAGCGTGGCGCGCGCGAATGTTCGGAAGCGGTAGGACTTCACATACTCGCCGCCGAACACCACGGTGTGCCCGATGCCGCCGGTGGAGAAGCGTGCGACCATGTCCGCCTGCGCATCGTAGTTGTGGTTGTTCTCGTGCTGCTCAACAGCGGTGCGGGAGACGGTACGCGCGCCCGTGATGCCATTCACCGCGACGGTGGTGCCGTAGTTGATGCCGAACAGGTTGAGCTTGCCCTCATCGTAGTGACCGATCTGCCGGACGGTCAACCAGTCGGTCAGTTCATGCTCGATGCGGTAGTTGAATTCGTAGCGGCTGGATTCGGTGGTCGCCCAGGCTTCGCCTAGGAACCGCTCGCGGGGGAGGTTGACGACGAGGCCGCCGTCGGCGTCGGCAGTGGCCACGATGCCGCGATCGGTCTGGTTCTTCTGATGCGCATAGGTAAGGCTGGCGATGACGCGGGTGCGATCGGTGGGCTCCCACAGCACTGAGCCGGACAGGAACTGGCGACGGTAGGGCTGGAACACGTCCCGGAAAGTATCGCCGGTCTGCGCGGCGGCGATGAAGCGCACTGCCAGCGTCTTGGCCGCGTCCACTGGGCCGGTAACGTCCACCTGCCCGCGCATGAAGTCGTTGCTGCCGCCCTGCACGGAGAAGTTCATCCCCCGCTCGAAGCGCGGCTGCTTGGTGACGATGTTGATGAGGCCGCCCGGATCGCCGCGCCCGTAAAGTACCGAGGCCGGGCCCTTGAGCACCTCGATGCGCTCCACGTTAGCGAGGTCGCGGTAGCTGTCGTTGGTTTCGATCGCCGGACTGAGCATGATCGAGTCGATGGCGTAATACGATGAGCGGAAGCCGCGGATGGTGAAACTCTCCGAGCGATTGCCCGCGTCGGTGCCCGCCTGGATGCCGCTGACATTGCGCAGCGCGCTGGTGAGGTCGAGGATCTGCTGATCGTCGATAACGTCGCGGGGCACGAACTGGATCGACTGCGGCACATCCATGATGCTGGTGCCGGTGCGCGTGGCGGTGGTCAGCTGATCGACCTTGTAATCCTCACTGCGGGTGCCGAGCACAGTGATTTCGGAAGAACTGACATCCTGCGGTCCAGCGTCGGCGGCGGCGTCAGCGAAAGCGGGCATGGCGACAGTCGCGGCCAGAATGAGGGCAAGCGAACTCGCCCCGGCCCTGAGGCGGGAATTCTCAGCGTACATTTCTTTGGTGCTCCCCGAGGGTGATCTATATTGTGGGGCGCATTTATTGCTATTGCGAGCTCATTGCAAGTTTGTACATAAATCTCGGCGGGGCCACGCCTAATCCCACTGTCTCTCTGAGACTGCGTCGATCGATCTTGCCCTTTTACACGGAAATCAGGCGGTTTGCGTCGTCCCGCGCCGAACCGTGGACAACGAGCACGCTGGCTGTGCAACGGCAAGATATGATGTTTGGAGCTCAGCTCATGAGGATGCGTCCTTGTGCTGGCCATTTAAGCGCACGCCGGGTTTGCCGTTATCATCGATATGGTATCTGCAATCTCCTCAGTGAACGTGTTGACCTCGATCAGGCCAATGCCAATCCCCGCTCGCCTTTTGGAAGTGGACAAAGACAGCGCGAACGATCCCAAGGTTTCAGCCCGAGCGCCTGATGAAGCCGCCTCCAATTCGAAGAGAGCGGATGACGCCGAAAAACCCAGTGCCGACGCATCAGTCAAACAGCAGCAAAAGACCGTAGTGGATCAAAGGACGATCGATGCGGGATCTGTACAGGTCACCGTCATCTCCTACAGCGACGGATCGTCGGAAACACTCGAGAAGATCAAAAATGCGGAGCAGTTCGGCCTCAGCAATTCCGGATCGGAAAAACTAACCTCACCTCCACCGAAAGGCGTGATAGTCGACAAATTTGCCTAATAAACACCTTTGTCGCGCTGCAGCTTGAGTGATTGACGGAGTGCGAAAGGCGGCAGCCTCCTTGGCTGGTCGATGCGTCTGCCCCACAGATAAGCATTAGCCGCCGCATCCATGTGATTTCCGACAGCGCAAAACTGCCGATTGTAGCCGACCGGGTTGGCGGGACGCCTTCGCCGGAACACCTCGACCAGATCGTCAGGGCCTAGCGGGTACAGTCGCTCAATCGTGGCGGGTACGCTTTGGTCCAGGGCCGGGCGTTTCCAAGAGCAGCAAGAGACGGGCATCGATCCCGCCATCAGTCGGATCGAAATGCGGGACAGCTTTTCCGTCGATCAGCAGTGTTTGTCGCCAGGCCTCGAGCGGCAGGACGCGCGTCTCCGACAGTGCCCGACGTCTTTCTTCGATCACTTCGGGATCATCAAGGCAGGCCATTCATCTCCATTCGTGATCGGAACGACAAATATCATCGGTTGGATCGATGACTGGCAACGCGCCACCTAGGTCACAGGTACAGCGACGCAGCGATTGCAGCGCTGTCGATCAGGAGATCCGACATGGCAACGCGCATCCTGGAGAGCGAGTTTCAGCCCAAGGCAGTGGTGGAAGGAACGACGCGACCGGCATCACGCTTGGTCCGATCCGATGATCCCTACGCCGAACTGGAGCGACCGGCGCCCGGCGCCGCCAGTCGCGAGGTTCATCCTAATGTGCTCGTTGCGCTGGTGGGCTTCTATGCAATGATGGTCGGGTCATTCTGGGCCTTCTTCGCACGCGATGCGGCAGCGGCAGGTGTCCTCGTCGTCGTGACGCTGTTCATGGTCATGTATTTTTCGCTGATCGTCGGCGGTATTCTGCTCGCTGACAGTGCTGCGCCGGGCGAGCGGCAGCGCAGCTTTGGAGAGTTCCTGCGCGGCCCGGTCGAAATCCTCGCCGGCACGATCAGCGGCCGGGAAGCGACTGTACAAATATTGCTGCTGCCGGCGGCGATGATGACACCGGCTGCCATCATAGGCGTTATTGCCAGACTATCATGAGAAGGGGCATGCGCTTGAAACTGATACTGGGCCTTGCCGGCCTCGGCCTCGCGGCATCCGCAGGCGCGCTCGCAGCGGCGCCGCAGGACTTCGCCACCGACATGGCCGCCGCGATGGTGAAGATGCATCATGAGATGATGGTCGCGCCGTCCGGCGATCCGGACCGCGACGTCGCGGCGATGATGATCCCGCATCATCAGGGCGCAATCGAGATGGCACAGGCGCTGCTGCGCTACGGCAAGGACGAACGCCTGCGCCGTCTCGCGCAGGGCATCGTCGTCGAACAGCGTCAGGAGATCGCGGTCATGCAGGCGATCCTTGCCGAGAAGGGCGCACCGCCGAGTGTGCCTCACCAGCATCAGGGAGACGGAAAATGAATATGAGGTATCTCAAGATGGCGCTCGCCATGCCCGCCCTTGGCCTGCTGGCGAACCCCGCATCCGCGCAGCAGGTGCCCAATGCGACGCCCGACCGGCCGATCAGTTCGCAGGACCGCTTCTATACTTCGGACCAGTTTTCCAACACGGTATCGGTCATCGACCCGTCAACCAACCGGCTGCTCGGCGTCATCAAGCTAGGCGATCTGACGCCCGCCAATCTGAGCCCACTCTACAAGGGTCAGCTTCTGGTCCACGGCATGGGCTTCTCACCCGATGGCAGGACGCTGGCGGTGATCTCGATAGGGTCGAACTCGGTCACCTTCATCGATACGGCCACCAACGCGGTCAAGCACACCGCTTATGTCGGCCGCTCGCCGCACGAGGCGTTCTTCCGTCCTGACGGGCGCGAGGTCTGGGTCAGCGTTCGCGGCGAGGACTATATCCAGGTGCTCGATGGAAAGACGTTCGAACCCACCACGCGCATCACCGTCCCGAACGGCCCGGGCATGACGATCTTCTCGCCCGACGGCAAATACGGGTACATTTGCTCGAGCTTCTCGCCCGAGACGGTCGCGATCGACACCAAAGCCAAGAAGATTGTCGGACGTGTCGCCCAAGCTAGCCCCTTCTGCCCTGACATCGCCGCGACCCCCGATGGCAGACAGGTCTGGCTGACGCTCAAGGATGTCGGCAAGGTGATGGTGTTCGATGCCAAGCCGCCGTTCGCTGTCCTTAAGACGATCGACACCGGCGCCATCACCAATCACGTCAACATCGCCCGCACGTCGCGCGGACAGTTCGCCTATGTGACGGTTGGCACGCAGAATATCGTCAAGGTGTTCAGGACCGATACTTTCGAGCAGGTCGCCGCCATCCCGGTCGGCGCGCTGCCGCACGGGTTATGGCCTTCGGGCGACGGCACCCGCATCTATGTTGGGCTGGAGAATGGCGACGGCGCGGCGGTCATCGATACTGCGACCAACCGCCTGCTCACGACCATCCCTATCGGTCAGGGGCCGCAGGGCGTCGCCTATGTGCCGGGCGCGGTGCCTTCGGGCGACGGCATGACCAATCTGGTCCCGCTCGATATGGCCAGCGGCAAGGTCCAGCTGACCCTGTCAGGCCAGGGCCAGAGCCAGGTCACTTTGTTCGATCAGGGGCAGGTCCAGATCCTGCAGGCCGCCGTCGCCGGCCTGCCGCCCAAGCAACCGTTCACGCTTGGACTGGCGACCAAACCCGACGGGACAGGTGCAATTCAACCTCTTGCCAAGTTCATGACCAATCCGGCCGGCGCCGCCATCGTCAACGCCGTCGGGCCGATTCGCCAGATTGTCGCGGATGCTGCCCCGGCCGAGCGCCGTTATTTGGTCATTCGTGCCGGTGATCTGGATTCGCAGGGCGCGGTAGTGCAGAAACAAGGCCATTGAAGCCCGTGCGCCGCTGGCTACTAATTGTGCTCAGCGGCGTTTCATTGCTCTGGCTCGCAGGTCTTTGAAGTTAAGCTCATCGAACGTCCGTGTTTACCGAAAGCGGTCGGGCACCGTCTGACCTGCTAACGACGGCTTTGTCCCACAAGGCGGCATTCACTACCGGCAGCAGCCGACCAGACCCGGTCGTACAGATCCGCCACCGCGAACGTCGACTCCTAACAAAAGCTGCCGATGATCACTGCGAAGTGGATGGGTGGAGTTGGACCACGCGAGTAATGATGATGCATCGAACCGACTTAATCATAGGAGAGGCGGCGACAGCCTACCTCGGAGAGAACGACGATCCCGCCAAGCGGCGCGAAAATCGCTTGGATATACTAACACCTCTCGCGTGCCTCGCGACAAGCTACGCCGGTTAGCAATAGGAACAAGCGCGAGCGGCGGGAGTATGGTATGGATAGAAACTGATCCACCGATGCTGCCTTTCGCACCGGTGCCGCCGAACCTCATTCGAGGCACCGGCGTCCAATTTGGAGCGGCGAATGAAGGTGGTGGAAGCGACCATGAGAAATACCTGCGCAATTGCGCCTCCTTTAGCGGTCGCGACCGGCTCTCTACCTGCGAAGAACTCACCGATCGCGGAGCGTCTCAATGCGACCGTCGGACCCGGTATCGGCACGTCGATGGTTTTCGCGCACGGCTTTGGTTGTGACCAGAATATTTGGCGTAATGTTGCTCCCGCATTTGATACCGATCACCGCACAATCCTGTTCGATCTCGTCGGAGCGGGCGGGTCGGATCCCGATGCCTATGATCCGGTCAAATATGCGATGCTCGACGGCTATGCCGAGGATGTCGTCGCGCTGGCGCGTGAACTCGGGATAGAGAGCGGCATTTTCGTCGGCCATTCGGTCAGCGCGATGATCGGTGTCCTGGCCGCTCGCAAAGCCCCCGAGCTGTTCGATCGCCTCGTGCTGGTCAGCCCGTCGCCGCGCTATATCGACGATGGCGACTATGTCGGCGGTTTCACCGAGGCGCAGATTCTCGAATTGCTCGAGTTTTTGGACTCCAACCACCTCGGCTGGTCGCAAGCGATGGCACCTGTCATCATGGGCAATGCGGATCGTCCCGAGTTGGGCGAGGAACTGGTAGCGAGCTTCTGTCGCACCGATCCCGAAATCGCCAAGCGCTTTGCCCGCACGACCTTCCTCGCTGACAATCGGGCCGACCTGACGGGTATTGAGGCACGGGTGCTCATCCTCCAATGCGCTGAGGACGTGATCGCGCCAGTCTGCGTCGGCGAATATATGCGCGATGCCATTGTCGGTAGCGAACTCGTCATGATCGACGCGACTGGCCATTGCCCCCATCTGAGCGCGCCCGCCGAAACCATCGCGGCGATTAAAGCCTTTGTCTGAACCGACGTGCCGGATCGTGACACCTGTAATGCCCCGTCTGGTACTCCGATCGAAGATTTCGAGGATCTCTTCGAGAACGCGCCGTGCGGCTATCTCTCGACCGACGGCCGGGGCTGCGTCGTGCGTGCCAATCGGACGTTCGCCGACTGGATGGGTAGCAGCACCGAGTCGTTTGAGGGCCGGCGCTTTGCCGATCTGCTCCCAATCGTCGGCAAGGTTTTCTACGAGACCCACTTGGCGCCCTCGCTCCACATGCACGGAAAGATCAGCGAGGTCGCACTCGATCTCGTCCGCGCCGACGGGACCAAGATGCCCGTCCTGCTCAACGCGGTCGAACGGCCGGGTACCGACGAACGACCGACCTTCATTCGCTTTACCATCTTCAGGGCGACCGAGCGCCGGCTCTACGAAAAGGGCTTGCTCGCCGATCGCAACTTTGCGCGGGCCGAAGTCGCGGCTGAACGCGACATCTCGGAACTGCGCGACCAGTTCATCGCCGTGCTGGGGCATGATCTGCGCAATCCGCTCGCCTCGATCGCGAGCGGCCTGCGGTTGCTCGACAAAGAGACGCTCAGCGCGCGCGGTCAGAAGGTGACCAACCTTATGGAAGGCAGCGTCATGCGCGCGGTCGGCCTGATTGACAATGTTCTCGACTTCGCGCGGGGCCGGTTCGGCGGCGGACTGACGCTGGCTCGCAACATGAACGAACCGCTTGAGCCGACTCTGCGGCAGGTCGTCGGCGAGCTTCGATCGGTGACGCACGAGCGCACGATCGAAACAGACTACGACTTGGTGGAGCCAATCGACTGCGATCCCGCCCGAATCGCTCAGATGCTGTCCAACCTCGTCGGCAATGCCGTGACCCACGGAGCGGCCGACCAACCGATTCGGGTCGTGGCGAAGACGGAGGAAGGATTCTTGGAGATCAGCGTCGCCAACGGAGGCGAGCCCATTTCGGACGCGGCGCAGGCGCGCCTGTTTCAGCCCTTCTTTCGGGGCGAGCTTGGTCCCAGCCGCGAAGGCCTTGGGTTGGGGCTCCACATCGCCTCGGAAATCGCCGAGGCGCATGGCGGCACGCTGACGGTCGCATCCGATGCGGCGGAGACCCGCTTCACATTCCGGATGCCGCTCGCGGGCTGAATCCGGCGCTATCGACAAAAGCGCGGCGCTTCGTGGGTCCGAAACACCCTCTGAAGCATTCAGGTAGTCCGCGGCTTGTCCCGAGCATGACGGACAGGAGAGCCGTTATGCCAGCAGATGATAAGCAAACCGTCCTCGTTGTCGAAGACGATGTACTCGTTCGGATGCACGGCGTCGACATTTTGGAGGATGCCGGCTTCACCGTTCTGGAAGCCGAGACCGCCGACGACGCGATCATGCTGCTCCAGGGGCAGCAGGACGTGCATCTCCTATTTTCCGATATCGACATGCCCGGAAGTATGAATGGTCTCGAACTGGCCCAACTGGTCCGCGACCGCTGGCCGAAGGTTCGCCTTCTGCTCACATCCGGCCATCATCACATCGCAGAGGAGGCGCTCCCGGAGCATGGTCGGTTCGTCCGCAAGCCGTGGACCCGTGAACGGCTCATCGCGACGATCCAGGCGACGTTGGCGGCCGGTGCCTGACGACGCAGTGGGCCTTGACCGCGGCGTGATGCCGGGCGGGGACCATGGGCGGTGAAGCTGCACATCCGACATAAGGCTTGCTATAGCTACTCGCAGCCCGTCGAGATCTGTCGCATCGAGCGACGGCATTCTCAGCCTCATCCCCCCGAAACCTAACAGTCAACTCTTGGCCAAATTATGCTCGTATCTCGCCGCCGGTGCCGTGACCTGAGAAAGTACGCACATGGGGAAAGTCGTCGTTGGCAGGGATTTCCAGGGGAGACAGGACTGTTACAAGCGTCGTGAGGTAGGCCCCTCGCCGGAGGCGAGGAGCCGATTGGTCAAATCTCGGTATTTTCGGCGAGGGCAAGCGCATCCTCCACGTCTATACCGAGGTAGCGCACCGTATTCTCGATCTTGCTATGACCGAGCAGAATCTGGACGGCGCGAAGGTTGCCGGTCGCCCTGTAGATTATCGATGCCTTCGTGCGGCGAAGAGAGTGTGTGCCATACTAGCTTCGCATCAGGCCTACCCCAGTCACCCATTCATCGACAAGCCGGGCATACTGGCGGGTACTGAGATGTCCACTATGATCAACCCGGCTGGGAAAGACATAGTCGTCGACCGTCCCGCCCCGCCGCTCAAGCCAAGTCAGCAGACTGGACCGAGCGTCTGGAAGCAGTTCGAACTGAACTGGCCGACCTGTTTTCTGCTGCATCACGATCGCGCGGGTTCGGATCTGCCCGCCGCTAACAAGGTCGCCGATCTTCATCTGCACCAAGTCGCAGCCTCGAAGCTTGCTGTCGATCGCCAAATCGAACAGCGCCCGGTCTCGCAAGCGGCGACGCTGATTGAGGTAAAATCGGATCTCCCATATTTGTTTCGGTTTCAGTGCGCGCTTCGCGCCGACGGTCCTTCCAGCGTTCCAGACTTGGCGCTTAGAGGCCATGTGTTCGTTTTCAGGCATCTCCATAATCATTCTCCTATGGCCAGACTGGCCGCTCGGAGAACGCTTTGGCACTCTAGAAATGGCAAGATAACGAGGCATTTGCCTAACAATTGACGCCTTCCACGTTTGCAGCGGTAAGGTCAGCTCATGCAGAAACCATTCATCCGCGAGTTGGAGCCTTCCTAATCGACCGAAAGTGGCTCTTTCCGCGTCTGCCAACCTTTGTCGGTCCAGCTGCAAGTTTTTCGGTCCCAAGTCCGGTCCGTCTGCTGTTCCTGTTCACCTGCTACGCGGGCTTCAAAAGCGACACTATCTGATAGCTGCGCCATCTCACCAGCGAAGCAGCCGCGGCCCAAGCAGCGCGCCGATGCTTGCGGCAAGCAGCATCCCCAGGGTGTACCAGGTCAGCACGAACAGCGCGGAGACCTCCGGGCAATGCAGGCAATAGAGGGTCGCAGCCCACGCTCCTGCCGAAAGACCCGCTGCGGCACCTGCCGCTCGCAGCCGGGTCGGGGCAAGACGCCTGAACGACCAGAGCAGCCCGGCGAAGATCGGCGCCGACAGCATCAGCACCAGCCATGGACATTTCTTCCAGCTATTCCCCAGCCACATCGCGAACCAGTCGCCGGACGGGACATGCGCCATTTCGGTGACACTTACTGCCGCCAGCAGGGCGAACGGGATGGCGACCGGCCAGAAGCCGATCAGTCTGACAGGCTCGGGCCGTGCAAGGCGTGCAATCAGGATCGCAGCGCCGATGCCCAGCGAGACCGTATAGGCCCACTTCATCCAGAAGGCGAAACCGCACATGGCGATGCCAAGGTCGCTGCGGAAGCCGAGGACGATGGAGATCAGCAGAAGCGTGACCGCACCGCCGCCGATCATGCCATACAGTAGTCGCCGCCCGAACGCACGACGAGGCACGGGCCTAAGGTCCTTGGTCACGGCGTCTATGAGCGTATCGATGGTCATCGGCGCTCCCCCAGGATCCGCGCGGCGAGTGCTTTGAGGCCGCGGTGGACCGAGACCTTCACATCCGATTCGCCCAATTCCGTGTCGCTGGCGACCTCTGCGATGCTATGCCCTTCGATGCGGGTCTTGCGGATCAAAGAGGATTGCTTTTCGGGAAGCTCGGAAAGAAGCCGATCGACGTCCAGTTGGGCATTGGTCGCGTCGTCGAAGCAATCGGTGGCGAGAATATCTTCGAGACCTTCCATCGACATGGTCTGGCGCATACGGCGGAACCGGTCGATCAGCTTGTAGCGCGCAACCGCGAACAGCCATGCGGTGAACGGCCGTTCCCGGTCATAGCTCATACGGCGCGTATGGATGGCAATCAGGGTATCCTGCACGAGATCCTCTAAGTCCTGCGCGTCGCCGAGCCGGCGACGGTAAAAGCCGCGCAATACAGGCACAAGCGCGCGCAGCAACGCGGTATAGGCTGCCGCGTCTCCATCCAGGCCTTCGACCATCCACATTTTGAGCTGATCTTCGCTCTGCTGCATTAGCGCTCCTGACGATCCATTCGCGTGGAACGCTGGAAAAGTTACAAAGGCGGCACAGGCTCACGGAATTCGTGCAGGGCAACGACTGTTTCAGGCATCTAGTGGATGCCGCAACGCCTTATTTTCTACCCCGTGTAACCGGATCGGTCGCGCTTGCGAATAGTGGGTAACAGCCAGAACGGCTGCCAGGACAATCGACCGAGAGGCCAGCCGTGCTGCGCACTCCTTCCACACTTGCTATGCTATTATGGGCTTCAGCCGCTCAGGCCTTCATTGGAGCTGCCGGACCTGGGCAAACGGCAGCGCCGCGCACCGAACGGGCGAGCCCGGCGCGGCCCGTAGTCATCGAACTGTTCCAGAGCCAGGGCTGTTCGTCCTGTCCGCCGGCCAACGCGATGCTGAACGCGGTCGCGGACCGCCCCGATGTGCTCGCCCTCTCCTTTGCCGTCACCTATTGGGACCGGCTGGGCTGGAAGGACAGTTTCGGTTCTCCCGTCTTCACGGCCCGGCAGCAGGACTATGCGCGCGCCGGTCAGGGCGAGGTCGCCACCCCGGAGATGATCATCAACGGCAGCACCGCCATCGTCGGGAGCGATCGGCGCGCCTTCGATGCGGCGCTGGCCAGCGCCCGCGCGCCAAGCGGCGGTCCCGACATTGCAGCGAATGGCGGACAGGTCCGCATCGCCCCGGCGAAGGCGCAAGGGACAGCGGCCGTCTGGCTCGTGCGATACGACCCGCATGTCCGGCAGGTTCCGATCCGGGCCGGCGAGAATGGCGGCCGCACGCTCCCCCATCGCGGGATCGTGCGCGAGCTGGTGAAGCTCGGTTCCTGGACCGGTCCTGCCACATCCTTCGCGCTGCCCGCTTCCACCGAGCAAGGCCTGTCGTCCGCCATTCTGGTCCAGCGCGGGACCGGCGGGCCGATCATCGCCGCGCGCAAGCTCTGACATTCCCGGCCGACGGTATCGCGGCCCGTTCCCCCTAACGATGCCGATCAAGGAGAAAACCATGCGTATCCTCACCCTTATCGCGATTTCGGCCATGTCGATCGCCACCGTAACCCCCGCTTTGGCGCAGGATGCCATGATGAAGGGCGGCATGAAGTCCGACAAGATGATGACGATGTCGGCCGCCGACACGAAGAAGATGAAGATGTGCCAGGCAATGCCGCACGACAAGATGATGAAGAATGCCGGCTGCATGAAGATGTCCAAGATGCACCCCGACATGATGAAGGCTGACCCGATGGCGAAGGGCAAGATGATGACGCCGGGTCACTGAGGCTTAGCCTCTTAGGAGGGTGCGGCCAAACGCCGCGCCCTCTGCTTCCCCAGATTCTCCGACAGGAGCCGTACCATGTCCGATCCTGATCGATCCGCACCGGAAGGCGGCGATCTCATCTACCGGCAACGCCGGCCAGTCCGGCTATGGCATTGGCTGAACGCCTTGAGCGTCATCGTCATGCTGATGAGCGGTCTGATGATCTTCAACGCCCACCCGATGCTCTATTGGGGCCAATATGGCGCCAATGACGACACGCCATGGCTCGCGATAGGCAGTGAGGACCAAAAGGGCTTCCTCAAGCTCGGGTCACTGTCGATCCCCACCACCGGCGTGCTCGGGATATCGGACGGCAATGAGCTTGCCTTCCCGGCCCTGGTCACGATCCCATCGACTTATGATCTGGCAGCGGCGCGCCAATGGCATTTCGCCTTTGCCTGGATTCTGGTCGTGCCGGGCCTGCTGTTCTGGCTCTGGGGCCTCGCGACCCGCCATGTCCAGCGCGACCTGACGCCCACGCGGGACGAATTGCGTCCGCGCCACATCTGGCAGGATATCAAGAACCATGCCCGCCTGCGCTTCCCCAAGGGCGAGGCCGCGCGGCGCTACAATATCCTGCAAAAGCTGAGCTATGTCGGTGTGATCTTCGGCCTGCTGCCGGCGATGGTTCTGACCGGGCTTACCATGTCGCCGGGCATGGACGCAGCCTGGCCCTGGTTGCTCGACGTGTTCGGTGGCCGCCAATCGGCGCGTTCGATCCATTTCATCTGCGCGGGCCTGCTCGTCGCGTTCATCTTCGTCCATCTGGCGATGGTCCTGCTCGCCGGCCGGGTGAACGAACTACGCTCGATGATCACCGGCTGGTACCGCCTGTCCAGGGAGAAAGCGCAATGACGATCCTGACACGCCGCAAGCTCATCGGATCGATCGGCGCGGGTGCGGGCAGCCTGCTGCTTGGCGGTTGCGACCGCATCGTCGCATCGCCGACGGTCCGCAATGTACTCGGCTTCGGCGAAGGGCTGACGCGGCGTGCCCAGCGCGTAGTGACCGATCGCCATGCGCTCGCCCGCGAATATGCCGCGTCCGACATGTCACCCAGCTTCCGCATGAACGGCAACACCATGCCGGGCGGCGAC
The DNA here is from genome assembly GCF_035818615.1 of Sphingobium sp. CR2-8. Classification (NCBI taxonomy): domain Bacteria; kingdom Pseudomonadati; phylum Pseudomonadota; class Alphaproteobacteria; order Sphingomonadales; family Sphingobiaceae; genus Sphingobium; species Sphingobium wonjuense. The sequence goes on along the minus strand of NZ_JAYKZY010000001.1, from coordinate 138,059 downwards.
GCCTATCAGGCGCATATGGAGCGGGGCTTTGCCGACTGGAAACTTGCGGTCGATGGCCTTGTCCGGCGGCCTCTGGCCTTTTCGCTCGCGCAGATCCGGGCGCTGCCAGCGCGAACCCAGACTACGCGCCACGACTGTGTCGAGGGCTGGAGCGCCATCGGCAAATGGACCGGCCTGCCCTTGAAGCTGCTGATGGACGCTGCCGGTCCGCTGGCTGCGGCCCGCTATGTCGTTTTCCATTGTGCCGACGATTTCGGTGGCGATCCCTATTATGAGAGCATCGACCTGATCGACGCCTATCATCCGCAGACGATCCTGGCCTGGGGCATGAACGACGAGTTGCTGAGCGTTGGCCATGGCGCCCCGCTCCGCCTGCGGGTCGAGCGGCAGCTCGGCTACAAGCAGGCCAAATATGTGATGCGGATCGAACTGGTCGACAATCTGGCGAAGGTCGGCGCCGGCAAGGGCGGCTACTGGGAAGATTCGGCGGACTATCAATGGTACGCCGGTATTTGACCGGCATCTGTCATCGCTTCTTGCGCACCCGGCCGTTGAAGTCGCGCTTGCCGATTTCCAGCCCCTTCATCCGCAGGATGTCGTAGGCCGTCGTCGCATGGAAATAGAAATTGGGCTGCGAGAAGGACAGAAGGAAATCCTCCGCCAGAAAATCGATATGCTGGTCGCCGAAGGTGAAACGCATGTCGCGCCCGATGAAGCTTTCGACCTCCTCGGGGTCGATCGCTTCCAGGCTGGCGATCGTCTCGGCCACCCGCGCGCGAAGCCCCTCGAAGGTGGCGGGCGGCTGCGTCGTGTCGGGCGAGAAGCTGCCGCGCCGCACCCCTTCGATTGCGCCGATCGAGTGCACCGCTGTCGACTTCACCTGATAGGCGAAAGGCAGCATGTCGTCGGCCAGGCGCGCCTCGATCAGTGCTTCAGCCGGCCAGCCTTTCTCGCTGCAATATGCCTCTACCTTGGTGACGAGACGCGAAACGGACCCGAGGATTTGCAGCCAGGACGGGATGATTGCCGCATAGAGGGTAAAGGCCATGTTTCTCTCCCATGTTCGTCGTCCATGGGTAGCGGCCTCATGGGGTTTCAGCCAGCCTTCCCTCAGGCCTTCCAGTTGTTCGGGAATAGCCGTTTGAGCGCTTCGACCTTGGGCCGGTCGTTATAGACGATGTAGGGATAGGTCGGATTGCGGGCCATGAAATCCTGGTGATAGGCCTCGGCCGGATAGAAGACGCGGCCAGCTTCGATGCGCGTCACGATCGGGCGGCTGTAGACATGGGCCTCCGTCAGTTGCGCGATATTGGCGCGCGCGACCTTGTCTTGAGCAGGCGTCATGGGGAACAGTGCCGACCGATATTGCGTGCCGGAATCCGGTCCCTGCCGATTGACCTGCGTAGGATCGGCCACCACCGAGAAATAGATCCGCAGAAGATCGGCGTAGTTCACCTGAGCAGGATCGAACACGATCTTCACCGATTCCGCATGGCCCGTCGTCCCGGACGACACCGTCTCATAGTCCGCCGTCGACGCCTTGCCGCCGGCATAGCCCGACGTCGCGCTGATGACGCCCTTCACATGGGAGAAGACGCCCTCCACGCCCCAGAAGCAGCCGCCAGCAAAGATCGCGGTTTCCTTCTGGCCGGTCGCGGGTTCGGTGATCGCCGCGACGGGCGCCATCACCACCTTCTCGGCGGCGATGCCGGGGCTCATCATGGTGAGCAGGCCGCCACCTGCAAGAAGCACGGCGATCACGGGAACGAAGCGAGGCATGGGGCATACTCCTGCGGTTATGCAGGGATATACGTTAGGCGAAGCCAGCCGGTTACATCGCGTGCGCGAATTCTGTGTAACCAGACGCCCGGATGACACGTATAAGAGGTACGACAACTTCTCCCGCTGCCCACGACCGTCGTCGCTTCCTCGCCCTGTGCGGCACCGCTGCACTTGGAGCGCTGGCTTGGCGGCTGGCCGGTGCAGGCTCTGAGCCTGCGGCCGCTGCAACCCCTCCGACCTTCACGCTTACCGACGCCGAATGGCGAAAGCGGCTTTCACCGGGCGCCTATGCCGTCCTGCGCCAGGCCAGCACCGAGCGGCCCTATTCGAGCCCGCTCAACGACGAACATCGCAAGGGCGGGTTCGTTTGCGCCGGCTGCGCGCTGCCGCTGTTTTCGTCGACCACCAAATTCGACAGCGGCACTGGCTGGCCCAGCTTCTATGCGCCTCTGCCACGCGCGGTGGCGACGCGAACCGACCGTGAACTGCTCATGGCCCGCACCGAGGTGCATTGCGCCCGCTGCGCTGGCCATCTGGGCCATGTCTTCGAAGACGGCCCGAAGCCGACAGGGTTACGCTATTGCATGAACGGGGTGGCGATGCGGTTCCTTGGGAGCTGATATAGTCAGAACTGCGCGGCGCAAAGGCACAAGTGGATTGCCCCTAAAGCTGTAGCAGCGTGCCAAGGAGATGCTGTTCCATCTCGCTTTCCAGAATCGGCCCCAGCTTGGGCGTCGCCGCCTTCATGGTCGGCGATTCCATATGCGCCGCCAAAGCTGCCTTGTCGCGCCAGACCTCATAGGTCACGAAACGGCCCGGACGCTTGATGTCCTCGTGCAGGCTATAGGCCTTGCATCCATCCTCCTGCCGGAAGGCTTCGGTCGCGGGTATCAGCAGGTCGCGCAGGGCATCCGCCTGATCCGGCTTGCTGGTGAGGATAGCCACCACATAAAGATCGTCCGTCATTCCTTGACTCCTTGAGTTCTGGCGAGGGCAGTCCGCAGGAAATGGACGCTGTCCGCGAGCACGGGCGCCTTGCCCCTGAAGGGCGCCGACAGGGCCATCGCAACATTTTCATGGCTCAGCCCGGGATAGTCGATTTGCGTGACCCGTCCATGCAGCGCCTGAAGGCGCGTGGTCAGATTGTTCGCATTATGCGCCCTGACCTCGACATCGTCGCCGGCGGAGACGAGCAGCATGGGCGCCGCGTCCGCCCGCGCGAAACGGATCGGCTGCGTCAGTTGCGGATCGGGCGCGCCCAGCATCGCGTCGATCGCGCGCCTGTCGGTGAAGGGATAGAAATCATAGGGGCCGCACAGAGCCACGGCCGCCTTGATGATGCCGGGATCGACTTTTTGCGCGCGCAGCCACTGCGGGTCGAGCGTCAGCATCGCGACCGTATAGGCGCCGGCCGAATGACCGGCCACGGCAATATGGCCGGCATCACCGCCAAAGTCGCCGACATGGTCGCGCGTCCAGCGAACCGCCTGTGCGCCGTCTTCGAGGAAGGCGGGGAAGCGAACAGCCGGCACCTTGCGATAATCCGGCACCACGACGACGAAGCCCTGTTTCGCATAGGCTCTGGCCGCGAAGGCATAGGCTTCCCGCGTGCCTTTCACCCAACCGCCGCCATACCAGAAGATCACGACCGGCAAGGACTGCTGGCTCCGCTGCGTTGGTCGCCACACATCCAATCGCTGGTCGTGCGTGCCGAAGGCGATGGCATCGCCCGCCTTTTCCACGCCCAGACCGCCGCCCATCGCGCCATCCAGGATGCTCAGCAGCATCGGCGGCGATGTCACGCTCGCGGCCACGCCCAGTCCGAGCAGAATTGCGAGCGATCCGGCAACAAAGGGATGATGAAGAAGAAGCCCGCGCTTCGTTTCCTTCACATCCGCCTCGCGAAGCTGGCCGGATCGGCCGCATTCCACCAGGCGGCAAGACGCGGATCGCGCGCGCCGTCCAGCAGTTCGCCCGGCTGTACGAACGGGTAGATCTCGTCGATCGACCGCATCTCCGCCGCATTGATCCGCTGGCGCAGGCCGTCGGGGGTAAATTCGTCCGGCGAGTTCAGTCCTGCGGCTACAACGATGTCATGCAGCGCATCGAGGGTCGCCTGCTGGAAGCGCGCGACGCGCTGCGCCTTTTCCGGCACGACCAGAGCGCGCTGGCGCGCCGGCGACTGGGTCGCGACCCCCGTGGGGCAGGTGTCGGTGTGACAGCGCATCGACTGCACGCAGCCGAGCGAGAACATGAACGACCGCGCCGCATTGCACCAGTCGGCACCCAGCGCCGCATTCATGGCGATCGCTGCGCCCGAATAGACCTTTCCGGACGCGGCAAGTTTGACCTTGCCCTTGAGGTTGGTGCCGACAAGCGCGTTACGGGCCATTATCAACCCTTCGCGCAGCGGCATGCCGACCCGGTCGGACAGTTCGGTGGGCGCGGCGCCCGTGCCGCCTTCCGCGCCGTCGATAACGATGAAATCGACCAGTATCTCCGTCTCGATCATCGCCTTCACCACGGCGAACAGTTCGTGCGGATAGCCGACACACAGCTTGATCCCGACCGGCTTGCCGCCGGACAGGTCACGCATCTGCGCGGCGAAGACCAGCAGTTCGCGCGGCGTCGAAAAGGCGGTGTGATAGGGCGGCGAGAGGCAATCCTCGCCCTCGGGAATATCGCGGATCTTGGCGATCTCCGCCGTCACCTTGGGACCGGGCAGCAATCCGCCATGCCCTGGCTTGGCGCCCTGGCTCAGCTTGATTTCCGTCATCACCACCGCGTCATTGGCGGCGCGTTCCTTGAAATGGGAAGGCTCGAAATTGCCCTGCGCGTCGCGGTAGCCGAAATAGCCCGATCCCAGTTCCCACACCACGTCGCCGCCATGTTTGAGATGATAGGGTGACAGGCCGCCTTCGCCGGTATCATGGTAGAAGCCGCCGATCTTCGCGCCCAGGTTCAGCGCCTCGATCGCGTTTGCGCCCAGCGCGCCGAAACTCATCGCCGAAATGTTGAGCCGCGCGGCCTTGTAAGGTCGGCTGCATTGGTCCGTTCCCACGGTGACGCGGGTATATTTCTCGGCATAGCGGGACGGCGCGATCGAATGAGCGAGCCACTCATATTCCTCGGAATAGACGTCGAGTTCCGTCCCGAACGGATGGGTCGAGACATCCCCCTTGGCGCGGGCATAGACCAGCGCCCGCTCGTCATGGCTGAAGGGGCGTCCGTCCAGATCGCTTTCGACGATGTAAGCGCGAAGGAAGGGGCGCAGCCATTCGAAGAACCAGCGGACGCGCGCCGATGCGGGATAATTGCGGCGGAGCGAATGGCGGGTCTGCGACAGGTCGATCAGCGCCAGAACCAGCAGCGGCACGAACAGCAGGAGCAGCCACCAGATGCGGGGATGACGCAAGCCGATGACCGCAACCGCCGTCGTTCCCGCCAGGCCGATCAAGAGCAGAATGTTACGTGACAACGCATGGTCGCGGAACAGAGCGTCCGCGAGACCAGGCCGGGCGTTCATGACAACAAATTCCGCACCATGCCCACGACGTCACGACCGCGACCGCCCAGCACCGCCTTGGCGGAATAGAGCGCCATGCCCGCCACCTGTCCTGGTTTCACACTGGGCGGCATAACTAGTTCGAACCGATCCGTGACCACATCAAGCAAGGCCGGCCCCGGCTCGGCGAGCCATGCCTGAACGGCGGCGTCGAGATCTTCGGATTTCTCGACCCGCCACCCGCGAAAGCCGATTGCTTCGGCCACGCGCGCGAAGTCGGGATTGACGAGGCCGGTATAGGCGTCGAGCAGCCCCTCGACCTTCTGCTCGATCTCCACGAAGTCGAGTGCGCCATTATTGTAGACGACCACCTTGATGGGCAGCTTCTCCTGCACGGCTGTCAGCAGGTCGCCGAGCAGCATGGCAATCCCGCCATCGCCCGACAGCGCGATGACCTGCCGGTCGGGAAATGCCGCCTTGGCGCCCAGCGCCTGCGGCATCGCGTTCGCCATCGTGCCATGGCTGAGGCTGACCACGGTGCGGTTCTGGCCGGTCGATGCGATATGCCGCAGGCTCCAGACCATCGGCGATCCGCCATCGGCCGTGAACACGGCATCGACATCGGCGTGGCGCGAGATCGTCTCGGTCAGATATTGCGGATGGATCGCGCCGCCCTTGCCCACGGTCGCATGTTTCGCCTGCGCCGCCACGGCCTTGCGATGATGGTCGAGGCATTCGTCGAGAAACTTGTCGTCATCACGCTGCACGACGCGCGGCAGCAGCGCATCGAGCGTCGGGCCGATATCGCCGACCACGCCGATATCGACCGGGTGCCGACGGCCCAGATGCGTGCCATCGAGATCGACCTGAAGGATCGTCGCCTTCTCCGGATAGAATTGCCGCCACGCAAAGTCGCAGCCGAGCAGCAAGAGCACATCGCACGACATGAGCGCATGATAGCCGGACTCGCTACCGAAAATGCCGGTCATGCCCACATCGAACGGGTTGTCATGCTCCAGAAAATCCTTGGCGCGCGATGTGCGCGCTACTGGCGCGCGCAGCCGATTGGCAAGCGCCACGACGGCGTCATGCGCGCGTTCGCAGCCCGAACCGCCATAGATCGCCACACGCCTGCCACCATTGATCGCGGCAGCCAGCCGATCGAGTTCCGCATCGGATGGACGCACCACAGGCTCTGCGCAATGCACGGCGAAGTGTGGTTCATCGGGCGCCTTGGCGCTCGACACATCCGCAGGCACGATCAGCACCGCGACGCCGCGCCGGGCGAGCGCCGCTTGCGCCGCCATCGCCGTCATCCGTCGCGCCTGCGCAGGCGTGCGTATCTCCTCGCAAAAGACGCTGCACGAGGCATAGACCGACTTGAAATCGACCTCCTGCGGGAAATCGAAACCCAGTTCGTCCCTGACGATCTGGCTGGCGATCAGCACCACCGGCGCGCGATTGCGATGGGATTCGAACAGGCCGTTGATGAAATGCAGGCTGCCCGGACCGCAAGAGCCGGCGCAGGCGGCCAGTTCGCCCGTCAGCATCGCGTCGGCGCCGGCCGCGAAGCCCGCCGCCTCTTCGTGCCGTACATGCACCCATCTTATGTCGCTGGTCCGAATGGCATCGGTGATGTGATTGAGCGTGTCGCCAGGAATGCCGTAACAGCGACGAACACCTGCGGCCTGAAGCGTTTCCACGATCACTTGTGCCACTGTCGTCATATGCGCGTCCTCGCGGATGTTGGGGAATTTGTACGCAAACGCATGAGGGTTGGCGCAGGGTCATGACGCTCACGAAAATATTGGGGTTTCGCGCGCCGTCGTCACCGGCGCGCTGCAGGTGAGCAAGGCCTATGAGGCGTTCAATGGCCCGTCCTCAGCAAGCTTGCTGCGGTAATGCCAGCCAGCCAAAGACTGCGAACGACTTGCGCGTCGGCCATCCTTGCGAACGGCCTTGCTCACGGTGCTGGTCGTTCCGATCAGGCCGCTGCTCCTTCTCTGGGACTGATCCTTTCGTAAAAAACGAAGGAGAGACGACACTGATGCAACCAGTATGTCTCACCAGTGCGGAACAGATAGACGCCTGAAGCTTTGTTGCGACAGTGAAACCTACATTTCGGGAGACCGCATTTGGCGGACGACGCGCAGCCACCCGAAAATGACCCCGATCACCAACCGCCGGACACATTGTCGCTGCTCAAGCGACGACCTGCTCAAGTTATCGCTATCGCCACTGTGCTGGCTACGACTGCCGGCCTTTTCCTGTACGCTGGCGGCTTCTTCAGTACCGGCCGATTGAGCGGCGCCCGAATGACCAATGAAATCGAAGCAGGCGGTGGCGGGACCCATGCCGGATTTCGTCGGGCTCATGCAAAGGGCATTTGCATAGCTGGAACCTTCGTGGGCAGTGCTGCGGGGCGCGCCCTGTCAACAGCCGCCGTATTCAACGGTGATGTGGTCCCCGTCACTGGCCGGTTTGCCGTCGGAAGTCCGGATCCTTACGGCAAGGATCCGGAAGCTGGTGTGCGCAGCATGGCGTTGCGGTTGCAGCCCGCCGACGCGCAGGAATGGCGCATGGCAATCAATGATACGCCGGGCCTTGCCGTCTCGACGCCCCAGGATTTTTACGACAATGCGGTCGCCTCCGCGCCCGACCCTGCGACCGGCAAGCCGGATCCTACAAAGATGAATGCGTTTCTGGCCCGGCATCCTGAAACGGTCGCCTTCAAGGCGCGGATGCTGGCAAAGCCCACGGCGTCGGGTTTTGCCAATGACAGCTACAACAGCATCAACGGCTTCCTCTTTGTGGACCCCGATGGCAGGCGCCATCTGGTTCGCTGGTCGATGCAGGCAACCGATCCCTTTGAAACGCTATCGCCCGATCAGCGCAAAGGTCGATCGGCAAACTACATGTTCGAAGACCTGATTGCCCGCGTCGCCAAGGCACCGGTCAAATGGCGCCTCGTTGCAACGATCGCCGAACCGGGCGATCCCAACAAAGCCGCCGAAATCTGGCCGGAAAACAGGAAGAAGGTCGACATGGGCGAATTGGTGATCGATCATGTCGAACCCGAAGCGACGGGCAATTGTCAGGACGTCAATTTCGACCCGCTGGTGCTGCCGGCAGGCATCGAGCCGTCCGATGACCCCATACCATATGCCCGATCGGCGGTTTATGCCGAAAGCTTCAGGCGCCGCGCGGGAGAGCGTAAGCCACCTAGCGCAGTTACGGGCCATTTAGCGGGATCGGCGCGATGACACAGGCAGCAGCGCGTTTCCCGCTCCTTTCCCGGCTGTTGCACTGGACGATGGCAACGCTGATCCTTGTCATGCTGTTTATCGGCATCGGCATGGTAAGTACGACATCGCCGCGCTATCATATGTTGCTCTCGGTCCATCGCAGTATCGGGATCCTGATCCTGATTCTGGTGGCAGCGCGCCTGATCAACCGGCTGATAAACCCTCCTCCCGGCTTGCCTGCCGATCTTCCTGACTGGCAGAAAGCGATGGCCAAAGCCTCCCACTGGCTGCTTTACGGTCTGATGTTTGCCTTGCCGATCATAGGTTGGGCGATGTTATCCGCTGGCGGCTATCCGATCGAAATCTTTGGCTCCATCGATCTGCCGCCGATCCTGCATCGCGATCTTGCCCTGTTTGCTGGCTTGCGCTCTGCCCATACGGTGCTGGCGCTGTTGCTGTTCGCGACCTTTCTGGCACATCTGGGGGCTGCTTTGTTTCATGGGTTTATCCGGCGAGATGGCGTGTTGAAAAGCATGATGTAGCAGATAGCGAGAGGCGGTCGCAGCGGCCTCGTCCATAAGGTCTGCCAAAACGCCATGATTGCGCGTCAGCCATTGACACGCTAGGGCACATTCATTCGCAGGGACCCGGTGCAATTCCGGGTGGCTATTCCGGCCGCCGATCCGCCGGACAACGTTCGTCGCAGGCCGTCATCCGCCCGCTCCAGCCGCGCCCCCCTGCGATCATTTTCGGTTATCAAGCATGAACAGCACAGCTCTTTCGCGCTATCGCGCCGAATGGTTCAACGGCATGGGCAATGCCCGGCGAGACGTCCTGGCCGGCATGGTCGGCACCTTCGCGTTGATCCCTGAAGTCATTGCCTTCTCCTTCGTCGCGGGCATCGATCCCGAGGTCGGCCTATTTGCCTCCTTCACCATTGGTATCGTCATCGCCTTTGCCGGCGGTCGACCCGCGATGATTTCGGGCGCGGCGGGATCGGTAGCCCTTGTCGCGGCCGCTCTGGTCCATGCCCATGGCCTGCAATATCTGCTTGCCGCCACGCTGCTGGCTGGCGTATTTCAGATCATCTTCGGCCTGCTCAAGCTCGACATTCTGATGCGCTTCGTGTCCCGCTCGGTGCGGATCGGCTTCGTCAATGCGCTGGCCATCCTCATCTTCTCGGCACAGGTACCCCAGATGCTGGGCGTAACGTGGCACAGTTATGCGATGATCGCGGGCGGGCTTGCCATCATATACCTAGTCCCGCGCCTAACGACGGCGATCCCATCGCCTCTCATCTGCATCCTGGTCCTGACAGCGATCAGCATCACCTATCCCATGCCCATCCACACGGTTTCGGACCTCGGCCGCCTGCCCGCGTCGCTCCCATCCCTGACGCTGCCGGCCGTCCCCCTCGAATGGGATACGCTTAAGGTCGTGGCGCCCTTTGCGCTCGCCATGGCGGCGGTAGGCCTCCTTGAATCGATGATGACCGCGACGGTCGTCGACGACCTAACCGAAACCGACAGTTCAAAGGCGCGGGAATGCACCGGCCTTGGCCTCGCCAATGTCGCGGCCGGACTGTTTGGCGGCATCGCAGGCTGCGGCATGATTGGTCAAACGGTAGGCAATGTCCGTTACGGCGGTCGCGGGCGCCTCTCCACACTGGTGGCGGGCGTGTTCCTGCTGCTTGTCATGGTTCCGCTGCGCCCGTGGGTCGCGCAAGTGCCGGTAGCAGCGCTCGTTGCGATCATGATCATGGTGTCGGTCAGCACCTTCTCCTGGGGATCGATCCGCGATCTGGCAAAGCACCCCAAGGTTTCAGGCATGGTCATGGTCGCGACGGTCATCGTGACGGTGGCCACCCATGACCTGTCCGCTGGCGTTGCGATCGGCGTTCTGCTGAGTGGCGTGTTCTTCGCCTTCAAGGTCACCCGGTTGATGAAAGTCGAGGCGAGTTATGATCCGGCGACAGATACTCGGATCTACACGGTAAGCGGGCAGATCTTCTTCGCCAGCGCCGAAATCTTCAGCGACCAGTTCGACCTTCGGGACACCGCAGCCCGCGTCCGCATCGATCTTACCGCAAGTCACTTATGGGACATCACCGCGGTGGAGGCGCTGGAGGAGGTTGTAACCAAGATGCGTCACCATTGCATGCTGGTCGAGGTGACCGGTCTCAATCAGGCCAGTGCCATTCTGGTCGACCGTCTGGCTCCGGCCGTGGGTAAGGCCGCGGCATGATTGCAGCGTGCTTGCCCAGGCTTTTGCAGCTGGAATAACCTTGACGTTTGCTACCGAGCTTCAAGGTCTCATGATCGTCCGGTTCGCCCGTTAGCCGACTTTCACGGTCGCGCTCACGAACGGCGGCTTTGTCCCACTTCCCGTCTAACGATGTCGACCCAAGCCGGACTCTCAGCTGCAAATTTCTGGCGGCCAACTGCGGACGGTCAGGTGCTCCATCGCGCCTTCCACGTTTTGCGGGTGCTTGAGCAGTACGGCGAAAAAACATTATCGCTCAGCCGGGCCCGGATGCTCTCGTCCCACGTTCTTTCGGTGCCATCACCGTTGGCTGATCCATTTGTCAGGACGCGGGCGGCCCAGCCATCACCGATGAAGGAACGCACATGTCGACGCCCGAAGATTTCAAGGATATCTACACCGACGAGCTGAAGGATCTTTGGTCAGCTAATGACCAGATGGTGCGCGTGCTCAAGAAGATCACGACCAAGGCCAGCGACGAAGGCCTGAAGGACATGCTGTCCAAATCACAGGAAGGGATTGCCGACCATACCGATCTTCTGAAGGAACTGATCGCCGGTCAGGGCGAGAAGGTGGCCAAGGAACATTGCAAGGGCATGGAAGGCCTGGTCGAGGAAGCGACCAAGCATATTATCGAGGAAGGACCGAAAAAGGGTCCGCTGCTCGACGTCATCATCGTCGCGCAATATCAGCGCATGACCCATTATGGCATTGCCGGCTTCGGCACGGCAGCCGCCTATGCCAAGGCGCTGGGCCTGAAGGACGACAGCAAGAAGCTGCGCGACGCGACCAAGGACATTTACGGTGGCGACGAATATATGACGAAACTTGCCGAAACCGTCGTCAATCTGAAGGCGGAAGCTGAGGAAGTCTGAATGGCGGGCCTGCTGTCCGTCGGGATGGCAGGTGCCGGTTCTTGCGATCCCCACAAATAATTTGACGACGGATCGTGGAGCGCGTCGTGCGTCCACATTCGTTATGACCATCAGGAGAGATCAGACATGCTACGCCAGATCGTCGCCCTTTGCGCGACCGGATTCATCATAACCGCCGCTGGAGCGCAAACGCACCAGGACGGGTCCCACAACCCCGCCGTAAAGGACAGCGCCCCCCACAAAATGGCTGCACCGGCAAAGGGCGCCAACTCCTTCACCGAGGACCAAGCCCGGGGTCGCTTCATGAAGGCAGGTTACACACAGGTCGGCAAACTGACCAAGAAGGACGGCCTGTGGCACGGCATGGCTCGCAAGGGCGGAAAACAACAGACGGTCATGCTCGACTTTAAGGGCAACGTCACCGTTCGCTAACAGCTACATAATTTAGGAGAGACCCATGTCTCAGACCATTACACGCCTTTTCGACGATTATGCCGACGCGACCAACGCCGTGCGCGACTTGGAAGCCATCGGCATTGCCCATGACGATCTCAGCATCGTCGCCAACAACAGCGATGGCGCGCACGGCGACCATGACGGTGACAGCGTCAACGAGGATGGCGATGTCACCCGCGGTGTTACGACCGGAGCGGCACTTGGCGGCGCAGGCGGATTGCTGGCAGGCCTTGGCCTGCTCGCGATTCCGGGCCTTGGTCCGATCGTTGCAGCAGGATGGCTTGCTGCGACAGCAGCAGGCGCAGCGATCGGGGCTGCGGGCGGCGCGGCGACCGGCGGCATTGTCGGCGCGCTCAAAAATGCTGGTCATTCCGAAGAGGACGCCGAGATCTATTCCGAAGGCGTCCGTCGCGGCGGCACATTGGTCAGCGCCAAGGTGCCCGACGACAAGGTGATCGAAGCGGAAGCCGTGCTTGAGCGTCATCGCTCAGTCGATGCCGCTACGCGCGGTCAGGTCTATCGCGATACGGGCTGGAGCCGGTTCGACGAGAGTGCGCAACCCTATACCCGCGCGGAAGTCGAGCGGGACCGGGCGCTCTATGGTTCATCGTCCAACGTCATTTGATCGTTGGTTCGCCAGCAAAACGCCCCGGCCTTTACAGGTCAGGGCGTTTTGATTCGTCGCGCAAGGCATAGATCGGGTCGATGCAAAGGACATTTTCATGAAAATACCCAAGAACGCGAGCATCGCCATAGTCGATGGCGCAAAGCTGAACCTATTTCATAATGGTGGGGACGAAAACGCGCCTAACCTCACGGCATTGCCCAATGCGGCGATATCGTCCGACAATCACGGGTCGGGCGGACGCCATGGAAGCAGCTCTGCCAATCCGTCTGACAGCCAGCTTCAAGAAGACGGTTTCGCGGCTGGAACGGCCGAATTTCTTAACAAGCAGGTGCTGGACGGCAAGATCGCCGATCTCGTTATTGTCGCCGCACCGCGTACATTGGGCGAACTGCGCAAACATTATCACAAGGCACTATCGGCTGTGCTGATCGGCGAGATTTCCAAGGATCTGACCGGCCATGCAATGTCCGATATCGAAAAGACGATTGCGGCCGCCTGACGCCATGAGGGAAGCGGCGCTATCACAATGAATCTCCACTGGCCGCTTCCCGACCCTTATATCTTACTGCTCACAGGCTTTGGCCTCCTGACCGCATTGGTGGTCTGGTTGCCACTCGTCCTGAAGAAATTACCCTTGTCCCTGCCGATTGTTTGCATGGCGCTGGGGGCGGCGCTTTTCTCTTTGCCACAGGTCACTTTGCGACCGCTCCCTGTCCTCTACCCTGAGATCACAGAACGTTTTACCGAATTCGTGGTGATCATCGCGCTCATGGGCGCAGGCCTGAAAATCGATCGGATGTTCTACTGGCGTGATTGGTTGGTGACGTGGCGACTGCTGGCTATCACCATGCCGCTCTGCATCTTAGCTATCACCTTTTTTACAGTCTGTTCATTAGGTTTGCCTTGGGCCGTCGCCTTGCTACTTGGTGCCAGCCTTGCACCTACAGACCCGGTCCTGGCCGCCGACATTCAGGTGGGACCACCAAAAGCGGGCGATGAAGATGAGGTGCGCTTTGGTTTAACATCGGAGGCCGGATTAAATGATGGGTTGGCTTTTCCTTTCGTCCATCTCGCTATTGCGCTTGCGGCCGTGGCTGGCACAGGCCAGTCGTGGTTTGGCGAATGGCTGAGCTACAGGGTCTTGTGGGAGGTCTTGGCAGGCATAGGCGGCGGATGGGCGATCGGTCGGCTCTTTGGCTGGTTGACCTTCCACGTCTCGGCTGAATCCAAGCTTGCGCAGACCGGGGATGGCCTGATTGCGCTGGCAGCGACATGCGTGTCCTATGGCCTGACCGAAATTATCCATTCCTATGGTTTCCTGGCTGTGTTCGTCACCGCCCTGACATTCCGCAGCACGCACCGGGACCATGATTTTCACCATGACATGCATGATGTGACCGAACAGATCGAACGGCTCGCCATGATGGTGTTGCTACTCCTGTTTGGCGGTGCCCTGGTCAGCGGCCTGCTGTCCTCCGTGACGTGGATGGATATCGGTGTAGCGCTGGTCATCCTGTTGATGGTTCGGCCACTGGCAGGGTGGATAGGCCTTAGCGGACTGAAGGCTGATCGGACTGAGAAACTGACCCTGGCCTTTTTCGGCATTCGCGGCGTGGGGTCGATCTATTATCTTGCCTATGGCCTCAACCATATGAATGTCGCAAATGCCGACCGACTATGGGGACTGGTAGGTTTGGTCGTCCTCTTTTCCATCATACTTCATGGCCTGACGGTCACGCCGATCATGCGATCGCTGGACCGCCAGCAAGGCCGTGACCCAGATCGTGCTGACCTCGCTGGCGAATAAGCCGGCGTGTGAAGATTTTTTATCAGCACAGACGAAACCACTCAGTTGGCTGTCGATTTCGCTCGATCTCGGTGCCGTCGATCTTGATGAAACAAGAAACGAACTCCCCGAATTTGCCAAGGCTCCTAGCGCTTGTTGGCGCAAACGTTCCACATTCCACAAAACTCGCGAGCGGCGGGATCAAATTCGGATAATCCTATGACACTTCTCTTCTGTCCAAAATGGCCTAGGGAAGAACGCACCAGAGCAAAACGACCCTAATACGATATTCGGCAGCGGATTTATGTATCCTGGCTGCGGACCGTCTGGTTTCTGACGGCAATCCACCGAAATACCTTGTTTCAATGCGGCGGTGCGAAGGCTGTGTCAGGCCCGGCGCCGCCATTCGACGTTTACAGGTGGCGTCGATTTAAGCTGTACCAACAGCCATCTTATAAAGTAGTATCGGAGCAGGCGTGTAGTGACCAACCTCTCCTCAATTTCGCTCACTCATCTTGGCGAATTCGATGATCTAATAGATCGTTTTTCTTGGGAAGAATAAGAAGCGCAGCATCTCATTTCAGTCGCTTACCGAGCGAAACTGATAGATTTGCGTGGGGCATTTCAGCCTTCGTCTGCCGATCCCGGTTCCGCCATCTTACGATGCTGTTCTGCCAGCACCGAGGCCGGGGTGACATGCGCGACGGCCGCCTGCACCTTGTTCTTCCACCCGGACACTATATGCGCCTCTCCCTTCATCAGCGCATCCCAGCCGTCACGCGCGACGTCGGCTGGATCGCTCTTGCTGTCGGATGATCCTACACTGGTGTCGAGCATGTCGGCGCGATCGAAAAATTCCGTCTCGACCGGCCCCGGCATCAGGGTCGTGACGGTGACGCCCTTGCTGTCCTTAATCTCGTTACGGATTGCGTCGGCAAAGCTGTCCACGAACGCCTTGCTACCATTATAGACGGCCTGGAAGCTGCCCGGAATGAAGCCTGCGATCGATCCGGTGATCAGCACCTTGCCGTCGTCACACGCCACCATCGCCTTTAGGACCTTTTGCAGCAAATACAGCGTGCCGGTGATGTTTGTGTCCACCACGCGCCGCCAGTCGCTCACATCCTGATCGAGAAAAGCGTGGCCCAGGCCGCGCCCAGCGTTGGCGCATAACAAATCGATCTGCCGCCCATCGGCCGCAGCGAGGAGCGTGTCCACGCCTTGCAGTGTCGAAAGATCGGCCTCGACCGCAATAACTTCTACGCCATGCTGCTTGAAATCCTGCGCCGCGGCGTCGATCAGCGGTTCGTCGGCCACGACTAGCAGGTCATACCCATTTTTCGCGGCAATGGAGGCAAGTTCAAAGCCGATGCCGGTGGAGGCCCCGGTGACGATCGCGAATTTATTGGCCATATCTGTCTGTCCTATTGCGCGGCGACGGCGAGACCGGGCTTCAGCACGATCTTGGTTACGTCATTTTGATTGTCATGAAACATCTTGTAGCCCTTGGGCGCATCTTCCAGCCCCATGCGATGGGAAATTAGGAAGGTCGTATCGATCTTCCCCTCAAGAATTGCATTGAGCAGGGCGGGCATATAATGCTGGACGCTCGTCTGACCGGTCTTGAGGGTCAGACCCTTTTCCATGAACGCGCCCAAGGGAAACTTATCTACGAAGCCGCCGTAGACGGCTGGCATCGACACGCGCCCGCCCTTGCGACAGGCATGGATTGCCTGCCGGATCGAATGGGTGCGATCGGTGCCCAAAAATAGCGACGCCTTGATCTGATCGATGACGTTGTCGACAAAGAACCCATGGGCTTCCAGGCCCACCGCATCGATCACTGCATCAGGCCCGATACCGCCGGTCATTTCCATCAATGCTTCGTAAGTTTTCGACTCCTCGAAATTGATCGTCTCGGCGCCGAATTTTTTCGCCAGTTCCAGCCGATGCGGGAAATGGTCGATCGCGATGACGCGGTGCGCGCCCATCAGGAAAGCGGACTGGACGGCGAACAGCCCCACCGGCCCGCAACCCCACACCGCGACCGTGTCGCCCGGTTCGATGTCCGCATTCTCCGCCGCCTGCCACCCGGTCGGCAGGATGTCCGACAGGAACAGCACCTCGTCATCGTCCAACCCGTCCGGCACGACGATCGGCCCCACGTCGCTGAAAGGCACGCGCACATATTCAGCCTGTCCACCAGCATAGCCGCCGGTCAAATGACTGTATCCGAACAGGCCCGACATCGGCTGGCCATACATTTCCTGACCAATATCCTGATTGTCGGCTGGGTTGCCATTGTCGCAGGCGGAATATTGATGCTTGCCGCAATGATAGCAGCTGCCGCAGGCGATGGTGAAAGGAACCACAACCCGCTGTCCCTTCTGCAGGGTGGATTTGGGACCGGTTTCGACCACCTCTCCCATGAATTCATGGCCAAGTATGTCGCCTGCCTGCATGGTTGGAATATAGCCGTCATAGAGATGCAGGTCGGACCCACAGATCGCCGTCGACGTGATCTTGATGATCGCATCGCGCGGGTTGAGGATTTCGGGGTCATCGACGGTATCGACGCGGACGTCATGCTTACCGTGCCATGTGAGCGCGCGCATCAGGCTTTCTCCTCGTCGCGTTGCTTTCGGGTAAAGGCTGCGGTTGCGACCTCCCCCGTCTCCATAAATTGTTTGAAACGGCGCAGATCGCGTCGCGCCTGTATCGCGGGTTCGCGCTGGAACAGCTTGGCGATCACCTTGCCCACCACACCTGCGGGCGGATCATAGACGATGGTTGCCGTGACAATGGTGCCACGCACGCCTGCATCGCGAAATTCGATGCGCCCGCTGTTGGGGACATCGGCGTCTTCTGCGGAAGTCCAGGCGATCAACTCGCCAGTCTTCTCCTCCGTGATGGTCGCGTCCCATTCTACGGTGCGTCCCGCCGGAGCCTTTACCACCCAATGCGAGGTCGTATTGGACAGGATGTCGATCCGTTCGACATTGTCCATAAAAGAAGGCAGATTGGAAAAATCGCGCCAATAGGCAAAGAGTTCGTCGCGAGGGCGGTTGATCGTGACCGAGCGCCCGATCAGGTCGTCGCCCCTGGATTGGGACACTGCCGCGATCCCGCTCGCGCGTTCTTCATTCAACTTCGATGTCGTCGGTGGGGCATCGTCTGTCGCCATCGTCATGGGCATTCTCCAGCCATTCTTATGATGTCCGCACGGAGTGTCCGATCGTTCGGAGGCCGTCTCTGGGCATGAGCGGACAACGCTTGAAGGAGGGATGGGCCCAATAGCCTATTGGAAAATCTGCCTGATCGATATCAACTTGGGTGGAATGCACATGATGCTGCGGCAGGCTTTGCGCCCTTTTGTGGAAGCTTCATCATGTGATGCGACTTCCGTCACGAACCATCACTGATGATTCATTTGTCAAGCTCTCACTCTCGCCCAAGTTTCGCTTTCAATTCATCAATCCGCCGCGATGCGTCAGCTTTAGTCAGGTCGCCGGTGGGCAGTTCCATACCTGCTTCTTCGCATAATGTCGCCAGATAGGATGCCTGCGCACCAGTGATGGGTTCATTGCCCGACACCCAATTGGCTGGATCCTTCTCAACGTTCGAAGCCGGGTGCTCATCAAGTTTGGGATTATGCAGATGTTCGATCATGACAGCCTCATCGTTCGCTATATGTTCTATTGATAACGGTCCATGCGGCATGTGGTTCCGGCAATAAAGGGGAGAGCCAGAATGCAACCGATCGCCTGATCAGCGCTTCATACCAAGGCCGGGCATCGCTTCCGGCCACTGCGTTGCGGAAGGATCAAGAACATGCCTGGAAACGAAAACGGGCTCGACCCCGAAAAGGGTCGATCGGACGGATTGCCCCGACGCGGGCCTGTCGGCGATGTCCGAGCCAATGGCGATGATCCCGATCCCCGCACACGCGGCGGCAAGTCGCAGGAGAATGTCGAGAACCGCCCCTCTGTCGGCACCGTGAAACCGGAAGATTATCCAGAGGCTGATCGGGCCGATTCCAAGCCTTGATGAAAGGATCACCATGAGCACCACATTGACAGGCACATTCGATAGGCGGGACCAGGCGGACATGGCCGTGGAACGACTGGTCCAAGAAATCGGCATTGAGCGAACCGATATTTTCGTGACTGCATCCGGACCGGACAACAGCGCAGGCAATCGGATTGGAGGCGCAGATAGCGAGACGGTCGATCAGGACGAAAGGGATGATGTTCCTCTTACTGGCGGCATCATGGTTTCGATCGATTTGCAGGATGATGCAAAGGTCGAAGTCGTTACGGCCGCTTTGGAAGAATTTGGGGCGAAACTATGATCGGTATGTTGGCGACGCGATCTAGGTTGAATAGCAGATATTTCGGATGAAGGCGCTCTTGGTCCATAGCCCCAATGCGGGAACAAAGCCCGAGCCGATCCGGTCGCTCATCGGTCAATTGGAACAGGCCGGCTTCGCCATTCGCTATTGTAGACATGGCCGGGACGATATTCGATCCGGAATGAGCGGCATGGAAATGGCGATCGCCGCCCGATCGATGGGATAAGCAACTTCATCAACGGCTTCCCGCTATTTGCGTCATCCGTGCGCGTCGTATACCGGGGCGTTCCTGTCGTTAGCGCATTATGGTGCAGCACAAGTCATTTACTTACGCCTGGCGTCTATCATGACGGCAGCGGCGCGGGTTTGCGGTTTGAGGGCGAACAGGTCTCACGCATGCCCAACCCCGCCGTTCGCAAACGGCGGGCTATCCGCATCGCCAGTCTAGCGCGGGTCCGTGGGATGGGGGCAAGACAGGAGCAGCCGCGATCGAATGTGCGTTCGTGGCGTCAGGCCTTCTGCAAGTCGCCAGGTTCGCGACACCTAACATCTGGGATGTCGCTGGGGGAATAGCCCTAGCGCACGCATCTGGCGCTTGGGTGTTTCAGGAGGAAGACGGCGATTGGTCGCCATTCACAAGCTTTGGCGACCAACTAGCGCAGATGGCGCAATGGCGGCGTCCATTGATCCTTGGAACGCCTGAGGATGCCGCTCGCATGACCGACATCCAGCGCGCTGAAGCGCAGGACCAAAACCGCCGGATATAGATAACCGTCAATGCGCGTAGATCATCTTTCGGGTCATGCCGCCATCGACGGCGATCTGCTGCCCCGTGATGAACCCCGCACCTTCGGACGCCAGAAACAGGACGGTCGCCGCGATGTCGGACGGTTCGCCGACGCGGCCGACCGGATGCTGATCCCGGTCGATCGCGCGATGCTCCACCGCTTCGCGCACCTCTGCTTTGGCCCAAGGGCGGCTTTCAATCCAGCCGGGTAGGATAGCATTGACGCGGATGTCGGGGCCAAGACTGATCGCCAGCGCATGGGTCAAGGCGCAGAGCGCGCCTTTGGCCGCAGCATAGGCCTCCGTATCGGGTTCCGATTGGACCGCGCGGGTCGACGCCATGACCACAATTACGCCTTTACGCTGGCGCAGGAGCGGGACGGCAGCGCGCACCATCAGAAAAGCACCCGTCACATGGCTGTCCTGCCACGCCTGCCATTTCTTTAGCTCCAGTTTTTCGATCGGACCGCTGACCGGATTGGCAAGGCCCGCATTGGAGACGAGCAGATCGATACCCTGCGCCTCTTCCGTAGCGTTGGTCCAGTCCGTAATTTTATCGAACGCCTTTTCGACGTCGCGCTCGCTGGCAACGTCTGCCCGGATCGCAATAAGCTTGTCGGTCGGCATCTCATTGGAAAGATCGCGCACTGCTTCGGCATCCTGGTCCAGCACCGCTACTCTCCAGCCCTGCGCCAATAATGTCTGGGTGATACCTTTGCCGATGCCCTGAGCACCGCCAGTGACCACCGCTATCTTCATATGGAATCCCCCCTCTTAATCGTCCGAAAATTCCCGCGCCTCAGTTCATGCCGATCGACGCAATCACCGGACATAAGTTCCGCTAAGCGCCTATGCTTTCGAGCAGGCTGGTCACTCTTGCAAGCCGATCAGTGTCGTCGGTCTGCTCCTTCAAAAGCCAGCGGCCGTCTTTTTTGGAAAGCTCAGCACATTTGCCAATATCTCGCGCGGCTCTACGCGGCGTCAGCGCTATCGCGGCCGGGCCTGCATCGACGCGTGCAATTCCGGCCACCCGCGCGAGAATAGCAATTCTGTTGGCATCGATCAGACGTTCGGCAGCGGAGGGCAGCGGACCAAATCTATCCGCCATTTCCTCCTCCAAAGCGCTGAGGGCAGCTTCATCGACAAGCCGCGAAAGCCTGACATAGAGACCCAGGCGGACGTCGGGATCGGGAATCCAGTCCGATGGCAAGCCGCCCGCGATGCCCAGGTTGAGTTCGGGTGTCCACAGTCCAGCATCTTCGCCCCGCGCCTCTTTCAACGCTGCTTCGAACAGATGCTGATAGAGGTCGACCCCGATCAGCTTCATATGCCCCGCCTGCGTGTCGGCCAGCGGATCGCCAGCGCCCCGTTGATCGAGATCGGCTGCGCTGATTGCAAAGCCCGCACCCAGCCGGTCATAGGTCGCCAGCGTGCGCAGCCGCTTCATCGTACGTTCGGCAATCTCTCCCGCTTCGGTCAGCAAAATGACCTGACCCCGGCGATTGCCGCGGCCCACCCGCCCGCGCAACTGATGAAGCTGGGCAAGGCCGAAGCGGTCGGCGCGCCAGACAATCATCGTGTTGGCGCGCGGCACGTCCAACCCCGCCTCGATGATGTTGGTCGCGAGCAGGACATCGCCTTCGCCACCGCCAAAGCGGACCATGGCGTCGTCGATGGCGGCCACCGGCATCTTGCCATGCGCTTCAATCAGCGCGAGGTCCGGCACGATCCGCGCCAGCCGTTCGGCCAGGGGCGCGAGATCTTCGATACGGGGCACGACGACAAAGCTCTGTCCCCCACGCGACCGTTCACGCAGAAGCGCCGTCCTGATCATCATATCGTCGGGGCTGGCAAGGCTCGTCCGGATCGGCTGGCGACGGGCGGGCGGCGTCGCGATCACCGACATCTGTTGCAGGCCGATCATCGCACGGTGCAACGTCCGGGGGATGGGCGTCGCGCTCATCGCCAGCAGATGAAGGTCGGCGCATCCCCGCAGCCGTGCCTTATCGGCCGCGCCGAAGCGCTGTTCTTCGTCGATGATGACAAGCCCCAATCGGGCATAGCGTATATCCTTCGCCATCACCGCAGCCGTGCCGATGAAGATACCGATGGACCCGTCCGCCAGCCCGGCCTTCGCCGCCTTCTTCTCCGCCGCACTCGACAGGCGCGACAGGCCAGCGACGACCACGCCCGTATCGGCAAAGCGTCGCTGGAACGTTTCGATATGTTGCCGAACGAGAACCGTCGTGGGCGCGGCCAAAATGACTTGATAGCCTGCAAGGGCGGCAAGCGCGGCGGCACGCAGGGCGACCTCCGTCTTGCCATAGCCGACATCGCCGATCACCAGGCGATCCATCGGCCGTCCGCTGGCCAGGTCGTCCCTTACCGCCTGGATCGCCCGCGCCTGATCCGCCGTTTCGTTGAAAGGGAAGCTGGCCACGAATCGTTCATAAGCAGCGCTGTCAGGTTCTATGACGGCGGCTTTGACATCGGCCCTCTCCCGCGCCAATCGAAGAAGATCGCGCGCGCTTTGGGCCACCGCCTCGTCAATCGCCCCGCGCCGCTTTTCCCAGGTCGATCCATCCAGCTTGTCGAGCCGCACCGCATCGCCATCAGCGCCATAACGCCATAAAAGGCCCGCCTCCTGGCACGGAACGAGCCGCCGGGCACCATTGGCATATTCAAGCGCGATCAGTTCCGCGTCGGTATTACCGGCAACCGGCTCGAGGCCCAGCACGCGCGCGACCCCATGATCCTCATGCACGATCAGATCGCCTGCACGAATGTCGCCGCCCGCCTGGGCAAGCCCGGCGGCCACGCTGTTTTGCGCTGAGCCTATGATCGCCCGGCTACCCAGCAGATCGGCGGCAGCAATCATCATCAGCTCACTGCCAACAGCGCCCCGGTCGATCGGCGCAACCAGCGCAGCTATCGCGCCCGGCGCAAGCGTATCGACAGCCGCGACCGAATCGACGGCCTCGAGCGCGGCTTTGAATGTCTTGGCGATCTTGGGCCGGAGAAAACGGACGTCCCGCTCGCTGCCAACAAGCAGCAGGCGTTTACCCTGCTGTAAATGCGGTGCCGCAAAGCGCTTCAGTGCTGATAGGGGTGAGCGCTGCTCCGCAAAGCGTAGAATCGGCGATACCGCGAAATCTGCCGGATCACCTGAACGCCAGGCTGCAAGATCCTTTGCCCATAGTGACTGGGATGCGGCATCAATCGCTGAACCGGCTTTGCTGGTGGCGTCGGTGGCCAGGCGAATGAAGCGTGCGCGACGCTGCTCGGCCTTTGCCGAGACGTAAAGTCGCCCTGGCCGCAGGTGGGCTAATATGGTGACTTTCCGCTCCGACTCTGGTTCGGCCGCGCGACCAATCTCCAGCATCTCGCACGGCTCCTGCGTACGCTGCGTGATTGGATCATAGCGGCGGATACCGACGACGCGCCCATCGGCGATATCGATCCGCGCCGGCAGCCCGGCATCGGCCGGAAAGATATCGATGACCTCGCCGCGCACCGCCACTTCGCCGGGTTCATCTACGCGATCGTCGGCGATATAACCCAGCCTTTCCATTTCAGCGGCGAAGTTGGTCGGATCGATCGGTTCGCCAACCCGCAGGCTGGGGGGCGCGGCGTCGAAGGCAGCAGGGTCCGCATAAAGCCGCGCGGCCCCTTCGCCGCTTATGATGGTTGCAAGAGGACGGCGCTTGGGGTCCTCTGCAAGCCGCCGCAGATGCCGCAAGGCAGCAACACGTTTCCCGATGTTGGAAGGGGACGCACGCGCGCTGTCGCCCGGCAAGGTGTCGCTCAATGGCAAGAAGACGACATGATTATCAGGTGCAAAGGACATAAGAGCACATGCCACCAATTCGGCGTCCTGCTCGTCATCGGCCAGATAAAGCAAATCGCCTTCCCGCAGCGCATCAAGCAGCATGAGTGCGGTCTCGCCAATTCCCCGAGACACGCTCATTGCCCCACCGCCGCGCGAAAATAGACCGGAGCAGGCCCGACAGCAAGCCGGCTCAAAATCCTTCTTCGCCCTGATGATCGCCATGCCCGGCCGCCCGCAACGCGGCTCGATCGCGATCTGCGCGCTCACGCGCAGCCTCGATCATGGCCCGTTCCTTATCAGATAATGGAGCGTCGGATTTTGGCGCAGCTTGCTCATAGAGCCCGCCCTTCGCGGCTGCGCGCTGCTCTACCTCCGGATTCTGACCTTTTCTTTTCTCTTCCATCCTAGCACACCTCTCCTACAGGTGGGCTGCTAACTGCGCGACGATGTTGCCGGTTCCGCCAGCGGCAAAATCAAAGGCCGGAAGGCACGCGCCAGGCGGTCGCTTCAAGGGCCAGATTGGCCGACGGCTGATCAGCTGCCATTCTTTCGACTTAATCTGTCACCTTCGTCTATCATCCCACGAACCTTGTTGGCGATGGCTTCGATACCGAAGGGCTTTGTGATCACGTGCATATCATGCTCCAGCAATCCATTGCCGATGACGGCATTTTCCGCATAGCCGGTGATGAACAAGATCTTGAGCTTGGGACGGCCCACCCGGCCGGCATCTGCAACCTGACGGCCATTCATTCCCCCAGGCAAACCCACATCCGTGATGAGAAGGTCTATGCGTAGATCAGACTGAAGCACCTTTAGACCGCTGGGACCATCTGCAGCTTCAATGACGTGATATCCACCGTCCGTAAGAACATCGACGATGAGCGAGCGAACGGAGGCCTCGTCATCGATGACCAGCACGGTTTCGCCATGCCCCCCAGCGTCAAGCTGCGTCGGCCGCAACTCCTGTTCGATCTCGGTTGCCGGGCCCAGATGCCTTGGAAGGTAGAGGCACATGGTCGTTCCTTCGCCGACCTCCGAATAAATCCTTACCTGCCCGCCCGACTGTCGCACGAAGCCATAGATCATCGAAAGACCAAGGCCTGTGCCTTCGCCGAGCGGCTTGGTCGTGAAGAACGGATCAAAAGCGCGGGCGATCACGTCGGGCGTCATACCTGTCCCAGTGTCACTCACGCATAGCGACACATATTAGCCAGGGGGTAGCTCGCGTTCGCGGGCCATACGGTCGTCCAGCCACTTATTGGCTGTTTCAATCGTCAGGCGTCCGCCATCCGGCATCGCATCTCGCGCATTGATGCATAGGTTCAAAAGGGCATTTTCAAGCTGGTAGCGATCGACCAACGTCATCCACAATCCGCCCGATCCAACCACTTCAATCTCTATGGAAGACCCTACGGTGCGGCGTATGAGGTCTTCCAGGCCAGAAATTAGACGGTTTGCATTGACGGCTGTTGGATCCAGCGTCTGTCGGCGCGAAAAGGCAAGCAGTCGCTGCGTTAACGCGGCGGCCCGCTTTGCAGCGCCCTGTGCGGTTTCGAGATGGCGACCGATCGCCTCCAGGCGACCCTAGGAAATACGCAGTTCCAGCAATTCCAGATTGCCGAGAACCCCTGCCAGAAGATTGTTGAAATCATGGGCAATGCCACCGGTCAACTGCCCTACCGCCTCCATCTTCTGGCTTTGGCGCAAAGCTTCTTCTGTCGCGATAAGGGCTTCGGCCGCTTCAGTCTCTACGGTGATATCGCGGCCGAATAGATAGACCATGCCGGCTTCTGGAACGGTGGTCCAGGCGAAGCGACGATGGCTGCCATCCTTTGCGCGAAAAACGCTTTGTGACTCGACTACAGCAGCGTTGGGTTCAGACAGTTTCGCTAACCGCTGCTGCGCGGCGCCTTGCTCCTGCGCTACAAACTCCAGAATGTTGCGGCCGACCGCATCAGCTTCACCCCACCCCAGCGTCTTCGTCCAGGATGGATTGACGGCCTTGATAATGCCCTGGGTCGTCGCCACCACCTTGACGATCGGAGAGAGCGCCCAAATCCGCTCGCGATCACGGGCGAGTTGGCGCTCCTGAGTTATATCGCGTGCCATAGCGTGAATACGGCCCGCGTCCGGCACCGCGTTCCAGTCGAGCAATCGATAGCTACCGTCCCGGCAGCGATAGCGGTTCTCAAACAAAAGGGTCGTCACGCCCTGCGCCAGCTTTTCGACTTCTCTGATGGTGGCAGATAAATCGTCGGGATGGACGAAATCGGCAAGGACCTGTCCAACCATCTCATCCTCTTGCCACCCCAGGAGCCGGGTCGCTGACGGGTTTACCGAGCGAATGACGCCATCAAAGTTGCAAACCAGCATCAGGTCCTGACTAAGCGACCACAGTCGATCGCGGTCGCGTCGTTGGGCCGAAATGGCATCAATGGTGGCCAGCGCACCTGCGATCTGCGCGGCGATCAGGTTGGCGAAATCGCGGGTTGCTGCATCGAGCAAGCGGTACGGGTTTAAGCCCAGGACGAGAGCGCCGATGGCTTGGGCTTCGCCAGTCTGTTCCACCGCGACCATCAACGCATCACGTGGCGGTATCTCCCACGGTCCGGTCGGGAAATCCTGCGAGGCATGTTCCAGTGCGACCACAGCCTGCTTTTCGCCTGGTTGAATGGCCGTTACTGGCCAAGGCGTCGCTTTTCCCATGGCGGGATAGGGGCTGTCTGGTAAATCGAACAATTGGAGGTTGGCGAACGGAAAGTCTCGGCTTTCCTTACCAAACTCGGCGCGAACGGAGTCGATAACATCCGATCGACTTTGCGATCGGAGCAACGCGGCGGCCAGATCATTCAATTGCTTGATGCGCCGTTCGCTAATGACCCTGTCGGTCTCCTCGCGAACGACGCACATCAGGCCTTCGACAGCGCCGCCACTACCAATCAGCGGACGGTATGAAAATGTGTGATACGTCTCTTCAGGATAGCCGTTGCGCTCAAGGAGGAGAAGCAACTGTTCGTCCCAGGTCGCAACCCCATCTTGCATGACTGAGACGATGCGATCCCGGACGTCCTCAAAGACTTCCTTCCATACCTGTGACATGGGCCGACCCAGCGCTGTTGGATGCTTGGACCCTAGGGTGGGAATATAGGCGTCATTGTAGAAGAAGGTCAGATCATCTCCCCAGCCAAGCCACATCTCAAACCGAGACAGGAGCATGAGCCGTAGCGACGCTTTGAGCTCCTCGGGCCATCGATCAGGGGGACCTAAGTTCGATACGTTCCAATCATGGGCTCGCATGATGGCGCTCATTTTGGAATCGCCAGGGAAAACGTCAGCCAAGTCGTTTGTGACATTTGAAGCCGTAATGATTATAATCGCCCTCAGTTCCCTACGGCAGTAGCGCTGTAATAGAGGGCGGTAAGGGCGGGCTTGCCCAACGCGGCGATCTTTCTCCAGATCGTGTACGAAAATTAAATCTGAAACTTCAAGCGCGGGAGGTTCCAAGCAATAGAGGGAACACTGACCAACTCGGCTCGTTATCAAAGCAGTGTCAAATAGGAGAGCCTGATGAGCATCGAAGGAAAAGCGAAAGAAGCGGCCGGCTACGTCAAGGAAGAGGCGTTCGAGCACGGCAAGTCCGCCGAAAGCCAGAAGAAGGCACAGGAAGGGCGCGATCTGCGCAATGAAGGACGCGTAGAAGATGGCAAGGCGCCAAAGACTTCTGAGCCAGGCACAGGGTCCAAGTAATTTTTGATTTCTGCCGAACGATACGCCGCTCCTTAAAAGGGCGGCGTTTTCGTATCCTCTTACTTTAGCGGGGTGTAACGGCAGGCAAACTTCGGTGGTCGCGCCGTTTCGGCGGCGACCAGGTGTATGTGAAGCTTTTCGCCAATGACCTCATTGAGAGCGAATGCTTTCTCAGCCTCGTAGAGATCGTCGCGATGGCCTTCCTTCCATTCAGGTATCGTTGCCATCGCGCGAGCCTTGGCTTGCGTCACATTCTCGGCAACAACGAACATATTGCGATGCTGTTCGGCGAAGTCAGCCGGATCGTAACCACCCAGATTCACGAAAAGAGTCGTTCACGCCCCTTATATGGCTCCGGCTTCAGCTGGACGTCATAACCGTCCGCATGGTCGATCTCGGCCCAGCAGTCGATATGGAGCGTGCCAGGCGTGCCCCACCACTGGCGACGAAGCGCATCATGCGTCGCTTTCAAAGATGGTGCCACTATGAACCGAACATCATGAATTTCTATGTGAGCGGCAGGATGTTCGCCGCCAATGTAAATTGCGAACAGCTTCATGCCGCGTCAGCCCGAACAGGCGCAGCGATCATGCGAGCGAGTGCCTCGCCCACGATACCGCCCATCTCATGCGAACTGGTGATTCCCTGTACAAAGGGATGACGTCCGAGAATGAAAGGAAGGCTGAGACAGAATAGCCGTTGTGCGCGCGGGTCGGGAGATGCCGGGTGGAATGTCTCATCCACCGAGATTCCTTTGGTGGCACCCGCGTCTGCATCTTGCGCGTCGAGAACGATGCCTTGTTCGACAAGCGCCGGGAATGGGAAATCGTCGGCTTCGAGCGGGCGTCGGCCCGTCGCATCGATGAACACATTATAGTGGCGCCGCTTTCCGTTAATGACGACGTTGACGCCGGGATCTGCCCCATGTGTCTCCACGCGATAGTCGTTTCCAAGCGCGAGCACTTCCGTATCGCTCCGGTGAGAGCCGCCTTGCGGTGATCGGCTGATATTTTGACATGGCACCGGTGCAAGCGCCAGTGTTTGCACCGATACTAAGGACGGTGCGATGAGTCAGATCACGGTAATTTCGGGGCCGGAGCGGCGGCGGGTATGGACCGACCAGCAGAAGCGCGAACTGGTCGCGGCGGTTTCGGCGCCCGGTGCGAACGTGGCGGAGATTGCCCGCCGTGCCGATCTGCGGCCGAACCAGATCTACAGATGGCGGCGGCAGATGGGGCAGGCAGCCCAAGGCTTTGCAGAAGTGCAGGTGCAGCCCGATCCGATGCCAGTGAGCGGATCGGCGATCATCGTGGAGTTCGAACGGGCGGTCGTGCGTATCCCCGCTGGTGCTTCGCCCGGACTGGTGTCGGCAGTGCTGCGGTCGGTCAAGCCGTGATCCCTGTTCCGTCCGGCGTTCGGATATGGATTGCAACGGGGCAGACGGACATGCGGCGCGGCATGCGCAGCCTGGCCTTGCAGGTGCAGCAGAGTTTCGGATGTGATCCCTTCGCTGGCGATCTGTACATTTTCAGGGGCCGGCGTGGCGACCTTTGCAAGATCATTTGGTGCGTATTTCGCAAAAGCCGGACAGCTGCTTCGTTAAATCCCGGACAAGCGCTTCAGTAAATCCGGGACAGCTGGTGTAGGCAGTGGATGCCTGGTTGCTGTCATGGTTGAGTGATTTCGATATTTGCGTCCTGGGTCAAGCCATGCGGAGCTTTTTGTCGCCGCATGCTGTCACCTTTTAGCGTGATGCGATGGGCATTGTGGACGATGCGGTCGAGGATAGCATCGGCGATCGTGGGCTCGCCGATCATTTCGTGCCAGGCCGCCACCGGGAGCTGGGCGGTGATGAGTGTGGATCTACGGCGATACCGTTCCTCGAAGATTTCGAGTAGATCAAGGCGTTGCTGATCGTTGAGGCTATGGGTACCCCAGTCGTCCAGAATGAGCAGCTGAACGCGGGCAAGCTTGTCAACGACGCGTGGGAAGCGACCGTCGAGGCGCGCAAGAGCAAGATCCTCGAAGAGTCGCGGCATGCGCAGATATAAGACGGAGTGATCCTGGCGCGCTGCCTGTCGCCCGACCGCACATCCCAGCCACGTTTTTCCCGTGCCGGTTTGGCCGGTGATAATGAGATTCTCATTTGCCTTGAGCCAGGCGCCCTGTGCGAGAGAGAGGATATTGCGGCGATCCAGTCCGCGGTGCGCCCCGAAGTCGATATTTTCGACACAGGCGTCGACAAAGCGCAGTTTCGCGCTGGCAAGACGATTGGTCAGCCGTCGATCGGCGCGAGTGGCGATCTCGCGGTCAAGCATGAGCCCGAGCCATTCGTCTCGGGTCAGATCGCCAGCGGTGTCCTGCTCGGCAATGTCGCGCCATGCGGCCGCCATGCCTGCTAGCCCCAGGCTATGCATTTGATCAAGGGTAGGATGCGTCAGCACAAGATCGTCCTTTCTTCATTGATAATAGGACCCACCACGGATGTTGCCGTGCGCCGGTGTCGGTTTGAGTGGCCCCGTTGCCGGCTGGATCTTGTCGAGCCCGGCCTTGAGGATGGCGTTGACGGATGAGTAGGTGACAGCGCCGATCACCAGCGCCCGATCGCAGGCGGCTTCAAGCCGATTGCGTTCGTAGCGCCGGGCCAACGAGAGGATGCCCATGGCGGAGCGATAGCCCTGCTCGGGATGCGGCTTGTCGACCATCAGCCTTTCCACGAACGTCGCTGTGTTAGGACCCGTTTTCCTGGCGCGCTCGATCAGGCTCGCTGGCGATATATTCGCGTAGCGCTGATGCGCTTTGGGCATGTGCTCATTCACGGTAACGTGCCCACGGCGCTGCGATGTCCGCATATGGCTGGCGACCCGCGCATGATCGTAGAAGATCTCGACTACTCGATGCGTCAGGCGGATATCGACCTGCCGACCGATCAGTCCGTGCGGCACGGAGTAAAAGGTCTTGTCGACCTCGACATGATAATCAGGATGGACCTTGGCGCGTTTCCACTCGGCATATTCGAACACCGACGTAGGTAACGCTGCCAATGCCGTCCGTTCGATCTCGTCAAAGATTGCGCGACGGGATTTGCCGACATGGCGCATGGGCCGATCATTGAGATCAACCAGCAAGTCTGCGATCGCGGCATTGAGATCCGCCAGACTGAAGAAGCGCCGATTGCGCAGCCGCGCCAGGATCCAGCGCTCCACGATCAACACTGCGCCCTCGACCTTTCCTTTGTCGCGCGGCCGCCGGCTCCGGGTAGGCAGGATCGTCGTATCGTAATGCTCGGCCATCGCCGCAAAGGTCGCGCTGAGCGTGGGCTCGAACCATAGCGCTTTGGCAACGCCCGCTTTCAGATTGTCGCACACGATCGCGCGCGGAACGCCGCCAACAAAGGCCAATGCCCGGCACTGCGCGTCGATCCAGTCCGGCAACTGCTGGCTCAAGCTAGCCATTGCGAAGGTGAAGGATGAAGCACCCAGCACCGCTACGAAGATCTGTGCCTGGGTGATGACGCCGGTCACAGGATCGATCAGCGGCACAGTCTGCCCAGCATAATCGGTTTGCAGGACAGCTCCAGCCTCATGCCGATTGCGAAAGCTGACATGGGTCCGCCGCTGGAAGGACAGGAACCGATCGCAAAACCAAGTATAGCCATAGCCGTTGGGATGGGCAGCCCGATATTCCTGCCACAGCAAAACCAGCGTCACGCCCTTGCGCTTGATCTCCCGCGCAACCACTGGCCAGTCCGGCTCGCCCAGATCCTGAGGAGGGCGGCCGACACGGCGGAACACCAACCGTTCGATCGCTGTGTCATCGTCGTAGCCGGCCGGCAACGGCCAGCCTGTCAGCCCAGCCTCGCGCGCCCGCAGTAAATAGGTCGACACCGTCGTCTTGCTAAGCTTCAGCCGCTCTGACACGGCCCGTACCGACAAACCCTGATCGTAGGTCAGCCGGAGGATCGATCGCATGTCCTTCACGTCGGTTCGTCTCGTCTGCTTCCGCCTTGGCATCACCCCTCCCATCGCAACGATGAGGAGCAACAATGCCAGAGCGGCGCATCACAAAACCTAACCTTGATCCTGTCCCAAACCCTGTCCGGGATTTAGCGGAATCACTGTCCCGTATTTACCGAAATGCCTGTCCGCGATTTAGTGAAATAACTGTCCGGGATTTTCCGAAACACGCAATCATTTGGCATGATGGCGTCGGCATGTCGCTTTATTCGAAGCGTCTTGAGCGCGGGAAGTATATCTGGCCTTCGGCCGTGGACGGCGTGATTGCCATCTCCCCCTCGCAGATGGCTTGCATGCTAGAGGCGATCGACTGGCGTAATCCGCAGGCCACATGGCGCCCGACATTGGCCGGATAAAATTCCCGGCATGACCTAAAAAGCTAGAGATTCCGGTGCTTTTTGGCTAGGCTATTGGCCATGGGGAACGAGGCACAAGCAGAGATCGACAGCCTTCGCGAGCGGCTTGCCGCCGCCGAGGCTGTCGCCGCTGAAGTCGCCCGCATCAAGGCCATCAACGCCGACCTGGAAGCCCGTAACGCCCTTCTCGAACTGCAGAACGAGAAGATGCGCCGCACCCTTTTTGGCCAGCGCTCCGAGCGCACGCGGCATCTGCTCGACCAGATGGAACTGACCTTCGAGGAGTACGAGACCGCTGCCAGCGAAGATGAGCTTCTGGCTGCCCTAGCAGCGGCGAAGACCAACGTCGCACCGTTTGAACGCAAGCGGCCCGCCCGCAAGCCCTTGCCCGAACATCTGCCACGCGAACGCGTCGTCATCGCCGCGCCCGATGCCTGCCCCTGCTGCGGCTCGGATCGGCTGTGCAAGCTGGGTGAGGATATCACCGAGACGCTCGAGGTTGTGCCGCGACAGTGGAAGGTGGTTCAGACCGTGCGGGAGAAATTCTCCTGCCGGGATTGTGAGAAGATCACCCAACCGCCGGCGCCTTTCCACGTCACGCCCCGCGGGCTCTTTGGCCCCAGCTTCCTGGCGATGCTGCTGTTCGAGAAGTTCGGCGCGCATCAGCCGCTCAACCGCCAGCGTGACCGCTACGCCCGCGAGGGCGTGGAGCTGAGCCTTTCGACCCTGGCCGATCAGGTCGGCACCTGCGCCGCCGCGCTGATGCCGCTCTATCTGTTGATCGAGGCGCATGTCCTGGCCGCAGAGCGGCTGCATGGCGATGATACGACGGTGCCAGTGCTGGCCAAGACCAAGACCGATACAGGCCGGATCTGGACCTATGTTCGGGATGATCGACCTTTTGGCGGACCGGCACCGCCCGCAGCGATCTTCCATTATTCCCGCGACCGGCGAGGCGAGCATCCTGTGAGCCATCTGCGTAGTTGGAGAGGCATTCTCCAGGCCGATGCCTATGCCGGATATAATGCCCTGTTCCATGGCGACCGCCTGCCGTCGCCGCTGACCCGCGCCCTTTGCTGGAGCCACGCGCGCCGCTATTTCTTCGAGCTGGCCGATATCGCCACCCAGCTCAAGAAGCGCCGCAAGAAAGCACCCGTCATCTCGCCGCTGGCGGTGGAGGCGGTCCGCCGTATCGACGCGATCTTCGACATCGAGCGCGCCATCAACGGCAGATCGGCTCAGGAGCGTCTCGCCCTTCGGCAGGAACTCAGCGCGCCGCTGGTTGCCAATCTGGAAGAATGGATGCGCGAGAACCGGTCAAAGCTATCGAAGAACAGCGATGTGGCCGAGGCCATGGATTACATGCTCAAGGCATGGCCTGCATTTACCGCCTTCCTCGGTGACGGCCGCATCTGCCTGACGAACAACGCGGCGGAACGGGCGCTCAGAGGTATAGCCCTGGGCAGAAAATCATGGCTATTCGCCGGTTCAGACCGCGGAGGCCAGCGCACTGCCTTCATGCTGAGCCTTATCGGCACGGCAAAGCTCAGCGACATCGATCCGCAGGCTTGGCTCGCCGACGTCCTCGCGCGCATCGCCGACATCCCCCAGAACCGTCTCCACGAACTGCTGCCATGGAATTGGCGCGCCGCCGAAGATAAACGCGAAGCCGCCTGATCCGCGGCCTTCACCGAATGCATACGCCGTAAACGAAGCAATTGCGCATCTGTCGGAACGAGGGTCGGCGTTGGACCAGGCGATTGCCGAAAAATGTAGTTTCAGTTGGTTGCGGGAGTAGGATTTGAACCTACGACCTTCAGGTTATGAGCCTGACGAGCTACCGGGCTGCTCCATCCCGCGTCACCAACGGTAAAAGGGCGACCTTTTGGGTCGCCCTTTTTTTGACTGTGAATGGGTTTTATGTTTTCCGATATATGCGCGCGCTGCAATGCCTGGCGACGCCCTACTCTTCCAGTGCTTGAGCAATAGTACCATCGGCGCAGACTGGTTTCACGGCCGAGTTCGGGATGGGATCGGGTGGGTCACAGACGCTATGGTCACCAAGCAATGAAGCGGGCGCATATAAGGGGGTTATAATCGATACCGTGCACGTTTTGTGTGTGTTTGTAAGCGTATATCTGGGCTGGCTTAACAACCGACCTGTCGCTGACATGCGCTGGAGACCAGTGCTGTCGTTGATGGTGGGACTCTTAAGCGCGAATAGGACAATTAGTATCGGTTAGCTTCATGCGTTACCGCACTTCCACATCCGATCTATCAACGTGGTGGTCTTCCACGGTCCTGTGAAATCTTATCTTGAGGGAGGCTTCCCGCTTAGATGCTTTCAGCGGTTATCCCGTCCATACATAGCTACCCTGCTGCGCCACTGGCGTGACGACAGGTACACCAGAGGTATGTTCAACCCGGTCCTCTCGTACTAGGGTCAACTCCTCTCAAATTTCGACGCCCACGGCAGATAGGGACCAAACTGTCTCGCGACGTTCTGAACCCAGCTCACGTACCACTTTAATTGGCGAACAGCCAAACCCTTGGGACCTGCTCCAGCCCCAGGATGTGATGAGCCGACATCGAGGTGCCAAACGATTCCGTCGATATGAGCTCTTGGGAATCATCAGCCTGTTATCCCCGGCGTACCTTTTATCCGTTGAGCGATGGCCCTTCCACGAGGGACCACCGGATCACTATGACCGACTTTCGTCTCTGCTCGACTTGTCAGTCTCGCAGTCAGGCGGGCTTATGCCATTGCACTCTAACAGACGGTTTCCAACCGTCCTGAGCCCACCATCGCGCGCCTCCGTTACTCTTTAGGAGGCGACCGCCCCAGTCAAACTACCCACCACAGAGGGTCCCTGCACCGGATAACGGTGCGAGGTTAGACATCAGAAAACAGCAGGGTGGTATTTCACCTATGGCTCCACATCAACTGGCGTCGATGCTTCAAAGCCTCCCACCTATGCTACACAGCTCTTTCCTAATGCCACTCTGAAGTTGCAGTAAAGGTGCACGGGGTCTTTCCGTCTAACCGCGGGTACTCCGCATCTTCACGGAGAATTCAATTTCGCTGAGCATATCCTGGAGACAGTGGGGAAGTCGTTACGCCATTCGTGCAGGTCGGAACTTACCCGACAAGGAATTTCGCTACCTTAGGACCGTTATAGTTACGGCCGCCGTTTACCTGGGCTTCAATTCAGAGCTTGCACTCCTCCTCTTAACCTTCAGGCACCGGGCAGGCGTCAGGCCCTATACGTCGTCTTGAAGCCGACTTAGCAGAGCCCTGTGTTTTTGCTAAACAGTCGCTACCCCCTGGCCTGTGCCCCCCATAAGTGCTTGCGCATATATGGGGCCTCCTTCTTCCGAAGGTACGGAGGCAATTTGCCGAGTTCCTTCAGGATACTTCTCTCAAACGCCTTGGTATACTCTACCATTCCACCTGTGTCGGTTTAGGGTACGGTCTATACGGAGGGGCTATTTCCTGGGACAACTTCACAGCCTGGAGCAATCCAATAAGCCCAGACCATTTACGCCATCCGTCACACACCTCCAGGCCCACGAATATTAACGTGGTTCCCATCGACTACCCCCTTCGGGCTCGTCTTAGGGGCCGGCTTACCCTGCTCAGATTAGCTTTAAGCAGGAACCCTTGGAATTTCGGCGACAGTGCATCTCACACTGTTAATCGCTACTCATGTCTGCATTCGCACTTCCGATACCTCCACGGTCGGTTACCCTCCCGCTTCAACGGCCTACGGAACGCTCCGCTACCGCTCAGTCAAAGACTGAACCCTAAGCTTCGGTGCATCACTTTAGCCCCGTTACATCTTCGCCGCAGGATCTCTTATTTAGACCAGTGAGCTGTTACGCTTTCTTTAAAGGATGGCTGCTTCTAAGCCAACCTCCTGGTTGTTTTGGAA